>JBMCYV010000006.1:0-90947 GCA_049199595.1 Candidatus Nitrosomirales archaeon
GATGGAATATCCATGAACACTGTCAAGAACAAAGACATAGTGAAGACCATACATGCAGAGAAAGAGATCTACGACTGTCACTTGGTACAGGGCAACCTTGAAGTCATAGTTGACTTGACCACATACTTGGAAGTATACGAGAACATTACTGCCCAAGAAGTGATAGAGACTAACGCATTCTCGACAACCTGCATAAAGGACGACAACACTGCTACAGTGATTGACTGCGAATCTGCAGATATTTCGTCAAGTCCAGTCTTTGTAGGTAGTGAGTGCACAGAACTAAACCTTGAATTCCCACAGGAAATGAACACAGTGACAAAGGGCAAGATCGCAAAGACAGTAGAATCACAGAAGGAAGTATTCCGTTGTCTAGACATAGGTAATTCCGATGACGACAAGAAGGTAGACGTCGTGCTGTTCACAGACATATATGAAGATCTGAACACACAGACAACAACTTCTGTACAATTCTGGTCAGCAAGATGTGTAGTGCTCGAATCTGATGGCGAAAGCTTCGACGACGAGCTACAAGACGCTTCAGTAGAGTCCTGCATATTCAGCGAAATCGAGAACTAAGTACAAGATAACGTAAACCACCCCTTTTTCTTTTTTTATTTCTGAACGCCATAGCGGGTGATACTCAATTTTTGTTACTTGGGAGAGCTATTTCATTTTGTATTACATTCAACCACTTTGCAGACACAAATTCAGCGCTGGAGAAGAAGTATCCGATCTCTATCCCTCTTCTCATTCAGCTAAATCTAATGCGGTTTACAGCTATCTTGCGCATTTCAAACACCAGTACATATTGGTGATAAGTAATGATCCATAGTCACGCACAGCGTTAACTGCATGTACGGGGGGGCTATCAATATGCACAAGTTCTGTTCGATATCAAGCTCTTTCACATAGTAATATTGCAATGATAACTTTGGCATTGAAATTTGTCAAGAACTACGACCAAATCAGGAAGTTGTAAGAAGGAGTTATGTTAGAAATACACACATCGTTAAAATCTAGATACCCGCATCCCTTATAAAGCGACATTAGATGCTGTTCAGCCTAACTTTTCTTAACTGAAGGAGTGTAATAGTCGAAACCATTCCAAGTGCTGCTACCAGAACGCTGATCGGAAATTCTGGTATACCAGTTGTTCCGATTATACTTATCGTGCTAGCGTTCTCATATTTTGTTGATATAGATGAATAGAAATCACTTGCATTGTGCATCTTGAAGTCAACACTCTTACCATCCGCCAGTACAGTGTATGGCCTGCCTATAAGCTCATTTGCTGTTATAACTTGCAGGTGCGAACCGCCCTGAATATCAATTTCCAACTTCCTCTCATCCTTCATGAATCTCCAATCGCATACCCTAGAATCTGAAGAAGTAGTGAGTTTGAAGAGCTTTCCATCAACGTCGAGCTCCAAGTTAGCATCAGGTTTTGGTTCATTTGGAGAGCGCAGAAATGATCCAATTATCTGCATACTCGAGACATCATTTTTGAAATTTACTGATATAGTTCTAGTATCACAATCAACTTTCTCTTCTTTGTATTCAGTGGGCTTGTTATTGTCATCCATTATAAGGAGCACGTTGATGTTCGCCATTTGGTCAACCACGTCACGAGGGAGCTGCATGACTATACCATTTGCCGGAGGATCGAAATGAAATATTAGAGTGCGTTTTTCCCAGTCCGCAGTGGCATTTACTATTTTACTTTTCTGAGTGCTGTAAGGAATATCGTATGTAACTCCGTCCACTTCAAGTGCAACGGAAGACTCCTGCGCAAACGAATATTGATTCACATTAGCCAATACTAATGCAGCTACGATGAATATTGGTACTATATTCAGCCTCAACAGTCTAGGATAAAATTTCGCTTGCATAAAAATATGTGTGAGTATTTGTTATAGACTAGGTTTTACATTTTTAAAACATATATCGCTGATCATGAATTCTCGTTATAGTATAGCATATGGTGAGACGGGTTTCTGATTAATTAATATAGTAGAGGGAGTGTCTGAGGGTTACCATGGCTCATATCCAAAAACTTGGTATGATGAATATGGTAAGGGAGGAAAGAGAGAAACTTACGGCAGTTGCAAAAGAACTGCTCGCACTCCTTGACATTATTGAAAAACAGGACCATCAAGATAATGCAAAATATACGGAAGTGCGCACAAAGACACTCGATCTACTAAAACTTTTAGCAAATATTGGGGGTTTCTGTGACACTGATTCTCAGGATAGAATCAGGAAGGTTGCTGAGATAGTTACCGCATCAATAGATGAAGCAGTAGACTTTCATTCTCTAAGAAAGATTTGCGGCATAGCAGTTGGACTGCAAGTTGATTTCAACAAATCTCCATTCATGATAGCTGAATTCGACACTAATGTTTTAAGCAATGAATTCAGGAATATGTTCAAGAAATAGAAACTAATGGTTAGAACGGAGCAGTAAAAACGTTATTAGTATTCCTGTCCCTGAACTCCAGCAGGGTTATTGTTTTTGGTATGCTGTAACCATACTTGTTTACTGGAGTCTTTGTCTGCCTGCTGCCAACAAAAGCCTTACTAAAACCTTTTTCATAGCCAACAGAAGAGCCGTAAAATCCATAAAGCAGGTTCTGCCCATCATTGGATTTTGACACATCTTTGATCATTTCAGCAAAACGCTGTAATTCATCCAGCGAAACTCTTTCGCCTTTAGGTTTGTTTTCACCCAGAGCGATCAACCCCTGATCTCCGAATACAGCCACCTTGACCTTGTACGCAACTCCGGATTTACCTGTAACAGTCTGATCAAACATTAACTTTGCGTGAACCTTGCTGGATACAAAAACACCAAATCTAAAATCAGAAAATTCGCCCGTTTCATCATCTTCACACTGCACAAATATCTTGTGCAAAAGAGAGAGCGCGGATTCATTCATGCTGGAAAGAATAGTAATAATCTTGCCTTTCTTAACAAGTTCAGAATTGCACTTTGCTGCAACCATCTCCAGCACAAAATGAGGCATGTTGTAGTTAGCCAATTGTGAAACGAGTGCATCTTTTTCAACTGGTTTTTGATTCATAGTTTTAGACGAAATCAATTACAAATCCCCTGCCACAAACCAACAACCCGCAAAACTTATTCCCGTTCTATTTAGCTCATCATAATATATAACTGTTGGGTATCAGTCTCACTCTCTCGTTATGTAGTTGTTTGCTACCAACCACTCTGCATGTGCACCTATGTATCTCCAAACTATGTCAGCCTTTTCGCTCTGAAAATCCCACGGTGCTACAAGTACAACATCGTTCTCTCTCACCCACATCTTTCGCTTCATCTTGCCTCGTATGCGGCACATTCTCACCTTTCCATCTGTGCATTTAACCAACACATGATCTCCTCCAGGCATTTTTACTACTCTGCCCAAAAGTTCACCTTGTTGAGGAAGTACAAGTTCCTTGAGTTCCGATTCGCTCAATACTTTTCTCTTACCCATTTTGAAAACGCAAGGTAAGCATGTGTGCTACTTATATAATCGTTAGTATAAAAAATAAAATTTTGGTGAGAATCTCACCATCTGCTCTTTAGTCCGTAATAGTTCTTCTGATTTGTTCTTCGCTGTCCTGACCAGCGATCTCGTCTATCTCTGTTTCTTCCAGAACCATAGTTATTCCTTTGCGGAGTAAATGCCCTGACTTCAATGCCAAGTTCTTCGTTCAATCTCTTCAACTGTACTTCGGTTCTTTCGCGTATTCTTCTGAAGGCATCTCCTTCATGTTCTGATACAAGGGTAAATGCCAATCCTTTTCCGCCAGCTCTAGCTGTCCTCCCTATTCTGTGGAAGTATACTAGAGGATCGTTGGGCACATCATAGTTGATCACATGTCCAACCTGCGGCACATCAATACCCCTTGCTGCCAAATCTGTGGCAACAAGTATGTCGTCCTGTCCGCTTCTGAATCTCTGCATGACCTTGTCTCTCTTGCTCTGCGGTAGATCTCCGTGAATCGCGTCCACTCTGAAACCCTTATCCTGCAGATCTCTTGCCAACTTGCTTGTTCTGTATTTGGTCGCGCAGAAGATTATAGTCTGCGTGTTTCTGCGCTTTATCTGGTTGCAAAGATGTTCGAGTTTATCCCTTCCATCAACGACCAGATATGATTGCTCAATTGTATCCAGGCTGAGTTCGTCGTTGTCCAGAAGTATCTTTTGAGGTTGTTTCATGTACCTAGCTGCAAGTCCAAGGATCTCGTTTGGCATAGTGGCCGAGAACAAACAAACCTGTCTGTTCACAGGCACGTGATCAAGTATGTACCTGATATCATCAACAAAACCCATGTCTAGCATCTTGTCCGCTTCATCGAGCACGACAAACTTTATGTCGTTCAATGAAATGGAGCGTCGTTTCATATGGTCAATCAACCTTCCGGGCGTGGCTACGATTATGTTTGCGCCACGTCTTAAGGCATCGAATTGAACATTTATGCTCTGTCCACCATAGATAGTCACTGTCCTTACTGGCATGTATTTGGAAAATTTCTTGATCTCGGTAGTAACCTGCATTGCAAGTTCCCTTGTGGGCGTTAATATCAGCGCTTGAATCGGTATGTTGCGATCTATTCTGTGCAGTATTGGTAAGGAAAAGGCTGCCGTCTTGCCAGTGCCCGTGTGAGCTTGGCCAACAACATCTTTCCCTGCAAGTATCAATGGTATCGTTTCCGCTTGTATTGGAAATGGTTCTGCAAATCCAATTTCTTCGAGTGCTCTAAGTATCTCACTATTTAGTCCTAATTCTTTGAATTCTTTCAATTTTTTTCACTTTACAAAAGCAAGGGAAGAAAAAAGCAACAATTTCTCTTGCTTCCTTCTGCCGTAGTTCTTTTGTATAATGAACGTCCATGCAGACAACAATATAAGCTTTTGTAAAGGCGTTAGACGCAGTTTATTACTTGTAAAACTTCCCATGATCAACTAGAAGCAAATTTACTGCATTCTCATTACATTTTTTTTCTCCGTGTTTTATATCGCTCCTTTCTTTTCTGTTTTAGATGATATGCAAATATTATGATCCCAATTGCCGTTGATACTATACTTGCTACACCTACAATCAGGGATATGAATGCTGGTCCTATCCAGAACCCTCCGGCTGGACCTATCTCAAGAAACCCTCTAGGTCTCACCTGGAGCGGGAAGGTCTCTGTAGATTCATGAAGATCATTTTCAGTATCCAAATAAGAGGCCTTGACCTGCAACAGTTTAGTTTCTGTTTTATCTATAACTGCTGGAACTTCAAGCTCAAATTCAAAATCGAAATTACCACCAGCTTCTAGTTTGCTCAGCGTATGTGTATTCTGACCTATAATCGCTAAATCACTTGGCGCTATAATGTTCACTTTGAGATCATGTGCATCATTCCCAGTGTTCTGCAGTTTTACTTTAACAGGGAATTTGTCACCTCCAAATAAGGAATCGGGAGCCTGAATGGAATATACGATTTCAGGTGAAGCTTTCAGCTGTATTTCAATAGCCTTTGAAAATGATTGTTTACTGTAATCTCCAAGAATTTCTTTATGCTCATACCTTACCAAGAAATTGATGGCATGAACTCCCTCTGTGGCGCTTGCAGTCGTTTCTAGATCAAACGTAAATCCTAACGTGCTGTCTTGCTGAAGCTTAGCAATGTAGAATGAACTATTACCAATGACTTGAAACGCAGCAGATGGTGTTATTGATAATGTCACATTAACATTATCAGCAGTCTTCCCCCCAATCACGGCAGAAACAACAAATTTGCTATCCTGTGTCACCGTGCTAGGATGGGAAGCGTCAACATGAATGTTAGCATCGGAAAACTGCGTCTGTAAGGCAGACGCCGGGATATAGCCTATAAACAGTAAAAGAATCGCAATTGGTAGCAATAATGCTGAGTTTTTTCTAGTATTTCTCAATAGTATTCTAAGAAATTTATACTCAAGCATTAATAGGTCTTTTTAGTCCAGTAACTTAATCTCAAATTTTTACTGTACTATGCCTCTCTCTTTCTAAAAAATTGATGCTTTTACGCGTCTCAACTGAGATGTGTACCAATTACAAGTAGAAATCGAACCGAAAGATATACAATTTACGAAAGCTTAAACAAAGTATGGAAATTAAGTATTGGATCAACTCTAGATCTGAACTTTCCGGAGGGACAACGATTAAATCTGTAACTGCGGTGACTGGTCTTGAATCTATACTACCAGTATACGGTTTATACACTAGAAAAGGTGGTTGTTGTTGACAGAGGAAAAATCGAAAACAGAAGAGGATAATAATCAAGCGCTAAAGAAGATGTTCGATTCTTGGATAGAAACACTGAACTGGATCCAGAATCGAACGCCTGGTATACCGGCTGTCGGACCAGCTGCTGGTCTGGCAAGAAACTCTGTTACTATAAGCTCTGAACTTGCCCAAGCGACGGAGTCTTTCACAGAGTTCAATAAGCATCTTGCACAGTATTATGCCAAGATCAGTGCTGCATGGATGGAAGCAACAAGACAAGTGATCGCAAAGTGTCCGATGGATATTTCGGACGAAAAGGCTAGGGAGCAGCTTAAGAATGTCTGGATAGAAACGTTTGAGCAAGAGTTCACGACCCTGTTTGACTCTGAAGATTTTGCGCAAGTATTTGGGCAGATGCTCAAAAACGAAGTGAAGTTTAACAAACATATACGCAACCTTGTGGAGGTCATTTCAACAAACATAGGTATGCCAACTAGGAGTGAAATGGACAGTGTCTACAAGGAAATTGAAAGAATAAAGAACAAACTGAAGGAGATGTCAGACAACATAAGAGATCTGTCGAAGATCAGGAAGGAAACGGCAAGGGTGTCTAGGTGATATTTTGAATTTCAAAGATTATTCAGACATATTCTTGACAATAATGCAGCAGATGCAGAGATCTGGACAGGGCGTGATGCAGGCATCTCAATATGCCAGAAATTTGGACAATCTGGAGGTAGGAACCACTCCTGCAGACGTTGTTTATCAGGGAAGAAAGTTAAGACTCTTGCACTACAAGCCCATGGTCGAGAAGACGCATCCCGTACCGTTGCTTGTTGTTTATGCGCTCATAAACAGATACTATGCTCTAGATCTGCAGCCAGACAGAAGCTGGGTTCGCAACATGCTCCAGCAGGGTTTCGACATTTATCTCATAGACTGGGGCTCTCCTGAGCCTATAGACAAATACTTGACTTTCGACGATTACGTGAACAGGTACATCGATACTTTCGTAGATATGGTACGAGATGCCTCTGGCCAGGAACGCATCTCGATACATGGATACTGCATGGGTGGAACTATGTCAGTCATGTATGCCACACTGCATGGTGAAAAGGTCAAGAACCTGTATGTAACAGCACCAGTAATCGATGTTGAGAAAGATACTACAGTTTTGGGTAATTTATCAAAGCATATCGATGCTGACCTGCTGGTCGATAACTATGGTAACATTCCGCCTGAGTTCATGTACCTCAGCTTTACAATACTCAAACCCTTCAAGCAGGGTGTTAACAAGTACATAGACTTTGTGAAGCATGTAGATGACAAGGATTATGTAGAAAACTTCATGCGCATAGAAAAATGGTTATACGACACACCTGCAATTGCTGGAGAAACCTTCAGGCAGTGGATCAAGGATATTTATCAGAAGAACCTGCTGGTCAAGAACCAGATGAAGATTGGAGGAAAACTTGTTGATCTTAGCAGGATCGATATGCCATTGCTTACAGTAGTTGCGGAAGATGATCACCTTGTTTCACCGGAATGTAGCGTGCCGTTGAACTACCATGTATCGAGCGAAGACAAGACATTGAAGGTTTATCCCACAGGTCATATAGGCATGCTTGCAAGCACGTATTCGCAGAAACATATTTTGCCAGAGATCGGTGCCTGGTTGAAGGAAAGATCCTACAACCATGCCAAGTAGTCAAGTTATTCTATATTACTTGACTTGAGGATTTGGGTTACTGATTCAATTACATTGAACACACTGCTGCCGCTAACCGTAGGCTGCAGGGTTATCAAGACAGTACTGACTGGTAGATAGAATGTAAGTTGCTTCAGTTTCTCTCTTTCAACATAGGCAAAACGAGTCTTGCCATAAAGTTTGTCAAACATTTCGTACATCTCTCTACGAATGGAAATCTGGTTCAGCCATCTCTTGAGGTGAATTTCGTCATCAAGCGATTCAAGGCCTTCTCTCATGCCTCCACATGCCAGTTTGCCAGATTTGTCCACAATGCCCACGAACCTAATGTCCTTGTTGACGGCGAATATCTTGTCGCAGACTTCCTTGTAATCCACGCATAGGGTATTTGTCGACAAAGTTAAAAGTCTTCACTGAAAACTATCTAAAACAAAAAAATGTAGGGTTTGCCGCCTACTGTCGGATTGGCACTACGAACGATTGCCACGTCTTTATCAGGTTTAGGTTTATCTTCGCAAACGTCTCTACGTTGTCGTTGAAGGTCTTTATGTTCTGTCTCGCTGCATCAATACCAGCGATTACTGCCTTGTTGTTTATTACGGCTGCCTTTAGGAATGCTTCTGCAAGTTCGCCTGCATTTCTTGCCATTGCAGCTGGGAACTTTCCTGGACCCCAAGTCGTATTAGCGAACTCCTTCTGTACTGATATATTTGCTTCAGTAATTCTCTTGAACGCTTCTGTGTATTCTTGCTGTAGGTTTGTTACTGACTGTGTATATGCTGGTTGCAACTTTGCAACTTCATCTATTACGTGCCCACATGTTTCCTGATAAATATCGAATGCGTCTTTATCTTGTCTCTTCTCACTCATCTTTCCACCTCCTCCGGTGTATTGGATTTTGAGGAATCATGTTTAACCACTCTTGGTCTTCCTCGCTTTTTCCAAGGGGACTATGATAACCTGAACAAGATCCCCATCTTCTATCTTCAATGCCTCCCTTTCTGCTTCTGGGATAGAGATACGGCCATTGCTCTGAACTGATGCTTTGAAAACCGCGTTGAAGTTTGTCAATGTCTGCAGCATGCCCAAAAATCCCTGCATGGCATCGGACTGCACTGAAGCCATACGCTTTACAAATTCTGCTTGGGCTTCGCTACCTCTCTTCAGAGTCTTCTCGAAGATGTATTCGGGGCTTCGTTCCTCGTTTTCATTGTTAGTCATGGTTCTGATTCCCTCTGAATACCATTAGATGGTAGAATATATATAGTTTATGGTTTTAGATGGTATCTATAGTCTTTACAATCCATAAAAACCCTTACAGAGGCTTGGTGCCTATCAGAAATTCGAGCACTACAGCACTAAAGTCGTCAGGCTTTTCGAAGTAGGGCGTGTGCCCGCTGCTCTTTATTATCGCTAGCTGGGAACCTTTTATTTCGCGCTGGAACTTGCGAGCATATCTGACAGGAATAAGACCGTCCTTCTCTCCCCATACTATCAATGTTGGCACATCTATTTCGCATAGCCTATCAGAGAGGCTTGGTGCTGCCTTGCTGCCCATTATCGACGACATGAAGGCATATTTTGCGTTTGGTAACTGCATTCTATTCACAAAGTCTCTAGCATAGACCTCGTCCACAGCTCTAGGGTCGCCAGCCATCTGCTTGAACGCCTTTTTCGCATTGTCAAAGGTAGGATACATGGCAGCAGCGATGTAGTAGTTCAATACAGGGGTAGGCTCTTTCATTACACCAGCAGGAGTAACAAGTACCAGATTCTCTATCATATTCCTGTTTGTTATTGCAAATTCAGCCGCTATTTGTCCACCCAATGATGCTCCGATCAGGGTCAGATTCTCCATACCCATGGCATGGGTAAAATCCTTCACAAAATCTAGGAAGAAAGGAATAGTGTAACTAATCTCTGGCTTGTCGCTGTACCCAAACCCTATGATGTCGGGTGCTACTACATGGAAATGCTTTGCAAATATAGGCATTATCCTACTCCATCGCTCTGCTGACGCACCTAGACCGTGCAACAACAGAACATGTTTTGATTTTGAAGATCCATCCTCCAAGTATCTTACACTGTAACCGTTTACCTTAACAAGATCCTGCTTCATCGAACTATTGCAATGACGCATCGTTCAGACAGATAATTAACTCTTTTCAGGCGTGTTGGAAGGTTTGTAACCGTAAGATTTACTTGTTTACGATCTTGCTGATGCAATCAAGACCTGCCAAGGAAAGTCGATCTTACCATCCCTTACAAATCCTTGTGCCTTGCTTCTAGACTCCTCTTTTATTTTCGCATATATTTCTGCATCTAGGCTCTCTATCTTTGTTCTAATTGATGCAGCGGCACTCTCCATGTAATCATCCCAGTACTCTTCAAAAGTTCCTACATTATACGGGTAAATGTAAGCGGTAACGTTGATGTCTCTGAACCCGATGTTTTCAAATTCACGTCTCAGCAAACCCAGTTCGCCAAACCTATGCGGACTCGGTCTCCCTGCGGGTATTATGTCTGGGACATACTTGATTAACGTGCTCATTATGACGTTGAAGTATGGTACGTTCTCGGCAGAACCGTGAACTGATAACGCGATCCTACCTTGATCAACAAGCACCCTTCTCATTTCTCTCAATGCCTTTTGCGAATCTGGGAAGAACATAAGCGCAAATTCGCTCAGCACAACATCGAACGATCCATCAGGGAATGTCAGATCCTCGGCATCCATCTCTAAAAACTTCAGATTCTTAGTTTCGCCCGCAACTCGTCTGGCAATTTCAAGCGGTCCAGGAGACAGATCTATGCCAACAACGCTGCCACCGCTTCCAACCCTCCTAACAGCCTCGGTTGCAACTACGCCAGTGCCCGTCCCAACATCAAGAACCCTGTCACCTTTCTGCAACTCAGCAGCGCTGAGCAGTTCCTCCATACTCTTGAACGGCCCGGCTTTCTTGCTCGCATACCTTTCGTGGTAGGTCTGTGCCTTTTCATTCCAGAGCTTCTTAAGTTCTTGTTTGTAGGTTGCTGGATCGAACTGCTCGCTCAAGATGCAATCTTCATTCTTGTCGGCTTATAAAATTGTTCGATTCGCAAAGTTTTAAAGCGCCAAACCCATCGTAATGCAGGCTTAAGGTTATTATTTGCTTGATCAAACCGTAACCTGTTGCCAGATCTCATAAAACGTTACAAGAGAATACATCCAGGCTGCACTATCAAGGAGATCGAGGATCTTGTGAACGCAATCAGGGAAGACAAGTATTGGAATGCGCTGCCAAACTACAAAGATGCATTGTATGTAATTGCGCTGACAAGAGCAAGGATCAAGGTAAATAAGGCAAATGTTGTGAAGGTAACGCACTTTGGCAAGATCTTGGTTGACCAGAGCATAGCCAAGTTTTGCAGCCGCAGCAAGATACTGCTTGTCATGAAAGATAATTCGCATTACAGGGCAAGGTATGTGATCACGTGGCCCGCATTCCTCAACATCATGCGTAGCGATTCAGAATCATTTTACAACGCATTGATCAGTAGCGATACGAAAGAATTGATAGGCGTGAAGCAGGCAAAGACCATGATGACGCTGAAGCATTAGAAAGTTTTTATCGTAATCTTGCTGGTATGAACATATGTCTGAAGAATATCACAAACTATCAGATGGCGAGATCAAGGACGAAATGGCGAAGTTAAAGGGTTGGAAGATAGTAGATGGAAAGTTGAACCGAACGTTCGAATTCGCTGACTTCAACGAGGCTTTTGGATTCATGACTAGGGTTGCGATGGAAGTTGAGAAACTAAACCATCATCCGGAGTGGTTCAACGTCTATAATCGCGTGAAGATCGAGCTGGTAACCCATGACGTTGGCGGTCTCAGCAACTTTGATTTCAAACTCGCCAATATAATCAACAGAATAGCAGCTAAAGACTAGCTATCTCGTCAATGCAGTACAGAATGCTTTTTTATTTGGCGAAGGTAAGTGAACCGAATGGGCAGATTAGATGGCAAGACAGCACTAATCACTGGTGCAAGTGGCGGCTTGGGCAAAGTAACTGCTTTGGAGTTTGCTAAGGAGGGAGCAAGGTCGATAGCAGTACATTATTCAAAGTCAGAGGACAAGGCACTGAAAACGCTGGACGAAATCAAGAAGCTAGGCTCTAACGGAATAACCGTGAAGGCTGACGTTTCAAACTATGAGGAAGTCAAGTCCATGGTAGACCTTGTTGCAAAGAAGCTTGGCGTGATAGATGTTGTGGTCGCATATGCTGGCTATCCTGCCAGTAAGGAAGAATGGTTTGCAGATCCCTTGGATCTATCAGATAAAGCACTAGATAATCCATGGAACACGGATCTAAAGGGCTCCTATCATTGTATAAGGGCAGTCGTGCCTCACATGAAGAAGCAGAAGCATGGAACCATAATTCTTGTAAGTTCTACTCCTGGGGTGTCTGGAGACGCAACAGGTCTAAATTTCACCCTCGCCAAATCAGCGGTAAGAGCCTTGGTAAGGTCGCTAGCACCCATCTTGGGGCCAGACATACGTATCAACGCAATCGCTCCAGGGAGCATTGGTACAGAAGCAAACCTGAAAACTTACACTAAAGATCAAATGAATGATCTCATGAAGACAGTTCCTTTGAAGAGATTCGGCGAGCCAGTCGAGGTGGCAAAGGTCGCCGTTTTCTTGGCATCAGACGATTCCAGTTACATAGATGGCCAAACTATTGTAGTTGATGGCGGGGAAGTAAGACTCTAACTGCAGTGTTGGATCAGCCAACTAAATTATATTATTGAATTGTAGTATGATCATTTTAGCTGTAGATATATCGAAATTTCCTTACATTATTCTCAGAATGATGGAAACTATCCTGGCGTTAGTCGTTCCGTTTGTGGTGGGAATGTTAGGTACCTACACGCTGCTAGACTTCGCGTACAAGATTCAGAAGCGCGAAGTAAATTCCATCATTCGTAAGAAAGTATCCTCTAGGTAAATATCAAAGAGCGATCATAATGGTTCTTGACAAAAGAGTTTTTAATGCATGCGTAAACAAGGCAGTAATCGAACATTTCCGCAATCTGTTCGGTCCTACCACTGTCAAGATCATTAACTTGTATCTAAAGCAATATGACACGAGTTTAGAGAAGATATGCGAGGAACCTGAGAAGGTGAGCGAAGCGTTGCATATTACATTCGAAGAGGGTGCCAATATTCTGGAGAGGGAGATTGTCAAGGCAGCATACGAAGCGTTCAAGCTCAAACCTGGAAAGCTCAAGGATCTGGCAACTGCGTTGGAAAGGCTTAAGGATTCCGCAGAGGATCTGTAGTATCTAAAATGCACATGTATATTCGGCTGCTTGAAAAGATAGTATCCAGATACGGTCCCAGCAAGATGCTATCGTTTAACACCGCGCATGTGCTCAAAACTCTTCAGTTGTTGCAGCAAAACGCATATGTCAGTCGCGCCAGGTTATCAAAGGATCTCGGGCTGGGCGAAGGTTCGATCAAGACCCTGATAAAACATCTCAAGGCAAACAATGTAATCAACACAACAAGGGCTGGCTGCTATCTAACGAGCAAGGGCAGGAAACTGTGCACAAATCTCTTGTCTGTAATTCCCAGCGAAGTGTTTATTCCTACGAACTCAATTACTGTAGGAAATCACAACTATGCAGTGCTTCTTCGGGACTATGCTTTTGCTGTTGGAACTGGTCTGGAGCAAAGAGATGCTGTCATAAGGATCGGAGGGCAAGGTGCTACTACCCTCTTGTTCAAGGACAGCAAGTTCGTCATGCCCAGGACAGATTATGATTGTTTGAAGAAAGAGCCAAATATGCGAAACCTGCTGATATCGAAATTAAAACCGCATGAAGATGACGTGATAATTATAGGAAGTGCTTCGGACAAGATAACCGCAGAACTTGGAGCAAAGTGCGCGGCATTATTCACTATTGCAAGCCACGAGAAGCATGCAGGATTCAATTAAAACATAAATAGTATAACCAGAATGTTGTATTTGTGACATGAGCAAGGAGAAAAAGCCCGAAAGGGCAAAGGTACCTTGGGAAGGAACGTTATTCAACATGGGTGCCATGGTGAAGGACAGAATCTACATCGGGCATGTGGTTAGAGAGGCAGATGATGTTATAGTGGTCTTTGCGGACGAAGGCGGCGAGAGATGGGATATTCCAAAGAAGTATATCAAGGTGGTCGGGAAGAATGTCTTTTGTGATATGGAGATGAAGGATCTGGCCAAGTATGAAGTGTCTAAGGACAAACCATTACCTCCGTCAATAGGAACTGATCCGTTAGACCCTACGCGATGATCATATCTAACCTGCATCTTTTGCTGACATATTCAACAGATCAGAAAGCATAGAATCAATCTTTATTAGAAAGCCAATTGTACCGGCTAGTGTGAGCCCCAAGCTTAATTGTCCTAACTGTGGTGCAAAACATTGGAGGAAAGGCCCACATCGAAACGTGCTTCCTACTATTATTAAAAAGAAGAAGGGTAAACATGGAATGTCGCGAATAAAAGGCGCATATGTTAGGGCTTGGATATGTGGGAGTTGCAAGTTCATAATTCTATTCTGGGAACGCAGCTCTGCAACGATTTAAAGCGGATCAAACGACTTTTTACAGGGCAAGGATACCAAACGAAGATTTGATCGGCCAAATTTTATTTGTTTATATATTGGATAAGCTATCCCAATCCTTAAATATTCTAGCATTAATTTCATTTTGAAATGTCCAACAAACAAATTACTGTTGAGGAATTCCGCGTTCCGATCCTTGCTGTTGGAATACTAGTCGCGATCCTGTTCTTCGGGATGTTCATAGTTGGATACGATCAAGGACATTTGCTGGGGATAGTATTTGGCCAGGAGGCTTACGAAGACAACTTTTTGCATGAAGCATTCCACGATATGCGCCATGCTGCAGGTTTCCCGTGCCACTAGTGATGCCTGATGAAGTTACTTACATTCATTGGAATTACTTTACTGGCCGGAGTGATCAGCGGTCTAGCATATGGCACCATGAACTTACTTGTAGTTGAACCCTTCATAGACCAAGCAATTGACATAGAGATTCAAAACCAGATCAATGAGGGAGAGCAGGTTGACATGCAGGAGATAGCACAATATAGAGTATGGCAGAAGGGCGGTCAACTTGTTGCTGGCACGATCTTGGGGGTATCGTTTGCATCTTTATACGCGATAGTTTATGGATACGCACGAAAGTCATTACCAGGTTCAAGCGATGTGAGAAAGAGCCTGTTTCTGGCATTGATCGTATGGCTGACCATATTCATGATTCCCTTCCTAAAGTATCCTGGGAATCCTCCCGTCGTTGGCGATCCTGAAACTATCTACTACAGGGAGGCACTTTACGTAGCGTTCATTGCTTTATCTGGTCTTGGCGCACTTGGATTTGCGTTCCTGTATAGAAAGTTGGCTTTCATGAGATCAAGAGAGTTCATCGTCCCTGCATTGTATGCTGCTTACGTTACAGCATTTTACTTTGCTATGCCTCCTAACCCTGATGCCATTACAATTCCCATGGAACTTGTCACAAACTTTCGTATTATGACTGTAATAACAGCAGCTATATTCTGGGCTGTTCTAGGAATTACGTTTGGATCTTTATGGGATAAGTTCAAGTTACATGTTGGACTGCGTAAGACCATGGATTAAGAACATTATTCACAAACCTCAGAATTATATGATCTTGGATTTATGTATCGAACATGCAAGAGGTTAACGGTTTTGCCGCACTGCTATCCAATTCGCTAGATCTGCAAAGCGCGCTGCATGTAATGGATTACAGATCATGGTTAGGACTGGATGTAAAGAGAAGAGGCAACGTTACTCTTGGGCTCTGTTTGATCAATAAAAGCATAGAAGAATTTTCAGCTGTACATGGAGAATTTTATAGCGCAGAGATTAACAGTATTTCTGGTTCAGACCATAATTTACCAAAATTGCTTGCAGGGATCGACGGCAGTTATTCTTTCGTTCTGCCAGTTGATGATACATTGATCTTTGCTAGAGATCAGCTCGGTACGAAACCACTCTATTATGCCAGCAGTAACGAAAGTTTTGGCGTCGCTTCAGACGCAAATGTTTTGAAGAAATTATTTAATGATGTAAATTTAGCAGAACTTGGAGTATTATACAAGGCAACGCAAAACTCTCTCACACAGATCTCTTTCAACACACTGAATTACAGCCTTACACCGGTGCAACACAGTGATGCCCTGCATACCATCTCAGCATTATTAGATGAATCTGTGAAGAGAAGAGTTGCTGGCAAGAGAAAGATCGTACTAGGGTTCTCTGGCGGTATAGATAGCGTAATACTGTCTATCTTGGCTTCAAAACATGCAAAGGTACAGGCAGTAACTGTATGCATAAAGGATTCGGTTGATTACAAGGTATGTGAAGCCATTGCCGATAGGCTGGGAATAGACCTGAAGATGATCGTTGTCGATGAGAAATTGATCAAGGATATTATAAAGAAACTACACAACATAATGCAGTTCGATGGTGCAATGCATGCAAGCATAGCATGTGTAGTGTATCTTTTGAGCAAATTTGCCAAAAATGTGAGCGCGGACGCTCTCATGTTGGGTCAACTTGCGGATGAACTTTTTGGAGGATATGCCAGATACCTGAAATACCTTAGAAGTTCTACTGAAAAAGTTAGCAGCGCAATGTTCAATGATGTAAAGAATGCACATATCGACAATTTCTGCAGAGATGAAATTGCATCTTCACAATTTACAAAACTACTTCTTCCATACGCTGCACTGGATCTGGTAAAGTATGTAGTAAATCTTCCAGTTAATCTAAAGTTGGACAGCAAGACTGGTGCACGGAAGATAATACTCCGGGAAGCTGCAAAAACGTTTGGAATCGATGACGAACTTGCTGGCAGAGAAAAAAGAGCCATGCAGTTCAGCACCGGTATATACAAGATTGTAAGCAAATTACGCGAGTAGAGATCTGAACTTATATAAGTAGAATCTAACATATGTTGTTCCATGAGCAAGGGCAACGTAATCAGCGACAGCGATCTGCGGTACATGGACGGAAAGGGCAATCTGCTAAGATCAAGAGCAGAATTATCAATTGCAAAGATGCTGCAGTTCCTAGGACTTGATTACGAATATGATAGCAAGTTGAAACTTAACGATGGTTCAATTGTTAACGTTGATTTCAAAACCAAGACAGGAATGATCGAGGTTGTGGACAGCGAGCAAGACGCTGACAAGTTGCTGAAGATAAAGAGCAACAGCAATGAAAGAATAATAGCCATAGGCCGGTCAAGGTTTGCAAGTAAGATCAGCGAGATGGACTCGCTCTTTTCCTACGACTCTTCAGATATGCAGACGGGTTCCATATTCATTGAAGATCCATCGCTTTCGTTTGACTATGCGCACATACTACCATTGGTTGAAAAATGTTCTGTCTTGCATGGACACACGTCAAGCATAATGGTCGAGATAATTGGCAGGATGAAGAACAATATGGTCATAGATTTTGGAGACGCGAAGAAGATAATCAAGGAAACTTTAAGCGCACTGGATCACAAGTTCTTCATAAACAGAAGGTATCTTGTTGGTGAAGATAATGAACATTATCAGGTAATGTTTCAGGGACCAAAAGGATTGTTTGATCTCAAGGTGCCAAAGAACACGACATACATGCTTAACGGCGAGGCTACCGTTGAAAACCTTTCTACGGAGATCATAAAGTTACTTGCGCCTAGAATGCCAAGCAATGTTGAAGCTTTAGGCGTGTATATTTATGAAGGAGTCAGCAAAGGAGCGCACATAATATCAAGGATCTCCAACGATGAGCGATAAGGCACTGGTGCTCCTTTCTGGCGGTTTAGATTCCTCGACTTGTCTTTACTGGGCCAAGACCAAGGGGTACGATGTTTATGCACTAACTCTGAACTATTATGATAGATGGATCAAGGAGATTGAATCTGCAAGGCAGTTAAGCAAGCGAGCAAGCGTTACCGAATTGATCGAAGTTGAGGCACCTTTCATCAAGGAAGCCTTCAATGTTTTGGGATATGAAGGAGAATATGTTAAGGACAAGGATATACGCTGGCCCTTTTACATTCCCGCGAAAAATCTGATGTTTTACTCCGTGGCGGCACATTATGCTGAATACATGAAGGCAAGATGGATAGTTGGAGGTCACAACAAGCACGACGTGCAGTTCTATACAGATGCCACTATCGAGTTCATAGGTACGTTAAACAAACTCTTGAAAGATGGTTGCATGTTGTGCAATGGCTCACATTACGAGATCACTTCTCCGCTGGTCGAACTTGATAGATTAGGAGTAATAAAACTCGCGCTTGAATTGAAGGTTCCTCTTGAATTGACTTGGAGCTGTCATGTGAAAACACAAAAGCATTGCGGCAAGTGTTATGGATGCAAGTCAAGAATCGAAGCCTTCAGTACATTGGGCATAAAAGATCCTGTTGAATATGAGAACTAGGGCGTATACATTTTAATAACTAAGGATCATGCTCTGGAATTGAATTGTATGGAACCTAAAATTCAGGAGAAAGCTTGGGATCCAAACATCGAGCAGGATATACTGAAGAGATGGGATGAAGAAAAATTATACAAATTCGATCTAAATGCAGGCAAGCCGTTTGTGATCGATACACCGCCTCCATATCCTTCTGGCAGGCCATGGCACATAGGTGCAGCTGCGCATTACTCTCAGATAGACATGATTGCGAGAACAGCAAGGATGCTTGGAAATAACGTCC
Source organism: Candidatus Nitrosomirales archaeon (assembly GCA_049199595.1). GTDB lineage: Archaea > Thermoproteota > Nitrososphaeria > Nitrososphaerales > UBA213 > JBMCYV01. Next base: position 18,773 of record JBMCYV010000006.1, read on the forward strand.
TCTTTCCAATTGGCATCGATAGAAATGGATTACCAGTAGAAATCTACACGGAGCGCAAGTACAAGATAAGCATGAGGCACACTCCCAGAGAAAAATTTCTCGACCTTTGCAAGGGAGCGCTTGATGACCTTGAGGCAGAGATGATACAGATAATGAAGAACATGGGATTGAGTAGCGATTTCAGCAAATACTACAGGACAGATTCTGAAGAATATAGAGCACTGACCCAGGCAACCTTCATCGAGCTATGGAACAAGGGACTAGTTTACGAATCTAACAGGCCAAACAACTACTGTCCGGATTGCGGTACAACAATCGCAGATGCCGAAGTTGTTTATGAAGACATACCGTCGAGGTTAATTCATGTCAAGTTTGGTCTGAAGGAAAAAGGCAACGATCTGATAATAGCAACCACGAGACCCGAACTCTTGTGTTCATGTCAGGCAGTTATTGTAAATCCTGAAGACGCAAGGTACAAGGACATACATGGCATGCATGTAACGGTACCATTGTTCAATAGAGAGGTTGAGATAAAGCCTCACCCGGCAGCAAAGCCCGAGTTCGGCTCTGGCGCTGTAATGATCTGCAGCTACGGTGATCATACCGACGTTCAACTATTCAGAGAATTAGGTCTTCAGGAGATTGTTGCGCTCAACGAAAATGGCATCATGACTGAGAATGCCAAACCTTACACCGGCCTCAAGATCTCAAAGGCTAGGGAACAGGTGATTCAGGATCTTACCAGCAAGGGTTTGGTGATAAAAGAAGAAAAGATAATGCACAGAACTCCGATCTGCGAAAGAAGCAAGACACCCATTGAGATCATACCTATGCGCGAATACTACGTGAAACAGATCGAGTTCCTTCCAAAACTGCAAGAAATTGCAGCCAAGATGAAATTTCATCCTGACATGCATAAGCATATTTTGCTAAACTGGCTTAACTCCATAACGATAGACTGGCCTATCTCCAGACGCAGGTTTTACGGCACAGAGATTCCTATATGGTACTGCAAGAATTGCAAGAAGCCAAACCTTCCAGAACCTGGGAGGTATTACAGACCGTGGAAGGAAGATCCGCCGTTCAAGAACTGCAAGTATTGTAACAGCAAGGAGTTCATGGCTGAGGATCGAACTTTCGATACATGGATGGACTCTAGCGTATCGCCGTTGTTTGTTACAAAATATAGTAAAGATGCAAACTTCTTCAACTCTACCTATCCAGCGACTATAAGACCACAGGCAAAGGATATCGTCAGAACATGGTTGCACTACACAGTTTTGAGATGCTACCAACTCACAGGAAAGACACCTTTCGATCATGCATGGATAATGGGTTATGGAGTTGATGAAAGAGGTGAAAGGATGAGCAAGAGCAAGGGCAATGTTATAGATCCATTTCCCATAATCAAGAAATATGGAGCTGATACTTTCAGGTTCTGGAGTGCTAGCGAGGTCAATCTGGGCTATGACTTTCGTTGTTCAGAGCAAAAGATCGCAGGCACGCAAAAATTTCTAACCAAACTCTGGAACATAGCAAGATTCGTTTCATCATATCCTTTGCACGATATCACGAACGTTTATCCTAGCGACAAATGGATTTTAGGAGAACTTTCGCAGCTGATAGAACAGTGCAGGAAGGGATATGAAGAGTTTAACTTCTTCGTACCTGCCACAGCGATTAGAGAATTTACATGGAATGTCTTTGCTGCTAACTACATAGAGATGGCAAAGCCTAGAGCTTATGGATTGGGATTTGATGAGGAAGAGAAAGCGGCAGCATGGTATACCATGCACAAAGCCTTCTCTACGATATTGCTCTTGTTATCGCCTATAGTTCCGTTCATTACAGATCAATTGTGGCGCACGTTATATTCAAATGAAAGCATACACAAGCAGAGGTTTCCAGAGTCATCATGGAGTACAGAGCTTGCGAACTATACAAAACAAATTTCAGACTTTAATTCCTTGGTGTGGAATAACAAAAAGGAAAAAGGAATTTCGCTCAAAGATCCTATTAGCATAAACATTCCGCACGAATTAGAATTGTTCAGGAAGGATCTGGTAGCGATGCATAGCATACAGTAATCCTCGCTATGGATAAAGTGCAACAATCCAGCAATACTGATTAAGCACAATAATACTAGAGTGTGCGTGAAAGCGGTAACACTACATGAGCATGGAGGCATTGATAAACTAATTTATGAAGATATTGAAGATCCAAAACCCTCCAAAGATGAAGTGTTGGTTAAGGTGAAAGCTTGCGGCGTAAATCACCTCGATCTGTGGGTCAGGCAGGGACTTCTAGGCAAGTCATTGCAGTTCCCACATATACTGGGTTGTGATATTACTGGCGAGATAGCAAGGAAGAACAAGAGTTTTGCTCTCGGAAGCAGGGTAATGGTTTATCCTGGGCTGAGCTGCGGTAAATGCTCATACTGTAAGAGTGGAAGAGAAAACCTTTGCGCCAAATTTACCATCATAGGTGGTTTCAGCAATATTCAAGGTGGTTATGCGGAGTGTGTTAGCGTTCCATTGCGAAACATTGTAAAGATACTAACGTGGTTTAGTTTTGAGGAAGCTGCATGTCTAGGGGTTTCTTATCTCATTGCATGGAATATGTTGAAGAGCACTAACGTAGGAAAAGGTACAACAGTGCTCGTATATGGAGCAGGCAGCGGTGTGGGTTCAGCTACCATACAGCTTGCAAGAGCAAAGGGTGCAAAAGTGATAACAACGGTCAGCGACGAAGCCAAGATTGCTTTGGCCAAGAAACTTGGCGCTAATCACGTTATCAATAGAACCAAGCAAGATATTGTTGCTGAAGTTATGGCCATAAGTGGCGGGGGGGTTGATGCAGTCATAGATCATGTTGGTGCTAGCACGTGGATGACCAGTTTGAAGTGCTTGAAGCTTGGAGGCAAGATGGCCGTATGCGGTGCCACTTCAGGCGAGGTAGCCAATATAGAGATCAGAACCGTGTACAACAAGCAGGCATCGATCATAGGGGCATACTTGGGCACAAAGAAAGAGTTGGTAGAGATGATGAGATTCATGCAGACCAAGAAGATCAGACCAGTGATAGATTCCAAAATAGATCTAAGAAAAGCTGCATATGCACATGAAAGGATGGAAAAGAACCAGCATTTTGGCAAGATCGTTCTGACTATTCATTAACTAGACAAAGTTGGATTATTTTCCATATCATACGGATTGTAATATCCTTGTTTATGTTCCATGTGTTTAACCCACATAGATAGTTCATGTGTAAAATTCACCTGTATAACATCGGTAAACACCCTATGTTACTGTTTTTTCCTCTCCTAGTTATAGAACAAATCCATTGTTTTTACGAAATTGCAATGAAGTAATTCCATCAACATAAGCCTAATAACCATTCACGGAACAGTGATACAAGATTAGGAAACCAGCAAAATGAAATCTCTGCTACCAGTCAGAAAGAAACGTAGAAGTGAAGAAATAATTGCATCAATCTTGGATACCGCTAAAACAGGGGCAACCAAGACAAGAATAATGTATGTAGCTTATTTGAGCTTCAGCCAGCTGCAGAAATACATGAAGTACACAATGGAGAACAGGCTTATTGCCCACGACCCTAATGAGAAAAAATACCTCACAACAGACAAAGGATTTGAATTTCTTAGGCGTTTTGAAGAGGTCAATAGCATTGAAAACAACATCATGGAGAAAAAACGGTCTTTAAATGAGATCCTAGAGAGCAAGGACGGTCAGATATATTGAAGCTTAAACATGAACGTTAAGGGCAGCGCAGCCGCCGTATTAGTGACAGCATTCGTTCTAGTGCAACCAGCAAGCGTACGCTACCCATGAATTTCTCGGTAAGGATGCTTAAATTGTTTATCTATACGGCTAGCCAAGCAAACTGATTATAGTTGGCGCAATCTGCGTCGCATCGATGTTTGCTTGCTTATTTTTAGAATTATTACCACTTATTACTACAGGGACAGGCTTCGTATCTGCCCCATGTGAGCCTTTTATAAGATCTGTATTCATCGATATCCCTTTTGTTTGTGGGTCAAAGAATAACTCAAGCGGATCGTAGCCTGGTTTTCTGTGGATGTCAACGTTCTTCGCAAATGCAGGAGCGTCGTTGTTATCGTACCACCAGTAGTAGTTGAACCAAGAATCACGGTCAGCTATTGCGATCAATTCTCCACTTCTGTTGTTATCTATCTTGTACGCCTTCTTTGTTTCATCATCAAGAATCTTAGAGACACCTTCAACCTTGCTCAATGCAGATTTAACCTCATCCAGATAACCTTGCTTGACATACACATGTGCAATCTGATGATCAACCATCGCAAACGCCTTGCAGTGTTCATAATCTACATACTCCTTGCCATTTATTTTCCGAACTGCAAACAAATTAGCGTCACGTAACTTTACATTCAAAGAGACAGATCTGTTAACGTTATTGAACGAATATTCTGAAAGTATGACGAATACTGTATCCTTCGCAATTCCGAGTTCCTCTGTCTTGCTGATCATCTGTCCTATCAGTTCGTCGACAAATCTTATGTCTGAATTCACTTCCGGAGAGTTCGGCCCAAACTTTTGTGCAGAGTAATCCACCTGTGGCAGGTACATCAGAAGCAAGTTGGGTTTATGCTTCTCAAGAGTCAGCATAGCACAATTCGTTATCCATTGACTTGATTTCCTAGATGCCAGAGGACCCCAATAGGATCTCAGATCGAATTCTCCAATCTCCTTAGAAATCTCCTCGTAGAATCCGACTGGCTTGGAGTAGCACCAAAAAACAACCTCGTTGTCAAGGTGAATGGGCTTTGGCGTAACAACCACATCAGAACTGGCAAATAATGTGTTCTGCCAAAACAATACCGCTGTCTTCAATGACTTGTTACTGTTCTTAACTGTGTCCCATATTCTCTCGGATCTGACCAAGCGCGCATTCTGCTCCCAGAACGATACCTGATAATTGTCCCTATCCATGAAGCCGTTTGCAATTATGCCGTGCTCTCTTGGATATTTGCCGGTTGTTAAAGTTGCCTGAACCGAGCATGTTACGGCTGGGAAAGACGGTACCATGGACAGTGAACTACCGTTGTCAGCCAGCCTGCAGATGTTTGGTGTTTGTTGCATGCTCAAGTCTTTGGGAAGACCAACCGCATTGACAACTATGACGTACTTTGACACATCAGACCCACATCTTGCTCGTATAAAATCATTGGTAACTTAGATTGATCGCATTAAGATAATTTTTATGATACTTTGATCACACGGCTTAATGCAAATGATGGTATGTAAAGCAGTGCTACAATAATCGCAAAAAATATCTGTCCTGTTCCTGCGATCAGTGCGGCATCTAACAATATAATAGAAATAACAAAACTTCCAACAAGTTGCTCTACCTTGGCATCTTTTCTTAAATAGGGTAGCAATGAGAGGAAGGCAAATGCTGTGATGAAGATACCTATGTAGTGATGAGGAAATTCGCCTATTGTATGCAAGGTTAGAACATAAGCAATAACCGCAGCAATTAAGACAAGTGGTGGTACGGCAATGCTTCGCAGAGGACTGTATTCTTTTCTGCTTATCATAGTTATACCAAATACGAACATGAATACAGCTAAAGCACCAAGTATTACTTGGCCTTCTAGACCAAATGCGAGTGAAACTGTTGCACTTGTACCTAATATTACATTGAGAAATCTGATTGTAGCCATATTCAGAGCACCGATAATTAATATTTTCTTTGAGAATTTGTTATACAGTATGATAAGAACCGAAATTAGAATAGCTGTGCCAATGCTTGCTATACCATTAAATGATGCCACAATACATGCGACTATAAGCACTGAAAATCCAAATATTCCCGCATTCGTTCTCTTGATCCTCCCAGATGGAATCACTCTTCTTGGATGTTCTGTAACGTCTGACCTGTAATCAAAATAATCATTTAATGCCATGCCTCCGCAATAAAGGAGTGAGGTTACAGCCACAAGAGACAGAAGTGGTGGAAGTTGAATCTCCATTCCGCCATATACAAGCATATAACCCAATAGCACATTCGATACGGCTGTAAATATGCCCGAAATCCTAGATAATTCAAGATAGTTTACGACCGACATCTAAAGTCCTCTGGCCACTTTCTTCAAGTACTTCAGCGCAAGTTTAGCTGCTTGCACTGGTTCATCAAGATACGGATAAAGTTCTACGGTAACAAATCCATCATAACCTATATCATGGATGGCTGAAAATACTTTCTTGAAGTTTATAGAGCCTTCTCCGGGAATAAGATGGTTATGTACTCGATCCTTAATGTCCTCTATGTGAAAATGTCCTATGTAATTCCTTAGCTCTTTGATCAGTTCAGGTACATCTTCTCCAACACAATGAAAATGACCTATATCAAAATTTAAAGCGACATTATCAGAATTAATTCTGGAAATAAACTGAACAAAGTCAGAGCCAGTCTGCAACAACAATCCTGGTTCCGGTTCCACCAGTATCTTTATGCCTAGTTTCTGTGCAACGGGAATAACACTATTGATTCCTTCCACAAAAATATCCATCGCCGTATTCTTTTTCATCTTATCCACTGGTCCTCCAGGTTCTGTAGATATAGTCTTGACACCAAGCTTTTTGGCGAGTTTTACACATTCAATCGTGTGCTGTATTCTCTGCTTTCGTCCTTTCTCATCACGCTCTATCCATGATGGATGGTGAAAATCTCTGATTGCACACAGCATGAATGCGTTAAGGTTTGATATCTCCAGTTCTCTGGCTTTGATCTCTCTAGCAATCTTGCTTATCTTCCGTGAAGAAAGTGCCGGAGGATAAGCATGAGGAAAATCACACATTATTTCTATGCCATCATAACCTAACTTTGCAATCTGTGCAATCGAATAACTTAGAGAAAACCGCCTGAAGGCATTAGAACTGAAAGCAAATTTCAATTACAATCGATATGTAAAGTTCTTCGACTGCTTAAAAAAGTTGTATGGATTCTCGCAGACGAGTTTCTCGATCTCTGACGATTTGAAACCTTCGAGTTTCATCTGCATAGCTGTTTTGGGCACACTCAAGGGATCTGCCTCTCCCCAGTCAGATGAGCTGTTAAGAAGCATGCGCTCAATTCCGTACTTTCTGACCAAGTTTATTGCACGACTAGGACTCATCTTTGTTTTCGGATAGATGGTTATAGCGGCCATAGTATCTAATTTTAAGCATAAAGGAATTGTTTCTTCTGTATTGTGATCTATTATGATAGTTCTTTCATCACAGTTTTCTTCTTTAATTATCTCAATAGTCTTCTTGGTTCCTTCCAGTTTCTTGCTATGAGGAGTATGAATAATCACAGGTACATTCATGTTCTTCGCCAATCTTAGTTCCTTGCGAAAGAAAGCCTCCTCTAACTCTGTTATCTGATCAAAACCTATCTCTCCTAATCCTACCACATTCTTTCTCTCCAAATATTTTGGCATGATCTCCATGCATTTTGTTGCAAGTTCTGCATTGTTAGCTTCTTTCGGATTGACCGAAATCATGCAGTAATGCTCTATACCATATTTTTTGGCACGTTCCGTTTCAAAGCTTATGATATTTTCCCAGTAATCTACCATGGTATCTGGCGATGTTCTTGGAGAGCCCAGCCAAAAAGACGGTTCGACAACAACCTCGATTCCTGCTAAAGCCATCTTCTCATAATCATCTGTGGTTCTTGAATACATGTGTATGTGTGGATCTATTATCCTCATGTCTTTCTATCCTGCTATTTGTTTCAGATAACTTAGAGCTTTGCTCGCAGCAGAAACAGGTCTATGAGGGTAAGTGTAAAGTTCGACCGTGAAATATCGATCATAGGCTACACTCTTTAATGATTCGAAAACAGAGCGGAAGTCTATATCGCCCTTGCCAGGCATGAGGTGGTAATGCCTTCTGCCCTTTATGTCATACAGATGCACGTTGAATATGCATTTTCTGAACATCTTGATTACCTGAGGTATATCTTCTCCTATCACTTGAGAATGACCGATGTCTAGATTAACGCCCAAATACTGGCTACCGATTTGTTTGATGACATCTAAAGATTCGTCAGCGTTTCCCACAAGTAAACCTGGCTCGTACTCTATGCCAATCTTGATCTTCCGTGCTGATGCGTACTTGACAACTTCATGCATAGAATCCATGAATCTTTTCACATTTTCTTCCCCTCGCTCTCCAGAAACTGGCTTGCCAGAGGTAACGCTTATGTTTTCTGCATTGATCAACGATGCAAAATCTATTGCTTGCTTCGTGTAATTTATCCTCCACAATCTTTTCTTTTCATCGTTACTGGCAAGAGATGGTTCGAAGGGATCGTCATAAGACTTGTGATCGAAGAAACCTTTTGCCGTATTTGCATTTATGTTTGAAATTGCAATCTTATGCTTGCGTATAGTTTCCGTTATCTTCGATTGCCTGTTCTTTCTAATTGGAAAGAATGCGTGAGGCTTATCAGCAAGTATTTCTACACCATCGTAGCCAATATTGGCAATTTCGCTAATAGCAGATTCCAAGGTATGTTTTACAAATGCATTTGTACTGAATGCCAGTTTAATCATCTGGAAATACCCTTTCTGAGAATGTCTAATACCTTTCCTCTTGTTTCTGAAACAATATCTGGTTCGATAACTTGCAGAGGATAAGCTATTTTAGCTATTTCCCACACCAGATTTTCAATCATATTCATTTTGTCTAGGTATTCTCTTGAGTTAGGGTCGAGATCAAATAACGTTTTCATGAAGTAAATTATTTATGACATGTTATTAGCCTTACTAGACAAGTAAAAGTAAATAAGCGCATACTTGGAGCGTTCTCGATGACAGACAGGATAAGAATTGGTATAGTTGGTGTGGGCTATGCCGGAACCATACATTTGAAAAACTTGCTTGAAGACAAAAGAGTTGTTGTTCATGGAATTTACGATATCGCAAGACGGAAAATGAATTCCATTGCATCTAGATACAACCTGGAAAGATACGATTCATACGAGGCGATGACTAGGGATCAAGAGCTCGACGTCATATACATATGCACCCCAAACGTATTTCATGCAAAGCAAACTCTTGCTGCTTTACAGAATTCAAAACACGCTTTTTGCGAGAAACCAATGGCATTAAAATTGAGTGATGCTAAGAAAATAGTGCAAGCAACAAGAAAGACCGGGTTAAAGTATCAAATTGGATTCAACAGAAGATTTTGTCCAGCGTATGCTTATGTTAAGAAATTGATCGATTCTGGGAAGATAAGACCGGTTTCGTTAAACGTTAAGCTGGTCAGGAATGGCCTTGAGAAACCAAGATGGGTAAGAGATACATCTGTATCTGGCGGGTTATTGTTTGAAAGCATAGTTCATGCACTGGATCTCAGCAGATGGTTTCTAGGCGAGATCACGCAGGTAAGCTGCCACGCAAAGAGTCTCGTATACAATCAGTTAGATACTTTTGCAATTGCCTTGCATTCGAGGAAAGGCAAGATCTCGAACATATTTTCCAATGCTTATGCACACAATACTACACCTTTTGAGAGAGTTGAGATGTTTGATGATGAAGCTGAAATCGTGGTGGAAGAATTTTCGAGAGTTCGCTATAAACACAATAAACTTACGATAAAGGATTTTACACGTTTAAGCGAACGACAACGCTGGGGATTTGCTATCGAGGACAGATACTTCATAGATTCTTTGGTAAATGATAGAAATACAATGGTAGACGAACATGAATCTTTGCAGTCTATGATTCTTTTAGACGGCTGTCATCGATCCATTATTGGGAAGAAGCCTGTAAAATTAGGTTTTTCATAAGTACATCCTTGCAACGTTACGCAAGTTCTCTATTTTATATGATCAACTACAAGACCTGCAAAATACTTGTGCAGTCTTGCATCACTTGACAGTTCTGGATGGAAGGAAGTTCCTATTACGTTTCCCTGCTTTACAGCAACCACCCTGTTGTTCAGCGTAGCAATTGCATCAACACCATTCCTCATTTCTGAAACAATGGGTGCTCTTATGAAGACACCTCTGAAGTTCTCATCCCCTATCAACCGGATCTTCAATTCAGCTTCGAAAGAATCTCCCTGTCTTCCGAAAGCATTTCTTTCTACGGTAATATCCAAGACGTTAAGAAGCTGCTGTTTTGTTTCTCCTACAACTTTATCATAGGCACGTTTGGCAAGCATTATCATGCCAGCACATGTGCCCATTATGGGCATACCATCGTTTACGCGATCTTTGATCAATTGCATCGTACCACTTAACTTTGCAAGTGTTCCAATGACCGTACTCTCTCCGCCAGGAAGAATCAGACCATCAACTTTTGAAATTTCATTAGCATATTTTACAGGGACAGATTTTCCTTCAACGCCGAGCTCCTTTAGTGCAAGATTGGTTGCAGCAAGATTTTCTTCTATGTCTCCTTGTATTGCAAGTATTCCTATCTGTACCTGCTTCATGCGTTGCTTCCTCTTTCCTGCATCCTTAGATCAAGGTTTGTTGTGTCCATACCAAGCATAGATTTCCTTTCATCGATCATCTTCTGGGCTTCCATTACTTGCTTCGCGTCATCATGGTATGTCGTAGCAATAACAACTGCCCTTGCCCTCTCAGCAGGATCATCTGCCTTGAATATTCCAGAGCCGACGAAGACACCATCACATCCAAGATTCATCAGAAATGCCGCATCCGCAGGTGTTGAAATTCCTCCGGCCGCAAAGTTCACTATAGGCAACCTTCCAAGTTTTGCAGTCTCTTCAACATACGCATACGAGACTTTTAATTCCCTTGAAGCTCGCAGTAATTCCTGAATATCATTAGATTCGTATATCGATTTTATTCGTGCAATTTCATTATTGACTAACCTGATATGCTTGACAGCTTCTGCAACATTTCCAGTACCAGGCTCGCCCTTTGTTCTTATCATAGATGCACCTTCCTCCATTCTCCTGAGCGCTTCTCCAAGATTTCTTGCACCATTAACGAACGGAGAAGTGAAATCCCACTTCCATATGTGGCGCTCTTCATCTGCTGGAGTCAACACTTCTGATTCGTCAATCATATCAACATCAGCAGCCTCTAACACTTTAGCTTCGTAAACATGGCCTATCCTACACTTGGCCATTAAAGGTATGGTAACATGATCCTTAATCTCCTCTATGACTTTGATACTTGCAGTCCTTGCAACGCCTCCAGCTTTTCTAACATCAAAAGGCAACTTGTCAAGAACCATAACTGCAACGGCACCAGCATCTTCTGCAATTTGTGCTTGCTCTACATTAGTAACATCCATTATGACGCCATGCTTTTGCATATGCGCGAAGCCGCGCTTGACCAGCGTAGTGCCCTTTACTACAGGTACACTTTCAAGCTTTTCAAGCTTGATTCCTTTTGGTTGTAACTCGGTTGCGACGAGAGAGATCACAATCTTCGATTCCGTAAAGCCATATTTAAGTTATTAAATTATTGATGATCTTTGATTAATTCAAGCATGGAATCTTTTAGCCTAGTAAGAAGTGCCGGCACGGAATCTTTTGATGATTCTTCATTTACCCATTGAATTGTCTTTGTGCTACTCCCAAAAGTAGCTGTCAAGGTATACCTTGTAAATTCCGTGGCATTATCACTCGGATCGAACTGTTCTTTCGGTATCTGCATAAAACCCGTCTCTGTTATCAAGGCTCGTATACGCTTCAACTCTTGCCCATCTACCTGAAATTTTGTCTGTGATCCCTTCTCTCCCTCCACACTAAGAGTGTAAAATGCAGTACCATCATTGTTTATGATCAACGTCTCGCTCTTCTGCGAGCCAATGTTTTCCGTTACGCCAAAACTCACACGTTTCATGTCTTCCTTGACAAACGAGATTCTCATCTCTGTAGGTGTGTTTGTTGCACCTTGCCCGCCGGGTGATATCTTAGGGATTGCAATGGCAAGTGCAATTACTACTATTACGACAGCGACTGCAATAAGCAGCCTCTTGGACACTATCAATGTGCTAGAAAGCTAATTTGTGGGATATATTCTATTAGCTGGCAAAGGTATTTTTTGTATAGTTAAGCAATCCGCCAGCAATTAGGATCTTGCGCTGCCTTTCCGTCAAGTCAAGTTTAAGCTCGGTCTTGCTTCCATTGACGGCAGCCCCTATGGTCTTCCTGTCGTTAGAAAGGGCATCAACCACGTTATCGATCCTTATCATGGTTCCTTGCTTAACCTTATCATAATCAGTCGTATTAACAAATTCAAAGGGAATTATTCCAAAATTAATCAGATTCGCTCTATGTATTCTTGCAAATGACTTGGCAAGTACACCTTTAACTCCCAGATACATCGGAGCAAGTGCTGCATGTTCCCTACTTGATCCTTGGCCATAGTTTTCACCGCCAACTATGAAGCCGCCCTTCTTTTCTTTGGCTCTCTTTGCAAAGTCAGGATCAAGCCAGTAAAACACATATTCGCTTATGGCTGGTATGTTGCTTCTCAGGGGCAGTATCTTTGCACCAGCAGGCATTATTGCATCGGTGCTTATGTTGTCATCAACCTTAATCAAAACCTCTCCCTGTAACACCTGTTCCATCGGATTTCGCAACGGCAGAGGTTTGATGTTTGGACCCCTAATTATCTGAACCTTACTGGGATCTTTTGCAGGTGGAAGTATGGCAGAGTCATCGATTATGAACCTGTCAGGCCAAGGTATCTCCGGATACTCTCCCAAATCTCTTGGATCTGTAATCTTACCAGTAATGGCACATGCAACGCAAACTTCAGGACTTGTCAAATACACTTTGTCATCCTTGGTTCCACTCCTTCCAGGCCAGTTCCTGTTGAACGAGCGAACAGAAACCCAGTTAGTTCCTGGTGCAGAACCCATGCCAATGCATCCATTGCATCCAGACTCTAACAATCTGGCACCAGCCGCAACTATGTTGTACATAGCACCCTCTTTTGATACCATCTCCAGAACCTGTTTCGAACCAGGATTTACTGCCATAGTTATGTTCGGATGTATCTTCCTATCCTTCAGCAAATATGCTACGGTCATCAACTCACGATAGTTCGAGTTAGTGCACGAGCCTATCAGAACCTGTTGCACATCGATGCCCTGAACATCCCTGACCTTCTTGATATTGTCTGGAGCTCCCGGGCATGCCATCATTGGCTCCAACTCACTCAAGTTGATCTCCATCGTTTCATCATACTGCGCATCTGGATCTGGACCTATTGGTTTCCAGTCCTGCTCCCTGCCTTGCCTCCTGAAATAATCTAAAGTAAGATCATCTGAAGGAAATATCGATGTTGTCGCGCCAAGTTCCGCACCCATATTGCATATGGTTCCGCGTTCAGGAACTGACAATCCCTTTATACCATCACCGTAATATTCGAAGATCTTGTTAAGACCGCCTTTAACGGTAAGCCGTCTCAGCATTTCAAGGATAACATCCTTTGCGGTGACCCATGGCCTTAACTTACCTGTAAGCTTTACACCAACTATCTTGGGCATCTTAGTGTAGAATGGTCCTCCACCCATGGCAACAGCAACGTCAAGACCACCAACGCCTATAGCAACCATGCCAGCTCCGCCGGCCGTTGGCGTGTGGCTATCAGATCCCAGCAATATCTTCCCGGGAGCAGAGAACCTTTCAAGGTTCACCTGATGGCATATGCCGTTTCCAGGTTTTGAGAAGTATATTCCATACTTGCCTGCAAAAGTTTCAAGGAACTTGTGATCATCAGGATTTTCAAAACCTACCTGCAGTATATTATGGTCAACGTAGGTAACAGCATGCTCCACCCTTACCTTCGGTATGCCTAACGCTTCGAACTGCAAACACGCCATCGTTCCCGTGGCGTCCTGCATAAGCGCCCTATCGACGCTGACACCTATCTCTTCCCCGGGTTGCATTTTTCCTTCGACAAGATGCGATTCAATTATTTTATGCGCTAGTGACTTGCCCATATCACTCACCTAGAAGTACATTGATATCAAGCTTGTTTGGTGTAATATCAGCTTTACATTTCGGACATTTTTTTGGCGGTATTTCTTCAACAGGAACCAACTCGCTACCATCTGCTGGACACTTGTTATCAAAATGCCCGTTATGAACATTTTCACTCACAAAGATATTCTCTTTCTTGCATAGGAAGAGCTTGTAGTATGCAAAGTCCTCGTTGAGATCGCTGTATGTTTGATCAAGATCTGTAGAACCGAGATTCAGCTTTGTCTCGTATCCACACTTGCTACACTTTACATGCCATACATCCATCTACAGTATTAACAAATACATGATTAATAGATTTTGCCTTATCCAAACGTAAGAATTCGTTCTTGGTAGTATTGGTGCAGTAACTGATCATATGTATTTGAGTTACACATTTATGTCAAAACGTTTATTATAGCGGATCGAGGAGCGAATAAAACTATGCTGAAACTGTTCAAACGAAAAGAGAATAGCAAGGAGAAACAGGTTTGCAATTACTGCAAGGCCGAGTTTCCTGATAAAGCACATCTGGAAAAGCACAAGAAGATAGCGCATTCCAAAGGACGTTAATCCTAAAACTTGATCTTGCTGGTACTAAGAAAATTTATTATGTACAGTTCAATCTAAACGCAGTGGAGTGTGTATGCTCCACGTGGGGTCGTAGCCAAGCACGGCATGGCGACAGTGAAAACCGCTAAGGGCTCCAGAAGCTAGTTGTATATGCTAGACTGACCAAAAGGATGATGTACAGTCTGGAGCTGCAGTGACCCGTAAATCGCCGGTTCAAATCCGGCCGACCCCACCATTTCTGTCATAGAAATGTTCTCAATGGTTTTGCCGCTTTAATAACCTGCGAACTCTTCCGCCTTGATTCTTGCCGCTGGTATACGCATATCTTTCTTCAGCAGTTGTTGCATCGCCTTCAACATCTCTGGTGGCCCACATATGTAAAATATCGAATTCTTGATCTCGCTGTTATTCAAATATTTAGTTACCATTGTCTCATCAATTCTCCCACGTTCTCCCCGCCATGTATTTGAAGCCGGCTGGTCTTCTTCTGTGAGGGTATAGATGAGCTTCAAATTCCTGTTGAGTCTTTCACATTCATCAAATACGTCTTTGTATAGTATATTTGCCTCATTTCTGTTCGAGTCAAACATCACCATTCTCAACGGTACTTGCTTATCTGTGGCATACTTTATCATACTTCTGAATGGTGTGACACCTATGCCGCCTGATAGCATGACAGCAGGCTTTGAATGATCATCGTGCAAGACAAACTCTCCGCTTGGAGCCGTAATCTTTACAATGGATCTGACATCTAAGCTTGCAAGCTTTTGTTTGAACGGAGTATTTCTTATCCTCGTGCTAATCAATACAGTATCCTCTGTAGGCGAAGATGCCAGAGTAAAATATCTCGTAGGTCCTTTCTTGTCTTTTTTTGTTTCAAGATCCATCACACCGTACTGGCCAGCCTTGTAGTTCAGATAGTTCTTGTCATCGCTCCGCTTGAATTTGAAAGACATCATGTCAGTTCCTTCATGTGCAATCTTGTCGAGTAACTCCAGCTGCATCTTCAATGGTCTTTGCTTTTTCAATGATTTCCGGGCCAAACGGACTCATCTAATTAGACTTTATGCATTGTTTATAAAACTTTACAAGGATGATGCTGTATAGCTGAAAATGATAACCTCTTTTGGTATGTTATTCATGTTATTATTGTAATTTTTTCAATTGAAGTTAGGACGCAAATAAATCTTCATAAGATAAGGAGTTGATCCAGCGAATCTAGCATCAGGTCACTGATTGCAGGCCTATGACAAAAGCAACCAAGAAGCCAGCAGCTGTAGCTAATGAAATGTGAAAACCTCCGAGTTCGTATGCTTCCTTCATCAGAGAGAAGGATATGACGGTCATCACTCCGCTTCCAAAAGCCATTATTATGCCGATAGTCTTTTGGTTAAAAGTAAAAAATCTCGTTACTACAGCTCCTACAACTAGAGGCAACCCGCTTACGAATCCCCAGAAGATGGCTAGCTCTAGGCTCATCGCATACAAACTCCGATGAAAATAGTTCTATGAACGTATTATCTTTTATGTTAACCCGAATCAGCTTTGTTACATGGTAAAGTCACATCTGGATTTTAGCTTGAACCTAATCCATGTGTCTGTTCCACGTGCATATTACACATTCGTGGAGAACTTGATTTCGAAGAGCTAGATTCCAAAATTCCTTGATAAGAGCTTCAATGCTGCTAAGTTGTATACATCGTGTAAGGATACATTTTTTATGCAGAATATCTTAGAAAACAATCAGGAGATGCGTGATGCTGTGAAAAGATCTTTACAGTTTCTAGCAAAGTGATTGGATGAAAAAATACCAGATGTATATAAATGGTAAATGGGTAGACAATTCTCAAGGCAAAACACTTAAAGTATTAAATCCTGCAACTAAACAAATCATTGCTGAAGTTCCAGAAGGAAGTGCCGAAGACGCTAAGAGTGCTATAGACGCTGCTAGAGATGCTTTCGATAAAGGAACATGGCCAAAGTTAACTCCAAGCGAACGTTCGCTGATAATTTACAGGATTGCAGAAATTATGGAAAAGAATCTAAGCCGACTTGCAAGGCTAGAATCGATCAATCAGGGGAAACCGATAAAGCTCAGCATGGATTCAGATTTTCCTTTCGGAATTGACAATATTAGATTTTTTGCTGGTGCCTCTAGAGCGTTGGAAGGCATAAGTTCCAATGAGTTTCTCAGTACTGGCACCAGCATAATTCGAAGAGAACCAGTCGGGGTTGTATCATGCATCATACCTTGGAACTACCCATGGATGATATCAGTATGGAAGATAATTCCAGCTCTAGCAATGGGAAATACTGTTGTTGCAAAACCAGCCACCGTTACGCCATTAACTCTTTTAGAGTTTGCTAAGATAATGGAAAAAGCTGGTGTACCGAAAGGCGTGATTAACATTGTAACGGGATCAGGGAGCACTGTTGGAGGGGAGATGGTGAAGAGTGAAAAAGTTAACATGGTTACTATGACCGGAAGCACTGCAACCGGAAAAGAGGTTATGAAAATGGCTTCAAACAGCTTGAAAAAAGTTTCACTGGAGTTGGGAGGAAAGGCACCTTTCATAGTTTTCGATGATGCAGACCTTGAGGCTGCCTCGCAAGGAGCTGCGGTTGGTGGTTTCGTAAATGCTGGCCAAGATTGTACAGCAGCGACAAGGTTTTATGTTCACGAAAAAGTATATGATAGATTCGTTACTTCAGTAGTTGCAAAAGCAAAGAAGATTCGTGTTGGGGATCCGTTAAAAGAGACCACAGATATGGGACCTCTTATTTCAGAAGGCCATAGAAGCAAGGTTGAGAAATATGTCGAAATAGGTACGAAGGAGGGTGCGAGGTTGCGTTTGGGCGGTGAACGACCTAAAGGTAACTCATACAATAAAGGATTCTATTTTCAACCAACTATATTTTCTGACGCAGAACAAGATATGGCAATTGTGCAGGAAGAAATTTTCGGACCTGTGCTTGCCATACTACCTTTCAAAGATACGGATGATGCAATAGAAAGAGCTAATGACATCGCCTATGGTTTAGCAGCATCAGTTTGGACCAAGAATATTCATAAGGCAATGAAAGTCGCCAATCAAGTACGATGCGGGGAAGTCTGGATCAACGACCATCTGCCCCTTGCATCAGAATTACCTCACGGCGGCTTCAAGCAGAGCGGTTTTGGCAAGGATCTTTCAGTATACGCTTTGCACGAATACACAGAGATAAGGCATATTTACATTGATACAACTGGTGAAGTAAAGAAACCCTGGCATTACACGGTTTTTGGTAAAAAGTGATATCGGTATGAAAATTGTGATTCTAGGTGGCTTGGGTCAGATGGGCAGAATAACAACCCGAGATCTAGTGCAAACATGGAGTGGTGGAGAGGTAATTATCGGTGATAGAGATGAGAAGAATGCAAAGAACTTTGCTTCCTCTTTCAAGCGCAAGAATGTAAAAGGTACTGGCGTTGATATAATGAAGCATGACAATTTGGTAAAGGTTTTGACTGATGCGAAAGTAGTGATTGCATCAATTCCATATAAGCTGAATCTTCATGTGATGAATGCTGCTCTAGAAGCTGGATGCAACTACCTTGACCTGGGTGGACTGTTTCATATGACAAGGAAGCAGCTTAAATTGCACAATAAGTTCAAGAAGAAAGGTCTCATAGGGGTTCTTGGTTGTGGAAGCACGCCTGGCACTACAAATGTGATGGCAGAGTATGGTGCAGATCAACTTGATAGAATTGATGAAATAAACATAACCTTCGCGGGTTATGACAAGATGAAACACAAACAATACTTCATTGTCCCTTATTCCATGTATACAGTCTTTCATGAGTTTTCTGATAGACCGGCAGTCTTCACAAATAGGAAACTAAAATTCGTTGAGCCTCTCAGTGGCAAAGGCGATATAATCTTCCCTGATCCTGTAGGCAAGGTTACTGGATACTACACCTTGCATTCAGAGCTTGCAACATTCCCCTCATCGTTCAAGAAGAAAGGGCTTAAAGAATGCTGGTTCAAAGTTACATTTGATCCCGACTTTATTCACGATGTTAAACTGCTCATCGAGGCTGGTTTAGCTTCCGAAGAATACACCAATGTTGCTGGACAAAGAGTGAAACCAATAGATGTTACTGTGAAGCAACTGAATAGATTAATTCCAACCGGTAAGGTCAACGACATGGAATACATCCGTGTGATCATGAAGGGCGAAAGAAAAGACAGAAAGGTTGAACTTACTCTAGACAGCGTCGCGCATAGTAATCCAGATTGGAATGTATCAGCCGGTGCAATAAACACAGGAGTGCCACCATCGATAATAGCACAGATGATTGCAAAAGGACAAGTAAAACAGAAAGGCGTTCTTCCACCAGAGATCTGTATAAATCCGCAAATATTCTTTGCTGAACTGAAAAAAAGAGATATCAAGGTTTACCACACTCTTAAAGAGCAAGTAAATTAGGATCGTCTAAATCACCTTGCAACAAATAATCGTGTCGACGACGCCAGAAAACAGAATCAGACCATCTATCTTCTCTTTGGTAATAGTCTGTCCGATCCAGTAGGTATTGGCTGAATCCCTTAACTACATGGTTGGCGTAATCTTGAAGCGAATTCCGCTGCCCATTATAATAAGAAATAATGGATTGAGCAGCATTAATTCCAGACTCCAGTGCTTTGATGATACCATTTCCAGCCAGAGGATCATAGGCACTCGCTGCGTCCCCGACAGCGACCCAACCGACTCCTGCAGCCTTATCCAGTCGAGACGTGCTGGCATCTCTAATGCGGACATTACCAATCAACTTGAATCTGCGAAGACGAGTCGCAACGTGGATAGTTTTGCTGAGCATGGTAGTCCAATAACTGGTTGGAGTCACATGGCTGCCAGTAAAAATATCTTTATCTGTCATGCATGCGGCAAGACTACGACCGTCTGGTAATGGTACTTCGTACCACCATCCATTTTGCGTTGCCTCAAGCATCATCGCAGGCTCTGAAACAGCTGCAGATTTCGGTGAAAGAATACCAACAAGTCCAATTAATTGATCATAGATACGCCGTTTAGCACCTTGGCTGCGAGAAGGTTGTGCACTTCGTCCAGTGGCATCAATAAGTATTGGAGTTTGCACAATAACAGTTTCCGTCTTGGTTCGCAGGGTTATCTGCCATATTCCTTTGTTCCGCGATGCGACAACAAACTGCGCACCACGCAACGCCATTGCACCAGCTTCCTCGGCGGCTCGCGTTAACATTTCATCAAAGCCGCTTCGGTCTATGTGCCATCCTGTACCATACGGGTTGAAGATAAAGTGGTTTTCATATAACTCCAAACTTCCCCAAGAGACATAGATAGCTTCAGAATGAATATTGTGGAGCTGAAGAAAGTGATTCATTACGCCAAGTTTATGCAGTGAGACAGAAACGTCTGGCATTAATGTTTCTCCCGCTCGCCATTCTTGGTAATTTGAACGCTCAACAGATAAAACCGATAAGCCTTGGCGAGCAAGTAATATAGCTGAGGAGGTAGCTGCAGCTCCTCCGCCAATTATCACGGCGTCAAATTTTTTCATGGAACATCTGACGCTCGTTCACTTTCTAAGTAAGCAGATCCCTTCTTCACTACGAAACCTAGCTTATAGAAGTTCATGACCATCTCCTCATACGATGGAATGCTCTTGTCACTGGATCCTCCTATTGGCCAAGAAGTAGATGGGCGGTGCCAAGGAACCATTTTTTTAATTGACACGTCTGATGCTCTCTTATACACATGGTCCGGTCGCTGTCCAGGCCACCAGCCAAATTCTACAGGGCGCGATGGGTCAGATGGATCGCTAAGGCTCTTTGCCTTGCAGTCACGGAAATCAGCCTGCCAAGGAAGTGCCATCTGGCGAGTAAAATGACCCGCCTTGATCTTCCCTTTTTCACCCCGATAAGTAGAACGGGCATTGTGGTTAATTCTAAATGGCTCCAAATATAGCTCCTTGTGGTGGATCTGCCATCCCACCTCGATTCCTGGACAGAACGCACCGCCCACACAGTTCTCAAGTGCAGCTTGGTCTAGTCCAGCGGGTGTAACGCTATTTTTTGATATGGGAGGAGTAGTGTCAGCACCAACAAACCTTCCCTTACGCCACTGTTCAAGCAGTGCATATTGGGTATGCGTTAACGCTAGGCGATGGCGTGGATGACCGGGCTTGTAGGGTTCATCGCCAAAGAGCTCGGGCATATTCTGTTCTTCTGATGATATCTTTGAACCGTAAGGAGGACGCACTCTTGACATGACAGCATTTCGCAGACCTTTCTTGTCATGATCTGCAAGATGTTGCCACATCTTCGGATCTGCACCTATGCTACCGTGACTCTGCTTGGCTGGCTCGTACACCCAGACCACATCAGCAGCATGTTTTAGAATAGGAAAGATCTCATCATTAAATGAAGGTTCATAATCTCGAAGTAATTTGCGACCTTTGAATTCTCGATTAATATCCTTTAGCGACCTGAGTTCTGTGTCATAAAGTGCATTATCCTTGGGAATTGTCAGTTCACGGGCAGCTAGATCGTAGAGTACGTCATAAAGGGTGACAGTATTACCTATTGGAGGGGCGAAATCAGGCGGAGCAACGATCACCCAAGCCCCAACGGCCTCAAAGATTTTCTTTTTCTTGCCATTTTTCCCGCGCTTGACTTTTATCTGAGCAGTGACTGGCCCGTCAGAAACATCATCAAACCAGTTGTCATTATTAATATCATCAATTATCGGTGTACCAGGCACGTTTGTAGCGGATATTCCCTTGCCGCCAATTACGATCAGCCTCCCCTTATCATCTGTCCTAATTTCACCCAAGTAATTAATTTCCTTAGGCCAAATGGCTGGTGGCTTGGGCCATCTTTCTTTTCGTGGGTTAGTGCTGGTGCCTTTCTTGAACTCAACTCTTTTTTTATTTTTTCCAGAGATCGTTCGAGGACCAGGATCAATTTCGAGATGTTCTTTATTTTTTCCAAGGTTGCGCAACACCGCGGGACTCCTGTATTCGCCCGCCTCTCCATCGAACTTGTAGAAAGAGGCTTTGCGGTTTGCCAGATGCACAGTCCATGTTATTTTCTCAATGTCAGAATCCTTAAGCGTAATCTCACGCGTTGGAGTGTACTTACCCTTGATCAATTTGTATTCCCAGATGCGGAAGCGAGCTGCCTGAGGCTTGATCTTACCTGCGTTATCTTTGTAAGGTGGCACTCTTGTTCCCGGTAATTCGCCAGTAGCTGGCAATCCCGGTGTCTCTGGACCTATAAAGAACTGATCTGCATCTGCGTTCCCGACACGAGCAATGCCAATGGAAGGATGAATTTTGTAGATCCTGCGGGAACTAGAAAAACCGTTTCCCAAATGTCACTACCAAGAATTATACGCCCTAACAATCCTATAAAAATATGATCTTTATCTTCTTTACAATTAATTTGATGGTTATAGCAAGAGTTGGATGGGAAGGAGTATTAATTGCCAAGTTTGAAGGGGATAAAATACGGTGATGAATGCGTTCTTATGACTTATTCTGCAAGAATTAGAGTTTAACAGTTTAATTGACAGGGCTCCACATGAAAAACCTTTTATCCCGCTCGAGGCTTGCCAGAAGAGTACAGTCCATACAACCGATTTTATCAAGAAACAGCCGACAAAGCAAGCGATTGCGAGTAATCGAAAATCTGGTAGCCACATTGACATGCTGTATCAATACCACCCACCATTTTACAATTAGCAGTAATTTCGTATTAAGCAACGCAGAAAATTGGTGCAGCTTGTTAATATCATAGCAGACCGTTTATGCGCACGTGCTTAACATGGCAAAGTGGTCACATTGAATGACTACGATTACTGCTCTAAATGTAATAGACTCTTTGACTACCTAGATTTGAGGTCATACAACTTGAAGTGGTACTGCAATAAGTGTTACCATGAAATAAAGGAAGCAGAAGCAGAAGCTAGGAGCAAGGAATGAATCGTCAAGTTTTAGTTCACTTGTTGTTGGTCATTCCTTCTTCAAGGTCAAGTGGGAGAGTGATTCGCGGCATTCGATTTCGAACTAGACACTTGGTCGCTGATTCAAATCTGGCCGGCCGCACGATTTTATAGTGGCAATAATAGAGGGTGTCGATCTGGCTACCAGCAAGCCGACAATTATGCTTTCATATTGGGTTAACAAAAATTTTGATTCGAATGACATTGATACGGACACCATCACATAGATGTCTTGAATTCCACGAACTTTGAGCCCCTAGGAGTAATCCGTATGATAAGATATGCTGATTCTACACATGTATTAATTTCATATTAAGAATGAAAAAATAAGGGAGTGAGTTTAACTTAGTGGCTGCTGCCTTATTTTGCCATCCTTCTGCATTCTTCAGCACAGCTGCGACATGCTTGTGCGCATCGCTTGCAGTGGTCAACGTTATGCCTTTCACATTCCCTTGCACAGGTGTCACAAATATCGGCGCACAGGCTGCAGAATTGCTTTCCAAACTGGCTATCCATCGACATTAGCGAGGCAGAGGCCCAGCAAACAACTGCGCATTCTCTATTAATCTGAATGCAGCTTGCCATCATCGTTACGTTCTGTTCCTTCAGGTCAGAAGTGGCGCAGAACTCACATGCTTCGGCACAACGCATGCAGGCATCTATGCAGCTTTGCCATTTTGTATTTTGAAGCGTTATAGAACCCATGCTACACACTCGCAAACAATTTATTTAAAGTTATGCAAGTCATAGATAAAATAGTTTTCTGATGAAAGCCATGGGTGAGGAAAATAGTTTCAACTATCACTATTTTCTATAGGACTCCTCCACTAATACATCAAGTTAATATCACCCAAAATTAAACGAGCAGACAGGAAGGCCAAAACCCGTACGAGTTATCAGTGTGAAAGGTTTCGAATTTTCATGTTATTTTTTCCGATTTTCTCCTGTCTCATTTGAGGCAGTTCGGAACCATTCATGAACTAAAATGTCTTGATTCCATACATTGCACAAATAAGTATTAGGTATTAGCCACAGGTCATTCTCGGTTAGGTTCCTAGTTGGATCTGGTTTATCTGAGCAAATGCATATGTTATTTTGCTAAAAAGCATATTACCGTAAATCCACAATAGTGATTTATGACGGGTAGCATAGTTCAAGGGATTGTAAACTTTTACCATAAATATGAAAATTTGAACCTAAAGATTTCGTTTGTTCTGGTATCTTTGCAATTACTTCATCTTTATTGGCTTACTACGGACGTAGTTCTGCAAAGGATCTATGGTAACAGCTTTTTCTTATTTCCAAAGAATTTCCTGCCGGTCTTTATAGTTATTGATTATATCGAAATTCCTGCTCTTGTGTCGGGCATCACCTATTATTCATTGAATATATACAAGCGTGAAAGAGAGACACACAAGAATTATCTTTTTTTGTCCTTACTTGCCGTTCAAGTTATCCATATACTCTGGATTACTGACGATGTGATCTACAACACATTCTTTCAAACAAAGTTCATAGAATTTCCCTTCTATCTCGCTTGGATTGCGATTCTTATTGATTATTTGGAGTTGCCGGTTATTGCGGACCTATTCTACAGGGTAATAAAAGGTGAAAAGAGATAGCGTAACTATATTTTACACTCGATAATAGAAATAATTTTCTTTAGGCCATTAATTATCAGTTCCAATTCATCTGTATATGATTATAAAGATGATGAGTAACATTACACATCGTATCGACATAGGTCAAGTCAAGGTCGTCTTGTCTTTAACTGGCCTAATGTTATGCTCCTCCTTCATATGCCTGTCCATTTCAATTCCAGATTCGAAGCTTTTTCCGCATTCTGGGCATTTAACAAGTGGAATAGCTACTCTATCCATATGATATCCCTGATAGTGTTGTTCCAGTGCGTCTTTCGATGAAAAGTTTGCATTACATAGCCTGCATTGATATTCAGCTCTTTCGCTAATTCTTTCAGATGCGTTTTGCTCACTCATAAAACCCTAATCGCAAACATCATTTATAAAACTTATTTCAGTTTGGGTTCTTATTAATTGGATCCTGATGCGCATTAACAAAGACGTTATAAAAAGGTTCACCAAAACAATCAGATCCGAATGAATGATCATGACAAATCGAAATGAAAATCGGTTCTTAGTGCCCTTACGTTTGAGCAGAAAGTAAATATTTTACAGAAAAATAAAAGATAAAGAAATATTAAGTAAAATACTTCCTCTAGCATACAAAAATAAAAACGGTCTGGTTTAAGGTACTCCAGCCGGTTTGGGACTTTTATAGTCTTCCATAATCTCCCGTCTTTCCCTGTAATCCTGATCATCTTCTCTTGGTCTAAATGAAATTTCTCTATGATTTGCTCTATGATTCTCCATTTCAGCCTCAGTTGTGAAGGGACTTTTACAATTAAGACATTTAATAACAATTCCATTTCGAATATCTCTATGTTCCCTGTTATGTCCTTCCAGCTCCTCCTGCGTTCTGAAATCCCAGTTACATGAGTTACATCTGTATGGTTCCGGCTTCCTTTCGCGTGGATTTTCAGATTTCGGCTTTTGCCTACTTTTTTCAGAGCGGGTTGTTCTCGATCGTTTTCGGCTCATGAGAAACTGTTAGGAAACATGATTTATAAAACTTCACTACTATCATACCTATCTAGGTTAACGTATCAAGCCTCTACAAACTTTATCTTTTTGAAGTGTATAGCCAGATATATCAAGACGGCAACCAGTGATATCTCTATTATCTTTGTAACTATCCCAACAGCATCGATATCTTCTGTTCCAAACGGCTCAGGAAGACTTGCAAGTCTAGTTACCCAGTACAGAATTATACTTCCCATGTTACCTATCATACCTATTATCACTAATTTTTTCGTTGGCTGGAGCACGAACAGGATACCAAAGGTTATCTGAGCTACACCCAACACTGCAAAGAATATTGCATCTTCGGTACTCTCTGCTAGATGCTCTGGAATAAGTAGGAGATGTATGATGCCTGCACTCACAGCTAGTGCTAGTACAACGAACCTATAGGTTGTTGCTTTATTGGTTAAGTTTAATGCACTCATATTATTCGCTCCTCCTCTAGTTCAGGTTCAATCAAGAAATAATGCCGACGAATCTCTTGTACTCAACATTATCTACTTGAGTGATACAACCAGGATCAAACATCAGATCGCTAATTTGTAGTCCTTCGGGTAAGGGCTGTGTTTCAGAAGCCGTGATAACGGTTGTTCTAGCCTGTCCTTCAGGTCCGACTATTGAAATCGGCTGTGTTTCAGAAGCAATGACAACGGTTGTTCTAGTTTGTCCTTCAGGTCTGACTATTAGAGCATTCTGCACTGGATGTCTATCAGTATGACAGCCAGATGTATTTACGCTCGTCCCTGTCGGTTCCGTAAGTATAATCTTGTCTGTAGTGTCAATTCCAGTTGCCTGTTCAGATGGAACCAACAAGACTACGAAATCTTGTTCCGCATAGGATATTCCAGAAACGATAAATGACAGCACTGCTATTGCTAGTATCGACAATGCTGTTATTAGAAGGATCAACTTGTTAGACTGGCTTAATTTTTCGGTATCCTTGATATCTTGTCTTAATACCCTCCTTGCCAAATCATCGCACAGATTACTTCCGTTGCGCAGATGCCTACCTGTCTCTTGGTTATAAGGTTCCCCGCATCTCTCACATATATCGTACGCAGACATTATCAAATGACTCTTTCTCATACGTTGAGTGTTAGTGCTTCATTGTTTATCTGAGTTTGCAATGAATTTTTTATAAAATTAATACAGAAGATAGTTAAGGGGCAAACATCCAGTTATTGTGAAGTTTTATAAATCGTGTTTGAGAACAGGCTTTCATGAACGAAAAATCAAGGTGTGTCGGCGCATGGGAAAGATCATAATATGGTAATCGTAAAACGCGGATCAAAATGGATTCTTTATACAAGAGATCGTAAAAGGGTTCTTGGAAAGTTTGGCACAAAACAGGAAGCATTGAAGAGAGAAAGACAAATAATTTTCTTCAAATACTCGAAAGGAAAGAAAAGGTATTCATGATAGGGATTCAGGGTCGAACTAATCACGCATCGATTGGAAGATACAATCTAGGCAGTGTCACGAAATAAGAATTGTCAGCCTGATATTGTAGTTACTGTGTTCAATGCTCTTGGACTATCTCTTAAGCAGAGAATAACACTTTCGTAACACCTAACCGGTCTTCTGAATGGAAAGAGGGCGAAATACACAAAAAAGGAAGAAAGAAGCGAATAAGGACGAGGCCGAAGTAACCCTTCAACACATAAGACAATGTGTTAGGTAAATTTTCCTTGTCCTGATAATTTAGCGATTTCCTCTTTTAACATTTCAACGTGTTTTTCTTCGTCTGCTTTTATGTTTCTGAACATTTCCGCACAATTTGACTTATGTTCGTTTTCTGCATCCCTGATGTATTGATCTACAGCCCACAGAAATTGCAACTTTTTGTCCAACTGCTTAGTTATATTGTAGTTGCAATTACTTAATTGAGTTCTTTGCATGTTTATTCTACGAAAACATAATATAAAAAACTATGCTATTCGGAAGTATCTGAATTTTCCTAATGCAATAAAGTTGGTTAAGGTATTTTGCCCAAAGGAATTACGACCATTTTTGTGATCTTTTATAAATCATGTGTGCGAACATGGTTGTAAGGATGCGAATGGGAGATCCAGAACCTGAACCTGAACCAGAGCCGGAACCTGAACCTGAACCAGAGCCGGAACCAAGACCACAACCTCCAAGTCCTACTAGGATTTAGCTTGTTAGAGGGTGGAAAACCATTGCATCGGATCGTAAAAACGAATAGCTTCTTCTGGAGGCAAGAAAAAGAGCGATATATTCGAACTGGTGCTAGAAGCGGACGAAGAATGTTTTTGCGAGGATCCTTTCGGAAAGAAACAATTGAGATCTATACGCATAGCTATGAGCAGAACTGGTCAAACGTGTCACCAACATGATAGGCTCGCCTACCAAATACCAACGGAACCTAGTTTTGCTTCCTCTACATCTTGCTGAAATCCCAAGTAGAAAAGAACTTTGGACTTATTTCAAGCAGGATTTCGTTGCCGTTCCTTGTGTTCTCTATAATGAATTTGGCCAATGGGTGTTCTAGCGTGCCTAGATACTTCAAATTTATCTTCTCTACAATTGGCATGATTCTCTTTGGGTCTTCCGATATACTTGCCGCTCCCTTGCCTTTGACACCCTTGTAGGGAAAGTTCTCATCGTCAATAGAAAAGTAGATGCTGGGTTTCTTGCGGATATTCTGAACTTTCCTTGACATCTTGCGGGTCATGATATAGAGCTTTTCGCTACCCTTGTCATAGTAGAACCAGAGAGGCTGAATATTGGGATCGCCCGTTTCATCAATAGTAGCTAACTGGACGTTTAGCTTGCTTTCAAGAAATCTGTCAACTTCTACCTCATTCATGGCTGTGCCCATGCCGGGCATAGCATTTAGGATTCTCACTACCTACTTTAGGTCGATTTTCGATATAAATCTTAGAGACTTCAAGCTTGGTTTGTGTGTCAGCAAGACCAGGCTTTTAGGCTTAGCAAGACAGTAGAAGATTCAATTAATATCAATATAAAAACACATTGGTAGAATCTTACAGAAAAATTTTAGAAGTTAGTCATATATGCGTGCGTGCAATCTATGAGTATGGGAACTAAATCTGAATACGAATTGGATAGTATTCTGAATAAGTATGAGGAGCTGGTAACTTTGCTTAAGGTGAAGTTTCCCAAAACTGATCTGCGCCTTATATTTCAACTGATGTCGCACGAACTTCTGCATCCCAACCACGAGCCCACACTGGAGATAGAAATATTTTACAAAACCGGAGTCGATCTGAATAAAAAGTCAGCTTTGCTTACTAAAATGCTTGATAGATTTTCTAAATTGATTGATAGAGTACCCAGGGTTTATGCCTCTGAGAACCGCATAGTCATAGACCCTAGGCTGAAACTGAAGGATATAAGCGAGTTCGTACAGGATGGTGATATTGAGAGCTTTGCTGGCGATGTTGTTTGTTGTACCGATAGCTTGTTAGGTCGCAAGAAGTATTTGGTTTAAGAACAGCATACTTCGGCGATAGCTTTCAAAGCGGAACAACCAATGATCTATAAATAGATGGAGGAGGCATATGACGAAACTAGGCGATAGTATCCTGAGCAACAAACCAGAAGTCACTTGGTCAGAATGGATGGATTTTGATCGATCGAAAATGGAGGCTGTCCCGGAACTAGCTGGAGTTTATGCGATGCATGCAGCCATGAAGATCCTTTACATTGGAAGTAGCATAAACCTTAGGCAAAGCCTGGTTGAATCACTTTCGAATCCATGTATCAGCAAGGCCAAGAGGTTTCATTACATGATTACGGAAAATCATCATGAGATGAAGGAGAAACTTGTTAATGAGTATCGCCAGAACCATGGAAGATTGCCTGAATGTATGGAAGAATAACAAAGAAGCTGGCATGACTTTTAACTTTTTGGGCACTCCATTGGGCTCCCCCAACTTTAACCACTATCGATGATGTTAGGAAAAAGTTATAAGATAGAAAACTAGGACGATGATTTTTCATATGACTCTTTATAAGCAAACCACATCCAGTCCAAATACATATTCTAAATCTTATAGTACAAAAGGTTTGATTATACTGAATATCCTAATCGGAAATTATCTTCACATGAAGATTTTCTAAAATGAAACTGCAACATTGCAGATCGGATGTTATTATATTTTCTTTAAATAGCCCCCTTTAGGTCTTTTCAAGCAGGAGAGAAAAACCATAGAATCGTTCTTTCGTTACTGTTCTTCAAGTCGTTTACCCTTGGCTACAGGCTATAACAAGTTCGTGTGACTTTTGCTCTTCAGGGATAACAGATTCCCTAAGGTCAAAGGTCTTGCTTTGATCCAACACTTCCTGACCATCGATCATTACGCTATCAACATTGCTCGGTCTTTCAAAATACACATCAACACCGATCATGCTCATCTTGATCGTCTCCTTGCTTGTAGCGTCTATTAACACAGTAGATGGCGGGAATTTGGCCATTGCGCTCTGCCCTGAATGAATTGGCTGCTTAGGTAGATCAAGTCCAAAAATAATTGCCCATACAGGAGCCTTAACTGGTATAACGATCTGTTCGCAACCATTGTTTCTTATGGTAACAGGAAATGCTGCCAAGTTAATGTAAGCAAAAATGCCTATAATGATTATGGCAGCTACGATCCCACCAATGCCTGCGGATTTGGAACTCCCTTTGGTCTTGGTCTTGACCTGTAAGACCTTAATGGCCTTCTCTATCTCGACATTCAAAATATCGGAAGCTGCCTTTATTCCCCCAGAGGTTTCATCGTTAAGCCTGCAGGCATTTTGCAGTCTCTGCCAAGTTTCCGCAGGTATAGCATCCTTATACTTTCTTAGAATAGACTGCAGAGGTTCAACGGACTCGCGCCATTTGTATGCCGTTGTAATTGTATCAAATTCCTTGTTAAACCTCTCACGGAACTCTATGAGCGCCCCCTTTGCCTCTGCCTGCCTTTTCGCCTGTTCTTCTTGCCCCATCTATACCACCCTTTAGACAGTGACCTCAAACGTAGCTCTTACGACGAATTTATCCTGCTTGCCTGATATCTTGTACGTTCCTTGCTGTGCAGCAACAAGCGGAAAGTCGTAAATTAATACTCCGTTTGCATCGGTTGTTACCTGCTTTGCATCCAGAGGGGGACCGCTCGGCCCAACAATTATTATTTGCACAATCGACTTTGCTCTTGCACCAGACAAGGTTATCTTGACAGTCTCGCCCGATCTGTAGCTAGGCTTATCTGTTGAAAGCTTCAGGTTACCGGGATCCTCGGCTCCTTCGCCTGTTCCTCCCGTACCACCAGTTCCTCCAGTTGCACCTACAACCGTGAATCTTGTAGCTGTCTTATGCACAATCTGTTTTGCAGAAACAATGTACACTCCTCCATAAGCATTTGTAGGAAGGAAGCATTGTGCACTCCACGTCATAGTATAATTGTTAACCTCAGGATTCGCGCCGCAGATTATACCTCCCTTTGAATCAGTTATCTGCAACGAAACCCGACTTTCAAGTATTGCAGTTCCAGTTATCTTGACTGCATCTCCAGGAAAATACTCCGTCTTGTCAACATTAACAGTAAGTATGAGTTGACCTGGCGGGACAGGGGTTCCTCCACCAACACCTTCAATCAAGACCTGAATAAGCGAAGATTTTCCAAGGGCATCTGTTGCGACTATCATATGCGCTCCCGCAGCAGCACTGCTCGGAATAATAACAACCGTGTTAAATTCACCAGCAGCATTAGTGTTTGATGTTGTCAATTGCTGCTGATCCAAAAATATCTGTACGCTAGTAACTTGACTGAATCCCTTTCCTGTTACTATAATCTGCCCTCCCTGATTCACCCTCGCTTGATTTACAGCAACTTCTGGTTTCGTTATTGGCGGTTGTAGTGGAGCAGGTGTGCTTACCCTCACTCTGATCTTTGGAACATTACCATCGTCCAACTTGTTACCGCTGCTGTCGCTCATAGTCCATTCAAATGCAGAACTTGCCGGATCAGAAACTCTGACCAGAAATATTGTAGTACCTCCAGGTTTGATCGGACTGCGCTCGGTTGTGAATGTTATAGTATTTCCATCCCTATCATTCTCCCATCCTCCTCTAGCAATGGCTGATATCGGCTTTCCTTGGGTAAATTTGAGCTCAAACTCATAAACCGACGCATTACTCAAACCAGAGTTTTTAACTAATATCAAAATATTTGACTTTGAACCCTTTGCCAAGACCCTTGCAGAAAACTTTACTTCTTGGGCCAACGCGCCCGCTGCCATACCAAATACCAGTACGGCTGAAAGGACTATACCCCATACGATCTGCATACGCATAAAGCAGATCGAAGATCGTTTCTTTTATGTGTTATGTTTGTTCTTAGCACTCGGGAACTTAACAAAATTTTATCGGAACAATCTAATCGAGGTATAGAGAGGATTATGGCATAGAGAAACGGGTTTTTTATAGCCTTAACCAACGAGGTATTTTATGGGTAAGAAATAGTGCAATAGATTAAATGTAGTTACGAGGAGAGCAAGCATATGCAGTTTGATGTGAGAAAAAAGTGGAAAAGACTGGCTGGGCTTGCCGCCATCTGGATGTTTGTAATGTTTCCAATACCATTCCTGCCTGCATGGGGCTTTAACGTAAACCCACAAGCACTTCCGGCAATCATGATAATAGCAACAATAGTGACTATACCACTAACGCTGTTGTTCATTTTCATGAAATGATCAGAATTGATATATTCATAATGTGATGAGTTAAGCTGAAATGAATCTAGTCTAACTTTTATCATGCCAGCAGATCGGGCATGGTTTGCCTGTATCTACTGTTTTCAGAAATGTAGCCACTTTATCATGTATTTCGAGCAAGGTAAGTTTAACGGTACATCCGTTACTTGTAGTTTCTCCAATATGCAGAGTTGTTGGAATGCCTTCCTCTCTTGCCAAAGGATACTCGATGAAGTTTAAACCCTCTATCCGATCAGGATAGATTTGCCGAACAAGTAAAGGACCATCTCTCTGTCCTTCGGTCAGCATTAAAGTTGACTTGGCGGTAATAATACCATTTGCTGACCAAGTTTTTACTTCTTTTATGTTAAGTATAGTTGTTGTTGAAAGTTTACCTGGTAGTACCATAAATAATTGCATCTTCTCCTTGTCAACTTCCAAACGTACGTCCGTTGGTACGGATCCATTGTCCATAATAATAGGCGATATTATGCACTCGCCTAAATCAATAAGATCCATGCAGTTTGTAATTCTGGGAATAAGATGCCAAACATCTCTCTCTCCATCCGCGAAAATAACAATTATTCCCTTTCCTTTTTCCAAGTTCCATGAACCAAGCAATCTGAAGTTAATGACCTCATTATCAGTCACAGATTTTCCTCCAACTGCTTTAACATACACACGTTCAGAATTTGATTCAGAAGAACTTATCTTGGAAACAACTAAGGTAGCAACATAATCTGATGTCTGTATTGGCTCACTGGCCTTTGGGTAAGGCTCAACTTGCATTACTTGCACAGCATGACCATCAAAAGTTTTAGCTGCCAAAGTTTCATCTCCTCCCCTAATGGTTAGAGCGAAATCGCCGAGGTCTTGATCGTGCTGCATGATGTTAAGTAAGATCGTGACCTGTCCTTCCCAGACACAGACAACATCAGACGGACATCTAGAATCCTCCGTAACATTAAGGAATCTTACACTAATATTCTTGGATTCTATTAATGCTGTTTGACCGATTTCAAGATGAAATTCAGTATTTAATTTAGCAGTAATAAGATTTTGTGTTCCTTCACGTATTGTAAATGCAAACGGCTTAGAAACACTAGTAGATTCATCTTGTATTGCATATGTGAAGGTAATTCTTGCATTTGTCATTCCAGCGTTAGATGCACGATAGACTATACCTGAACTTGGGCCTACTACAGATGTCTTTTCTCCAGATTTCAATTCAACGATCGTGAATCCCTGACAAGCCAGTCCATGCTCTATTATCACATTACTATTAAACACTGCAGACAACGGTGAATCACAAAGACCTTTGAATGTTATTGTATTTGGTGTATTGTTAATTACTGTTGCATTTATTCGAAAAGAGTCACCAACATGCACAATCGATGGTTCAGTATGAATATCAAGAAATTCTATGGGTAAATTGGATTCAGTATATACTAAGTTTATGCTATCTGGCAGAACCGTAGACGACATCATGAGAAACAAGATTCCAGGTACAAGTAAAATTACGCTTCTAGAGAGCACGCCAATCAGCCTCTATCGGCGTTATATGAAACACCTTAAATTTGTTGTCAATGGATAACAAAAGTTAGATTATATCCATCAGTGACCCTTCTTCCCCTTCTGTTAGTCGCGAATACAGTCGAGTTGCGTAGTTATCAGTCATACCAGCAATGAAATCGCAAGCTATTCTATATTTTTCTCTATCATTCTTAGCTTTGTCCAACTTCTCCCTAAAGTCCAGAGGATACATTTCACGTGTTCTATCTTTATCATCAAATTTTGTAAGCTCTTCAAAGAGCGTTTGAACGATAGTTCTGGCTTTTCTCTGTAAAGTGGCTATACGCTCGTCGTTTATGATTAGTTCCCACACTAGAGATTTCAACATCCTACATTTAACTTCTTTTTGATGTTTCACCTTTAATTCATACTGATACCTTGAAGGATAACGTCCACCTTTTCTATTAGGTGCAGTAGCTTGGATGAATTCGTCTATAAGACTAGCAATCAGATCTCTTCGTTTTCCTTTCCTTTCCTGAGCTGTGGCACGGTACGGTGATACCTGTCCAATTCTGTCAAGTATTTCTTTCCATATTGTCTGATTCCAATCATCTCCTAATCTCTCTTGTATATTCTCTTTTATTCTGGCATCAATCTTAGCTTTACTAATCATACCAACTTTTATTCCATCTTCAAGGTCGTGGGTAGAATAAGCGATATCATCAGCCCAGTTCATAATTTGACATTCGAATGATCTGGCGCCCTCGAACGGTTCGTTTAATGAAGCCCATTTGACTAATTCTTCATCACAATCATAGTAAAATTTCCATTCGTCTATTGGTTTCCTCTGGTCAAGTTCGGAATATGGAATTTTATATTTGAGCAGGGAGTCTATAGTCGCTCTAGTAATATTCAGCCCAGGTCCTTGTTGCATAGCTGATCTTACTTCTAATTCGGTCAATATTCGCAAATTCTGAGCATTTCCTTCGAATCCTCCGTGATTACGCATAAGTTCTTTTAGAACGTGTTCACCTGTATGTCCAAACGGAGGATGACCTATATCATGCGCTAAACACGCAGCTTCTACTAATTCCATGTTAGCGTGTCCACAGTGTATTACTATACCTTTACCTATCTGCGCTGCTTCTAAGGAATGCGTCAGTCTTGTGCGGAAAAAATCGCTGCCACCAACTCCGAATACCTGGGTTTTTCCTTGCAATCGTCTGAATGCAGCACAGTGGATTATTCTATCTCGATCTTTTTGAAAGGGACTTCTCTTATCCTTTCTCTTATGGCCAGAAATTCTTGAGGACTTTGTTAAGTTAGGGTATTTCCATCTGTCATGTTCTTCCTTGTCATACAAACTAGCAAGTTTGCAATATTCTGTCCATTTCTTATTCACAGGTCGTCTACATTTGATGCTCTTAACCAGATGTTAACTCTTTGAGTGTATAATCCATGAAATACATTGGAACTCTTCAGTCTCTGGGTTATGCCTAATCTCTTTCTCTCTTGTACCGTCATCGTAAGATCTTTTGTCTCGTTTCTATAGATCATCTGATAAATTGCATAGCTGGCACCGACAGAACCAGGTGCTGTACCTACTATACCGAGTATAAGCTCAGCACTCAACTTATATTGAGATATATCTGCGAGAATATAAAATTATTTGGCATGTAATGAGAGAGAAGTGTGAGAGACCTTGAAATTAAGTAATGTGACTGACACAATCTTTTACATTAAGGTTGCTGTTTTAGTCGCATAGGTTTGGTATTAGAAGATTTCATGTTTCCGCAAGAAGTGATACGCTATCAGAGTAAGCACAGTATCAAGTACGGTGGAGAGGAATATGTCCTTTACATCACTAATAGAAGGGTTATTGGTCATAAGAGGATGGGTTTGATCTTAAAGAAAGACAAGGTCTTCTCTGTTGCTTTGGAAGAAGTTAGCAATCTAAGATATGATGAACAGTGAGAAATTGAACAGAGTAACTTGCGCTACAAAGAAAGGAGACAACTATAATCCATATGAAAGAATATCGCATATAGGAGGATACAATAGCAAAGGAGAGTTTTTCAAAATAACTTCTGAAGAGGCAATACTATTGATAGATGATAAAAAATACTATTTTTGCGTGGTAAAAGATGGAAAGAACGTTCAGGTCATCACGGCAACACGAAACGGTAGGAAATATCTAAAAACGGAAGCCGACGCATATGAGCCTAACAACCTACTTGCATTGGGTGATTGCCCACCATGAATTTTGGGTTCTGGTAAGTTGATCATAAGGGAGTTGAGCTAATATGAGTAGGGATGATAAAAGACTACTTCGCGGCATTCGATATGTCGTAGGATGGAGCATATTACTGTCGATTATCGCGCTGGCAATTGGCAATGCATACGACTTGGTGTACGAGACGCCATCTATTTCTGCAATGATCATAATATGGTTCGCTGGCGCCATCGCGTTTGGACTCTTGGCGCGTAGAAAATCGAATAAAGAAGAGCGCCTTGGAATGTCGCAGACGCCAACGCCAGCGACTAGGGAAGGATACATACACAGACAGGAGAAGGCAAAAATGCGATTCGCGACGCACACAATCGGAATGAGTATCGGACTTGGCGCATTGTGGTACGGCATTTACGCCATGAACAACGAATTCGGAATACTGGCAGGCATTGCCTTCGTTCCAACGTGGTTAGGACTTTTCATTTACTTCGGATTCGAGGCAGTCCTTACACATCAAACACATGAATTTTGATAAGTTTGCATCTGAGGTAACAAAATAGGTACGTTATGGAGCAATAATTATGGTAATAGGCTTTAGCATACAGATCACAGGCTTGTGGCTTCCACTCTCGCGATGTGACAAAGATTTTAGAGGCTTTCCTTATCAGGCTATATCGAATGTTTTAGCTGATGGAATTTCTCCATTTATCGACGTGTATTATGTAATATTATGTAATACTAAAGACGTAAAAAACATGAACATTTTCCATACTCTGTTAAATACCTCTATATAGTCTTCGTACTAATGCATAATAGATCAATTAATGCTAATTTTGTAGATCCCTTGTTGCTTTATCTGATAGACAGGCCACAAATCTTTACTGATAGGAAACGGATTCAACGTCTGCTTTATTTTTTAAATCTACGTCTGCAGAAATACAAGTTCAAATGGAATAGATTTGGTCCCTTTAGTGAAGACTTATCACACATGTTAGATGATTTGATCTGTGAAAATTATATTTCGTTAATTCCTTTAAATAAGGACACGTCTTTAACAAGAAAATATCATTTATCCATCACAGAAAGAGGAAAGAATCATTTGACATATACCAAATTAGATAAGAAGTTTAAGAGTTACTTGGAATGTATAGTTACTCTACTTAGCGATAAATCATCAAAAGAACTGGATCTGT
The DNA here is from genome assembly GCA_049199595.1 of Candidatus Nitrosomirales archaeon. Lineage (GTDB taxonomy): Archaea > Thermoproteota > Nitrososphaeria > Nitrososphaerales > UBA213 > JBMCYV01. The sequence continues at coordinate 55,698 of JBMCYV010000006.1, forward strand.
TAGTCTCAGTCCACTACATACTAACCTGGGCAAAAGACACTGGAAGAAATGTTTCTACTGCATCAATTTACAACATTCTTGTAGAGTCTGACTCAGATCTCGGGTATACTTTGCAAGAAGTAAACAATGCGACTACTTATCTCAAAAGAAATTGTCTAGTTTAGCAGAAATATTCCTTATATTTTTTCTTAAGAAATTCTTTTAATGCTGATTCTTTATCTCTCTCAACGAATACTCTTTTAATTCTAGGTGGATTTTTGGCAAATGCCTCGATCATAGGATGAGCTGTTTCTATGGCTTCTGGAAAATCATTCTCTTTGTCGTAAGTGTATATAGTCCTAGCTTCTTCTGACTCTTCATGTGGCAATGGTAAACTGTAGGGCCTGAGTTGATAAGGAAGATATCGATAGTCATCAAAGATTATCTCCCACTTGTTAATGCCTAAAGAAGGTAATTTTTCCTTTATATCAATCTCTAATGCTTGTAAAAATCCTGTTGCCGTCTGTTCACTAGCGTCTTTATGTTTCTGTTTTAAGAATTTTCGTCTTATTTGGTCCGAACTATACACTTCCTTATAATTTTGTCTATTAACTATTTGGTTAGCAATTTTTCGGAAGTTTCTATCTCTAGTATTTAGTATCGTTTCTAGAAACCAATTATCATGATAGTTAGCAAATTTTTCGATTTTTCCTTTCTTAGTAAGATCCTTTACTCTAGGATATTGAAATGAGTGATTCTCTAACAAATGTGATGCTATTAAATCAGCCATTCCTTCAAATGCCCTTTTAGTCTTATGCAGATAAACCTGTTCAAACATAAAATGACGAGCAAAGACTAATTGTGTTGCAGCATAGGAACCATCTATCAATACTGCTAGCTTATTATTATAGACGCATAAGGTATCAAGTAATCTTGGTAAATCATAATGTCCGTATTTTACTCCAGCATAGTGTGAGTCTCTGAGCAGGTAATCTAACTTATCTGCGTCTAACTGTCCGTCAATTAAATATTGTAGAAAAGCTTTTCTCGGGTCACTTGTTCCTTCAATAAGTGAAATTACGGCTTCAGGATCAATTCCACCATGCTCTATGTCTTGCTTAAAGTGATTCCTTATTAGATGTATAGAATATTTTTCATGTTTTTCAGGGATAGCATTATGAATGGCATGAGAAAATGGTTTATGACCAACATCGTGTAATAATGCCGCAAGTCTGATAGTTTTGTAATCATCCGGCGTAATTGTGAACTTAGGGTCGTATTTCTGAGTATTTTTTTCTATAGCTTTTAACATCTGAGTAGCTATGTGCATAGTTCCGATTGAATGACCAAAACGTGAATGATCTGCACCATGATAAACGTAGTACCCAAAACTAAGTTGTTTTATTCTACGCAATCTCTGAAAAATAGGATCTTGAATTATATTTACTTCATGACCATTAACGTCAATGAAATCATGGATGGGATCTCTAAACGTCTTATCCTCTTCTTGTATGGATACTGACATGTATTAGAAATCTATTCTTAGAACATAAAAGCAGGAGTCAGTTTTAGGATATTACTTACATATACCTTCTGAATTATAATCATCGGAAATTAAGGGCGTTGAAATACGACAGTTCTAATCGGTATTCATAAAGATCATGAGAACTATTATTATTTATTCCAACCATAAAACACAAATTTTTTTGTAGATCTTTCTATATTTTGATACACTCCAAGCACTAATACCTAGACAGCTAGCTAGGTCTTGATTGGTTATCCATATTCCTTCATACCACACACTATGAAACCTTCTTCTACAATAGATGAAATTAAACCAGCAGTTATACATTTAGGATTTTTATCACTATAGAATTGAGAATCACCATAAGCGTTTACATGTTTCATGGCAGTTCGAAATATTATAGGTGGCAAATGGAAGAAAGTACATACCTTAGTTATGTACGCCTTTATTCCTTCAGGTACTATTACTGGTCTAAGCTTGTCTGTAACCAAAAGGATTGGTATCTTTTTTGAATATATTAAACTTACATGGGTTTTGAAGAGCTTTCTTCTATATTAGCAGAAGGTGCTTTACAGCATCTACTATGGATTTCTGCTTCACAACATCGCTTAACCTGAAAGGTCTGTACTTTTCAACCCACATCAGATGTGAACTTCCATAACTGTGCATCAAAATTGCTTGTTGCAAGCGTCATAGTAGAAACTTTATACTATACACTATATCAAGGAAAATTTCATTAACCTGCGGGATCATTGTAATCTGGGTACATGACCCCGTTAATGGCACGGGCGGTGGTACCGGCCCATCCATTGTAAGGATGGTGAGCACCCGTGCCGTTATCGCCTATCACGTCGGTGTTATGTAACATTATGTAACATGTGGTTACATATGTAACATCTAATAACTGATATTTAACCACTTCTTTGCTGGCGCTAGGATATAGTGTTGTCATTCAACTATCGTTCAGTTCATTATCAAGCTATATTCTAGCGCACTTACGATAAAACCATTTCATCTTTTCACGGTTTGAAGCTTCATCTTCAGTTTCATTCCACAGCAAGGGCAATTGGGTCCGTCATATCTTATGAACATGTCACATGTAGAACACCGCTTCTGTCCGGCAACATATCGACCCACCTTCCTGCCTTCTATGAAGTAAGTCGGTGTGGATGCCTTGTATTTTATACATTTACCAATGCATGTCCCTCTCAAGAGCCTTTCATCTCCATAGAAATAATGTTTGATTCGAGTTCTTCAGGATCCAGTGTAACCTGCTTGACCGATTTGACCTTCAGCCTGCCCCTCAGGGATGGCCCAACGCAGTCAAGCGAGTTGAGCGTTGATACCAGGGCAACAAGTTTCTCCTCGTTAATAGGACACTCGCCGTCAATTCTTAGGAAGAAGGAGACATCTCGATGCTCTATGAAATCATAGAAAACCTCGACCATTACATTATTCCTTGTATTTCTTCTTTCCAGAACCAGTTCAGGCATTCCCTTTGCTACAGAGTCTGGCGGTGCCTTTCCAGCATCAATCCATACTGGGTATACCTGTATAAGATCCAGAGGAGTGATATCGTAACGCATCCTGCCTTGAGCTTGCAGGCTTCTTTCCAAGCTTCTCTTGAATACACCAAACCTTCCGCCCCAGGGAATCAGTATCCTTTCATTTACTATTCTAAAGGTATGACAAGGAACTGTCTTGATATCCTCTTCCCCTTTCCTGATACTCCTTCTCTTGCGAGGTGCGGTCAATGACAGAGGAGTACCTCTGCTGTGCGATTCTGTCCTGGATACACTGCCCCATGATTCCTTGCTGTAGGTATAGGTTCTGGATACGTCTCTTCCTGCGAGCAGCTTTACTATCTCCAATTCAACACTGTATGTGTGATTATTGGCAAGTGCCTTTTGCAGGTCTTCTGTCAGGTCTTTCAGGATCTGCACTCTGCTCGCCTCTTATATGCATATGATTGAGCAGAGCATACGGTAAGTTAGGGAGATGCAGAGCTGAGGGTCGGCGTGTCGGGTGAAGGTGTGATGTTGGTAGGTTGACACATTCATACAATGTATAATACATGAATAAGTTATAACATGGTACTGACTTCCACGTAAGGAAAAGGTTATAAGAGATTTATGAAAGCACTATGAACTACGGTACCTTCTTTCGCGCAACTCCTTGAATTGCAATGGTTTAGATTTCAGATAAAACTTTGAATAGCAAAAATTCACAGTATAGTTTTTCGAAGTGTTCTGTCTAACAAATGTGTCCCTTGCAAGCTTGTGCGAGTTCATACGGGGGAAAGTTTTGCAATCTGTAACAATATTCTTTGCAATTCTTCATATCCCCGTAGGGCCTTCCTCAAGATCTCCTTGTATATCATAGGGGCATATAGGAATCCTTGATTTTCCATATGATTTTTTTCCTGCGGTGACACAGGAGGGTGCGTGCTTTTCATACTTGACCTCTACTTGTTATATCTACTTGCTATATCAATCACAGCTCCATGCCAGTAAAAGGATAAAACCGAGATTAAGTATATGACAGTGTGAAGAAGGCACCACTGATAGAGGAGATATTTGCAGTCTTATCTGATGATATAACGATAAAGATGCTGAAACTTGCATCTACAGGATTCCGAGCACGTGGAGGATATCCTAACAAGCTCAAGATCACCAAGAAGCAGTACCATACCAGGCTCCGCAAACTTGTAGAGATAGGTCTTATTCACAAAAGAAGCGGCGTCTATGTGCTTACTGCACTGGGCCAGATAGTAAATAAGACGATGCTCAGGATCGCTGAAGAAGTTGTGACTAACTACTGGAAACTAAAGGCAATAGATTCATTTGGAAAGAAAGAGATTCCAGTTGAAGAGAAGCGCAAGATAATCTATGACATACTTGCTGACACTGTTATCAAAGAATGTCTTGTAAAGATGGACTGATCGAAAGTTTGAAAGTTTATAGCTCAAACCCATAGACCAAGCCATCATTCCAATACTTGGACCGGCGTTTTTTATTAACTATATTCTATATGAAATCAACTACTTGAGAGGCTTGCCTTGCTTCAACCTTATGCCCACTATCAGTATAGCAACCGCTATGATTATTACCGCAAGAAGATTCTCTTGCATATATTCTCGTATGAGGAGAAACGATTTAAGACCCCGTCTGTCTTGTCCTTTACTAACTGAAAATTTGACCTCATATGGACGATTGTTTTGTAAATATTTCAAACTGACAATATCTTATATTGCTCACAAGTTACTATGAACATAATGCTAACAAGTGAAAAAGAAAGTTTAGAGCAGGAATTGACTGCACTAAAGGAAGAGGTTGCAGCACTGAAACGCGAGTTTAAAGTTATGAAGATGGCACTGAAGAACGAGATCACAAGGTATGAAATAGATCAAGTAAAGAAAGGCAGAAAGACGGAACCAATTTCCCTCCCAAGGATCTGAACTAGGCCCGTTGCTAAATAATGATTATTTTCTTCTTATGACATCCCTAGCATAGAGAGTATGGACGAATATGGTGCAAGTCCGCATCTTTCACATATAGGCTTAACAGGATCTTCCTTACTACTTCCTATACAGCACGGTTTCTTCACACGTCCTAAATGATCTAAAGCAAGTATGACCCATGTTGGGCATCTTACTGGTGTCGTGCCAACACCTCCCCAAGGCCCCCTCATCATGTTCAATTGCTTAGGCGAATTGGAAATAAATCCATCATACTCTCTTTTCATCTGTATGATCTTGTCAATAGTGTGATTTCTTTCCTCGCCATAAGGAAGCCATAAAGGGTCGTTCATGCTGAATGGTGTATGGAACTGAAACGCGATCTCATAGGCAATATCATTCCATTCTTTTACCATATCTTCTACGTACTTGTAGTTTAACGAGTTTATCGTTGTAGCGATCCATACTTTTTTCTGTCCGTATTGTTCCGTGAAACGTTGTACGTTCTCCTTTATGTTCTTGTAAGTTTGGCCTCTTATGAAATTATGAACATTTTCAGGGCCATCAATTGATATCCAATACGCTATCTGTTCTTTAAAGTAGGGCAAGGGTGAGGTTCCATTACTTACAACGCAGAACTTATTCGGGAGCTCTTCATTGAAGACTTCAAGTATGTCGGGTCTGAGAGTAGGTTCGCCACCAGCTACGACGATCTGCAAAAGGTGTAGTTTCTTGAAGGTATTACGGATTATTCCACGCCACTCTTCAGCAGTAAGGCCATCTGGCATATCCTCTCTGTTCAACCACCAGTAGCAGTGTTTGCATTTCAGGTTACAAACATTGTTAATGTCGGCAGCGCCAAACAGAGGAACTTTTTTACCGAGTTTTATCTTCAATATCTTTCCTGCCATACGGACATAATCAGGATCTTTGAAAGATGCTTTGATTACTGGCAGCAGATCACGCACGATAAATCACAGTAGCTCTGCTTTCCTGATTATTAAGTATTGGTAAATTTTCACTTTGATTTTCGCATCTTGAGTATTCCGATGATACCCAAGACCGCCGTCGCAACGAAAATCACTCCTGCCGCAAAGAGCCAGTCTTTACCTAACGAACTTATCATAATACCTAGGAATGCCAGACCCAAGCCTGCAATTATCATCTTTTGCATTCCCTTGCTGCGTGCCAATTTTGTGATCAACGATTGAAGGATTATTATATGATCTGCTTTGAAGAACTGAATAGTCCGACAGAGTTGCTGCCTCAAACAAGGAGGGAGTCTCTGCCGGACGCATGGGCCGTGGCTGTACTGGGCACTTTGGGGCTGTTGCTGTTTCACACTGAACGAAAATACTACTTATCGTGTCTGGTCGAAGATTTTGTGTTCTTTTGTTTACATGTAGTAACGTGAACTGCCTCGAATTCTGAGTTTTCTTAACTTTTTCTAGTAAATCTCAGTTTTTGTATAAATTTTATAATTTATGTCTGATGCGGTTGATTGTCATTAGGATTTTAAGCTCATGTAAGCGGGTCAATACTTACTACGCTGCAACCTACTTACCAAAGTAAATTTTGCACTTTATATGAGACAGTTATTACAGTTGATCAAATGATAAACACAATAGGCGGTAAGGTTGTGATGGTCTCGGACCAGAAGAAGGCAGTGGATTTCTACACCAAGAAACTTGGATTTGATCTGAGAGTAGATATGCCGATAGGCAAAGTACATTGGATCGAGGTTGCACCGAAAAACTCCCAATCAAGCATAAGTTTGATGGAACCTAACCAACAGATGATGTCAAAGGAGGAGCTGGCAAGGGCGAAGAAGGAGATCGGAATGTTTACTGGCGTATGGTTTTATACTGACAACATACAATCAACGTACGAGGACCTCAAGAAGAAAGGCGTGAATATTACATCGCCTGAAAAGCAAGAGTGGGGAGGGATTATCTCGATCTTGAAGGATCAAGATGGAAACGGTTTTCATCTTGTGGAGTTCAAGATGTAACTAAGCTCTGCACACTTGCTTAACCATTTTTGCTACGTTATCGATTATCTGACCGGATGCGGCCAAATGATTTTTTGGATTGAATATCATCTTCAATTCTTCTCTTTTTAGTTTGGAGGAGATATCCTTATCATTGTACAACGCGTCAAGAAAGTGAGCATTCTTCTTTTCAGCACCAAAGGCCGTTCGTTGTATTGCCCTGTACGCACTGAGTCTGGGCATCCCTTTCTTGACAAGGGCATTCAACACAAACTCTGCATAGATCTGACCCTTTGTATGTTCCAAGTTTCCAGCTATGCGTTTATCATCGATCTTCAAACCTGACAGCACCTTTGTCATGCTGTTTAGCATTTCATCAAGTAAGATCACTGCCATGGGTATAGTGAATCGTTCGTTGGCAGAGTTTGATAGATCTCTTTCATGCCAGAGTGCTACGTTTTCAAGCGAAACACCTGTAAGGCTCTTCAAGATCCTTGCGAGCGAGGAGATCCTTTCACTCTTTATTGGATTTCTTTTTACTGGGACTGCACTGCTTCCCATCTGACCTTCCTTGAATGGTTCAGCAACTTCGCCAATTTCCGTTCGCTGCAGATTCCGTATCTCTACTGCGATCTTGTCAAGCGTGGATGCAATCAGCGCAAAGCAAAGGATGAACTCGGCATGTCTTTCTCTTGATACTACTTGCGTTGCAGCATCTATCGGATAAAGATCTAATTTTTTGGAAACTAACGCTTGCACCTTCAGAGCTTTGTTTCCCATCACCGATCCAGTGCCAACAACGCCAAGAGTTTTGCAGACAAGTACTCTTCGCTTCATCTCTCTGATTCTGCTAATATGACTTGCCATGTCCGATGCCCAGACGGCAAACTTCAACCCAAAAGAAATTATGCTTGCATGCTGTCCATGAGTTCTTCCAACAGCTGGCATATCTCGATACTTTGTGGCTTTATCAGCAAGCATAAGGGCAATCTTCGCAATCTTGGGCTCTATGATAGACAACGAATCACGAATCTGCATGGATATGGTAGTGTCAACGACATCGTAGCTTGTTAGACCGTAATGAATCCATGGTTTCGCATTGTTGCTGCACAACTCGCTTATAGCTTCCACCATTGCAGCCGTGTCGTGCTCGCTCACTTCCTCTAATTTCTTTACTCTTTGAACAGTGATCTTGCTGGACCTTGCTTTCTGCGCTATTTCTCTGGCAGCACCTGTAGGGATGATGCCTATTTTACTCTGCGACTCAGCAACACACGCCTCAAATTCAAGCTGATAATCAAGCCTGTTCTCTTCCTCAAATATCTTTTTTATTTCATCACTGCCGTATCTGCCAGAATCTATGGGAAGTATGGGCATAGCTTCATTGCATGACGGTAGCAAAATAAACCTTTAGGAAACAGTGTTTTGATAAACATCTTATAGTTTAAATTGCTCAAGAACGTGGGAAGGCTGGGCGATAGTTTTGGTTCTAATGGAGCAGATCAAGAAAGTGGGAGATATGGAGTACAGGATTGGACCTGATCCCAATAGAAATATGCGCGTACCAGTTACTATCTATGCAAATGATGAATTGTTGAGCAAGATGGTTCAGGACAGAACCATTGATCAGGCAATCAATGTAACAACCTTGGCAGGTGTCCAAAAACACGTTGTAGTTTTGCCCGATGGACATGAAGGATACGGCTTTCCTGTTGGCGGTGTTGCAGCTATGGATCTCGAGAATGGAGTGATAAGCCCTGGCGGTGTTGGTTATGATATCAACTGCGGCGTAAGACTGATCAGAACTAACCTTAACGAGAATGATGTGAGACAGAGATTGAGAGAGCTGGTAAACGAACTCTTCAGGGCAGTGCCTTCAGGTGTTGGAAGCGAGGGCGCTGTGAAGCTTTCTACATCGCAGTTGGATGATGTATTAACCGAAGGCGTAAACTGGGCAATAAAGAACGGCTATGGTTATAGAGAAGATGGCGAGGTTTGTGAGGAAAGCGGCCAGATGGAAGGCGCAGATCCAGGCAAGGTTTCAGGCATGGCCAGGAAGAGAGGCGCTCCCCAGCTAGGCAGTTTGGGTTCCGGTAACCATTTTCTCGAGGTGCAGAAGGTCGATAAAATATTTGATAATGTAGCGGCAAAGCGATTTGGTATAGATCATGAGGGTCAGGTTACTGTGCTCATTCATTGTGGTTCCAGAGGGTTTGGACATCAGGTATGCAGTGATTATCTTAGAGTGTCTGAAACCGCGTTAAGAAAGTATAACATTCAACTGCCAGATCGAGAACTTGCATGTGTGCCCAACAATTCCCCTGAGGGCGAATCTTATAGAGGAGCCATGTATGCCGCTCTAAACTTTGCTTGGAGTAACAGGCAGATGATCACTCACTGGACGAGGAAGGTGTTTGAAAAGGTATTCAACAGGAGTGAATCGGATCTACAGATGCGTTTGGTGTATGATGTTGCACATAACATTGCAAAGGTAGAAAAGCACAAGGTTGATGGATCTGTTAAGGAAGTAGTTGTGCACAGAAAAGGTGCAACCAGAGCGTTCCCTATGGGTAAGGAAGAAGTTCCGTCAAAGTATAGAGATATTGGACAGCCAGTTCTTATTCCAGGTTCGATGGGTACTGCCAGTTACATCCTGCTTGGGGGTCAGAAATCTATGGATCTAACATTCGGTTCTACTGCACATGGGGCAGGAAGAACCATGTCCAGAACTGCTGCAAAGCGTCAGTACTCTGCCCAGGAAGTGCAGAAGAGACTCGAATCCAGAGGCATATACATCAAAGCTCTAACAAGAGAGGGTGTTGTAGAAGAGGCGCCAGAAGCATACAAGAATGTTGATTCGGTTGCAGATGTTTCGCATACATTAGGCATAGCAACCAAAGTGGCTAGGCTTACCCCAATAGGCGTGATAAAAGGATGACAGACTACGACCCAGAACTCGAGATAATAAAGGCAAAGAAACTTCTCAAGATGAAGAAGAAGATTACTGAAGAAAAACCAAAACCAAAGACAGATCGCGATCTGTTCATTGCGCAATTGGTCGACCGTGGTACAGAAGTTCTCGCTGCGGCTGAGGCACAGTATCCGAGGGAGACTGCGATAATTGTGGCCAAGATTGCGGAGTTGATCAAGAACGGGGAATTACAGAGCAAGATTTCTGGAGGAGAACTACTTGCATTATTCAGATCTATTGGGTTACGCGTTAGAATGAATACGAAGATCAGTATTGAAGAACACGGAAAACTTGTTTCATTATCTGATCGATTAAAAGCTAAAGAAGACTAGTTCAAAGCTAATGTCTAGACTCTTCGTCCCCTTCTTCCACCTGGCTTTCTTGTTGTATCGTGTGGTATTGGTGTAACATCATCAATTCTTCCAATCTTGAACCCAGCTCTTGCAAGTGCCCTTATTGCTGCTTGTGCACCGGGACCCGGTATCCTTGCTCCAACGCCTCCAACAGCTCTGACTCTAATATGCAATGCTGTTATACCCTTTGTCTTTGCAGTTTCCGCAACCGCTACTGCAGACTTCATTGCGGCATATGGCGATGATTCATATCTGTCAGCAGTAACATGTCTTCCTCCGGAACTTATACCAATGGTTTCTGCGCCGCTAAGATCGGTTATATGCACTATGGTATTGTTGTAACTACTGTAGATATGTGCGATACCCCATCTAACTTTGGTGAAGTCTTCTTGTTCGGACAACGAAATCAGACGCTTACTAGGGTATAAAAAATGTTATCATTCTCATTTTGATGATTCAACTATAGCCTTCTCGCATAACCACTGGTAGACATTGCAGCTATACAATATAGACGGGATAGTTATTTGTGTTGCAAGATAGAAGATATCACATACAAATATGTAATAGAAACTACATAGAGATTAAAACGGCACCCCAGATACATTATCCTGAAATTTGAGCGAAAGATTGTTGGGTTCCAGATTATTGTTATCATTATGCAGAAGAGTAGCTAGGCCCCTTGTAGGCAGTGGAATCAGCCGGTTTCATGCTGTTAGAGCAGTGGAGAAGTTTATCCTTAATAACGTAAATGATGATACTTTCGAAGTCTTAGGTCATAAAATGTTTTTGCACAGGAAAAATATGCCCGACGTTATTTTGCATGGAGTTCATGATCCCACTGAGACAGCGCTAGTTAAAAGAGAAATCAATAGGGGTGATATTGTCTTGGATCTTGGTGCACATATTGGATATTACACTTTAATTTTTGCGGAATGCGTTGGTGAAACTGGCAAAGTCTTTGCTTTTGAACCAGATCCGACTAATTTTGCTATTCTAAAGAAGAACATAGAAATTAATGGTTTCAAGAACGTGATATTGTCGCAAAAAGCCGTTTCGAATAGGACTGGAATAACTAAATTGCATTTATCTGAACAAGACCATATGGCTCATAGAATACATGAATGGCATTCTTCGAATAATTCAATAGAAGTTGAAACGATAGCCTTGGATGATTATTTTAAAGACTATAATGGTGAAATCGACTTCATCAAAATGGATATAGAAGGAGCAGAAATTAAAGCAATTCAAGGGATGCACTCTCTGTTGCAAAGAAATAAGCAATTAAAGATCATTCTAGAGTTTAATCCGCCTGTGATGAAGGAATCAGGTTTGCAACCAGAAAAACTTCCGACAATGCTTGAGGACTATGGTTTCGAATTATATAACATAAGCGAACGAACAAAGAAAATAGAACATATTGATACAGCCCAACTATCAGAAATGTCTTCTAAAATGTTGAAGAAATTTCGTACAGCACAAACGGTCGGTTCACAAACTAACCTACTGTGCGTCAGAGAATGATTTGGTATATGATTAAAGTTGCGATGTAAAGCTCATTACAAAGTTTTTGAAAGGTGTTCCCAACCGCGTCTTTCAATTGTAATCCTCTTACCTTTCTCAAGTATAAAGACACCACTTCCTTTCGCTACAGTACCTAGCACAAACAATTTACATCTTGTCTTTCTCGCCAAATGTTTCACTCTTGTAAGATATCGCTTTGGTATTGTTGCAACAATTTCGTACTCCTCACCACCATGCAAAATAAGCTCGTTGAAGTTGTAGCGATTACGTTTAGCAAATTCCCTGATTTCTTTAGTAGCTGGTAATTCCTTCATTACGAACATCCTCCTGCTCTGTCTGCTCAATTCATGAAGTGTAATGGCAAGTCCATCACTCGAGTCCATGGAAGATGTAGCGTATCTTGCAAGCAATTCACCAAACTCCAACCTAGGTTTAGGCATGAGAACTGCCCGCACAGCTTTATTTCTGAATTGCTTATTCGTCTTTGTTTTTCTTGTCAATATCTTAAGCCCTGATGCAGAATAACCAAATGCACCCGATGTTACTATTAGATCCCCATTCCTTGCACCAGAGCGTTTAACTATATGATCACAAAGGCCAATCATGCAGCAGTCAATTACAAGTTCCTTTCCTTCGTTGGTGTCGCCTCCAATTATATTTACATTGAATTCTCTTTCTGCAATCCTGAATCCGTTAGCTATAGCGGCAATATTTTTTTCTGTAAAATCTTTCGGGATGGCAATAGATACAAGCGTTGCTAGTGGTCTTACACCCTTGCAAGCAAGGTCGCTCAAACTGGAAACTATGCTCTTCCTTGCCATCTGCGATAAACTCATCTGTCTAGGGGCATCCGTGCTTAGAACAAACATATCACACTTGAATACCAAGAATTTGCTTCCAAATGGCATGGTTGCAACATCGTCATTCCATAACGTTCGTTTCTTGCCTATACCAAGCGTTTTTGATATTAAATTAATTATTTGGCGTTCGCTTAGCCTTTTCATAGACTTCCCTTATCTTCTGTTCATAGCGTTTGTGCAAACTTTTGGCTTTCTCTTCATCCTTGGATTCAACAGATACTCGCATAGAATGTTCCGTATTCGAGCCCCTAATTAGAACCCAGGAGTTATCGTCAAAGATACCTTTTGCACCATCAAGATGGTCAACAGAAGAGCACTCATGCTCAAGATCGTCAATAATAATGTCCAGTATTACGTTATGCAGATTCGAATCTGCACCTACCTTGCTTCTGATCATATGATATTTGGAAGCTATATGTAGACATTCATCGAATTTCTTGCTCTTGAGGATGCTTGTGATCATTGCGGAAGCAAGCATGCCATCTCTGCACATGTTGAAGTCGCTCATGATGAAACCGCCGCTGCTTCCCTCGCCTCCGGCAATGATTCTATTCTGCAGCATAATGTTGATTACATTTGCCTCGCCAACTTTAGAATACATAACACTACAATTGTTTGCAGAGGCAAGTTCCTTTACTGCATCGCTAGTATCTGTGCTGATTACTATGTTCTTTACTCCCATCTCGATAGACCTTGCGATGCATATCAACACCGTCGTATCAGGATTGAGTTTTTGCCCATTTCTGTCAACCACAACTAATCTGTCACCATCAAGGTCAAATGCAAAACCCACATCACATTTCGAACTAACTACCAAGTTCCTTAGATCAGCAAGTTCATCGCTTGTAGGATCTGGAGATCTGGAGGATTTGCCATATCCATCGTTTATTGCTCTCACATCACAACCAGTCTTTGTTAAAACTGTACCAGCGTAACCACTCGCTGCTCCGCCAGTTGTGTCGACAGCAATTCTTGGTTTACCATCAATTGTTCCTATCAAGTTGCACAGTTCCTCTATATACTTCGAGGTCATGTTGAACTCCTTCGCTATAGACTTGGTCTCAAACTTGGTTGCAAGTAATTTTTGTATCTCTTGCAGCTCATGCTCAAATATGCCTCTACCATCGAGAATGAACTTTAGCCCATTCCATTCCAACGGGTTATGTGATGCTGTAACGACCAAGCCTCCTCCGTACCTACGTCCCTCTCTGAACACAAACGGTGTGGGTGCTATTCCCAAGTTGTGGACGCCAATGCCTTGTTCCATTAGAGCTGAACAAGCAGTTTCGCTGATGATTCTGCTTGATGCTCTAGTGTCTCTTGCCAATACACAAGTATTTTTCTTGATCAGTTTCGAGAAAGCTCGGGAAAATTCAAGTATATTTTGCAATGATAAATCACGATCAAATATTCCCCTAACACCAGAAATGGAAACCTTCACAAACTCGATCTCCAAAGGCTTATTATAAACTCTACATGATTTGCGTTAGCCCCGATGGCTCAGCCTAGTAGAAGTTTTGAACTGCCGAAAGCGAGCGCCTCGTAAGCGCTAAGTCGCGGGATCGAAGCCCGCTCGGGGCTTTCAGGCTCTAATGGACTTAAGTGGAACTATCTTCCCTAACGAAATATCATGCACACGCGTGTAAAAACTACCCTAGGGGGTCTTTATAAAGGACACACATAGGAAGACGGAAAAAATTTCGGAACGCTACTTCCGTATCTGTAAAAGAGCAGTGGAATACTTTCCACTCTTTTGATAAAGAATTTCCTTCAATGTTTTTTATCAAAATAATTCTCCTAGAATGTATAGTTAAAAACCACAGAAATTTAGAAACTCTTTAAGAGAGATCTTGATATTTGTGCAAACAAGGAAAGTCTGTGAAGGTAGCTTTGTCACGAAAGCACTGCTCAAGTAAGTCTATAGTCAGTATTATTCGATGGTATCATCATATCGCATTGAGTATCTCTGCCAGACCATCCCTCAATGGTACTTTGGGTCTATAGCCGAGTATCCTTCTTGCTTTGCTTATGTCAGCGTATATCCGCCTAATCTCCCCTAACCTCTCAGGTCTGTGCTGGACAGATTTGATGCAAGTCATCTCCTGGAATATTTTCACTACTTGTCCCACACTAGTTTCTTTGCCAGAGCCAACATTGAAAGTACCATTTACCTTCGTCCTTAAGGCTAGCAAGTTTGCTTGAACAACGTCTGTCACATTTACAAAGTCTCTTGTTTGTTTTCCATCGCCCAAGACAAACAAAGGTCTGTTCTTTCTTATAGCAGTAAGACAATCAGCTACAAGCCCCACCTGCTGCCCAATACCGTAAACATTAAAGTAACGCATACAGGTAGTGCTTATTCCGTAAGTTTCGCCATAAAGGTTTACGTATTGTTCGCCAACCAACTTGGCCAAGCCGAGGGGCGTGTGAGGTTTTGGAGTGCACCGCTCTTTTACTGGTAAGTCTTCAGGTTGCCCATATATCATGAATGAAGAACCACAAATGAACCTCTTGACATCATAACTTCTGCAAGCTTCAAGTAGACGTATTGTACCGTTTATGTGAACCTCTGCGACCTCTGCAGCACGCTTAAACCAGTGCATCGCACCACCCAAGACTGCCAAATGCATCACTGCATCGACACCTTTAACAGCTTTTCGCACTGCATCGCTATTTCTGATATCTCCACCTGCTGTTATGTCAAATGTTCTGACCCTATAACC
The DNA here is from genome assembly GCA_049199595.1 of Candidatus Nitrosomirales archaeon. Taxonomy (GTDB): domain Archaea; phylum Thermoproteota; class Nitrososphaeria; order Nitrososphaerales; family UBA213; genus JBMCYV01. The sequence goes on from JBMCYV010000006.1 coordinate 71,077, forward strand.
GCTTTCCTTAAGACTTCTGACCATATGCTTTCCTATCAAACCGTTGCTACCAGTAACTAGTACCTTCACGATAGATCACCAGTATACTTGCTCTTTAGCAATATTAAGTAACAATCGTGTTAGCGTATAATTGCGTGCCGGACTCTCTCCATATATCTTTTGGTTAAATTTTCTCATGTTGAGATAGTTTCTATCCTTAAAATCATCCATTGTGTATCTTCGTATAAAGGCAGAGCTAGATGAGTAGACTATAGCAGAAATTCCACAAATTACATTACGTAACATACATTCCACAAATATCTTTTGTAACAGCGGATTCCAACTTGCTGATACTAGGTGATTGAAACTAAGGATATTCTTAAGAATACCACAGGAAGAGACTGTCTAATTATTTTAGCTGCTGGAGAAGGAATACGTCTTAGACCTTATACACTTAGCGTTCCCAAGATCCTCTTGAAGATACGTGACAGAACAATTCTGGAATACCATCTTAATGCGGCTACATTAGCTCGTATTAAACATGTTATTGTTGTGACAGGTTACATGTCTAGGTTGATTGAGAAATTTATTCGCACGTTGAATAATAATGAGCTAGATATCGAGATAGTTGTAAATCACGAATATGAACGTACAGGGAATTTCTTTTCATTATTTATGGCGCTGAATAGACTTGAATTGAATAGTTTGGATACTCTTTATTTTATAAACGGAGATGTAGTCTTCGATCCCCCTATTCTTCTTTCTATGAAGATGTCTCAATATCCAGATCTTGTTGCCACGGATACTGATCCAATATACTACCAGCTAGAGAATCCTGCCAAAGTCAAAATCGGCACTAAAGGGTCTGTGATTCAACTATCCAGGACAATTCCTCTACAAGAAGCCGCTGGTGTCTCAATGGAATTGTTCAAGCTCTCTTCTACATCATCGATCGCATTGCGTGATCGTGGTAAGGAAATATTACTTGAGGACAAGAAGCAAGAATGGGGTAAACCTTTAAACACGATCCTTAGCAGTGGCGAATACTCACCGCTCGCTCATGATATAAGCAAGTGGAACTGGTGGGAGATTGATACTCTAGATGATTACAGGCTGGCTAAAGTCATCTTTGCAAAGCATAGTAACCTATCCAAGTTCACCTCCAAAGGTCTTTACACTGCTCCAGAATACTGGAGATTGCAGGAATGAACAGAATACTAATCATGCTTGGAAAGATCATTTATTATTATATCTTGATACGGTTACTTGCTTTAATTCCGCTAAAGGGAAATGTTATAGTATTTTCTAGCCAAACACGACCTCAGCTTGAGGAAAATTCACATGTTCTCTATAACTATCTCAAGCGTTATCACCATGAACTAAAGCTGTACAAACTACTTTCTGTTTCAAACTCTTCATATGAAGTACTAAACGTTCGTAAAAATCCTGGAGATGTGTTGCGACTCCTTCGTGCCAAGTATATCGTAGTTACACATGGAACAAGTGACTTGGGATTATGGAGAGGTTTGGCTCTGCAAAGAAAGAGAACCGTAATCAACCTGTGGCATGGCGAAGGATTAAAAAAAACAGGACTTACTTCACTGGAACACAAATTTCTACGCACTTCTAAACAATACAAGAAGGCAGTGCAACAAATAATCAATGAATCTGAAAGCTATAGTTGGTTAATTGCTGGCTCTGAACTAGCACGCTATGCTCACTGTGCTAATACAAATGTTACCGCTGACAGAGTTCTTGTTACTGGCTTGCCAAGAAATGATTTCTTCTGGGATAGGACGTTGATTGACTCTAACTGGTTAGAACAAGTTAATGAGCTGATAGATGGCTATCGGCATGTTATTCTATACGCACCTACGTACAGGGACGAAAATTATATCCAAGCATATATGCATACTCTTCCTGAATTTTCAGCACAGAAACTTGAATGTTTTTTGGAAGAGAAAGATGCCATTCTGATCTATAGAAACCATCGAGGAATAAAGCATACTGACACTACTAGAAGAATTTATGAAGACATTAAAAAAATTTATGAACATTGTTCAAGAATAAAGTTCGCTCACCCTGACAAATATCCATACGTACAACCTTTCCTAAAAGTAGCTGACGTTCTCATTACTGATTACTCTAGTGTATTTAGCGATTTCTTGCTAATGGACAAACCAATGATCTCTATCTGTCATGATCTAGACGAATATGAGAGAACAACTGGTATGCTTTTCGACAACGATCACGTATTTCCTGGAGCTAAAGTCAATACTTTCCGTCAGTTTCTGGAAGAAATCCATAGCGCTCTTGAATTTCCAGAAAAATATAAAGATCTTCGAGAAGACAGAAGGTGCTGGTTCCATACCTATCATGATGGTCGAGCCTGTGAACGGATAGCCAAGTTATTTTTTGAGTATTGAAACTAAATTAGGCTGTTAGTACACTGAAAACTGGCGAAACAGTATGCAGCGGCGTATATTTCTGTCATCAGACAGGCTGCCACATTAGAGGACATGTTGATGAGATACAATAAGGAAGCGGAGATTTGATGGCATTAGTTGTCACAAAAACATGGATCCTACAAGAACAGCTAACCTTTCAAGCTTTCCTGATCGACTTTCCTACAAATTTTGTAAACGCTTCCTTGAAACAATTTTCATGGAATTGCTCGGCTATACGAATCATCGATAAACGTTCTTCAGGAGAAGCCTGAATAGCTTCTTTAACCTTAGTCAAACACTCCTCAAAACTATCATACCTCCACTTCTTAGGGACAAATTCCTTTGGTCCTCCTGAATTATGCACTACTGGAATACATCCTGCAGCCATTGCTTCAACAACCGAGATCCCGAAGCCTTCATCGTTAGCAGCATGCAAATATACTCCGCAGTGCCTAAGTATGGTCCCTAGCTTGTGCAGAGGGACTTGGATGTGTAATCTGATCCTTTCATGAGCGGGACTTTTTTCGACGCGCGATTTGATAAACTCAAGATAAGCATCATTTTCTCTATCACCCATAATGTGAACTTTACAATTATTTACTTTCTCAGCAACATAGATCCCCGTCTCCAATCTTTTATACGGTTCAAACCGTGCCACGAGAGCAACCGATTTATTATCCTTCGCTAGTATGTCATCCGTATTGCACCTATACTCGTCCACGTCTACTGGTGGATAGATAACCTCTGAATTTACTTTCCAGCATTCAATTAAGGAATTTCTAACGTAATTGCTTGTTGCTATTATCCGTGCACCTTCGAGCATCCTAGCCAGTTTCCAAGTTACTAATGGATTTAAAGATCTAGCGCAGATTTTTTTAATGTAATGCATGTCTTTCCTATCTTTATCAATTGGTACCGTTGGCGGACTACCTATGTACATTATCAGATTGGCATTCTTATTTAGCTTAACGAAGGGAAAGCAGTATGCTGTAGTATTTACGTAAAGATCAGCATCTACCCCAAAATTCACGTTCCTAAAGACAGATCTAACAAAGTCAAATTCAGGGCCTCCAAGCCTAAACCTCGGCATCTTGATATCGAATATTTCTAGCTTCCTGCCAAGAGTCTGCGAGATAACATCCTTGTTTGGAGGAGAATGCGAACATAAATAGACTTGAAAACCTAAGCTGTTCAACAATTCTATTACCGCAACAGCAACTCTTTGCAAACCTCCAGTATTTGGGAAATTCTGGATAACACAAGCTTTCAAATATCATCAGCTGACTTTCAATTTTGAAATACGAGTTTCGAGTGGAATGTCCCAGATCTTAGAAACATTATAGTACATCCTCTTTCGCAAACTAGTTCCATTGGCTGCCTTCACAAGCGACAGATTTCTAAGTGTCATTTTCGTGACTTCGAAAGCCTCAGCATGAGAAACTAATTGGTTATTACGGCTTTGCAAGGCTCTATATTCAGCAAGTAATTTTACCGCTTTGTTAAAATCATAATTATTATTGTTCTGCGATACAAAATACTGGACTAAAGCGCATTTATCATCGACTGTGTCTGATATATCTACATAGATTTGCGCGTTGAAACGCTTTGAGAGAGGATTTTCATATGCTAATACAGTAGGAACCTTTCTTGCAGCTTCAGTGCTAGATATTGATACAGCTCTATGATCATGGTGTGTGTCATGTACCGAGTGAGTGAAAACCAAATCAGGATCGCATTTACTGATTACCCATTCTATATGATAAATTAATTCCGGACTAGACACAAGCTTTGAGTCTGGAAAATTATCAAGCCACAATTTCTTTACACCTAAGTATTTAGCCGCTGCAAACAATTCCTTGATCCTTTGCTGCGCATTGCCGCCAGCCTCTCCTCTGGAAACCACATACATATAGACATCATGGCCATCCTTGGCAGAACGTATGAGGGTTCCTCCGCAACCTATCTCGATATCATCTGGGTGGGTCCCTATTGCTAATATATTCACAAGCGGTGAAACTGCCTGTTAATATTTTAGAAATGTGTAACTCATATTACCTATCCAGAAATAATACTTGACGGAAAACTGCATAATTTGTTCTAAATCCTTTTAGTTCGTTGCGGTCTATACACATTTACGGATTACCATTTTCACTTATTGTTCGCCAATCTAGTGGAGTAAATACTTCGTTCTTGCCACTTACCAAAGTTCCAGGGATTACACTGCCACATATAACATAAATATTCCCACCAGCCTCTGCTGAGGCCAACCCATGTCTTGCTGTTGGCATCAGTTCTCTGCCGATCCACATGTCTAATGATGGTATGTACTGCTCGTTGTTAGGAAATGCTCTTACAAGGTTTTCGCCACCAAAGACATAGATGCTATCGGATAAGGACGCAGCAGTTAACCCTGCTCTATGTGATGGCATTGGAGCTTTCGTGCTCCACTTATCGCTTGCAGGATCGTATTGCTCGTTTACATTTTGGTTGGTTAGCAGATTTCCTTGTCTCCCTCCTATAACGTATAACTTGTCATCAACCACACCTGACGCAAGATGGTCTCTAGGTGTTGGCATTGGTGCTCTGCTGGCCCAAGTGTTTGTTACAGTGTCGTATGCTTCGTTGACTCTTAATGATGTACCGTCCCATCCTCCTACAGCATAAAGTATGCCGTTAACAAACTGCACTGTCAAGGCGCCTCTTGCAGTTGGCATATCTTGTCCGCGTGCCCATTCATTTGTAAGAGGATCGAGGATGAACAAAGTATTGGAAGCTTTTGCGTCTAGATTTAAACCACCCACAACATACAACTTACCTTGATAAGATGTAACCGCAGCATGGGTTAACGCAACAGGCAGTTCCTTCCCCTCAATCCATGTCTTGCTTATAGTATCGTACACCTCCACTGTATCGATGGTGGATATATTTGCACCGTAGCCTCCTACCACAAAGATCTTGCTCTCTATAGACGCTGCCCCACACTCATCACGTGGAGTTGGCATATCAGCTGCTATAGACCATTCTTTTGCACCTGCTGGACTGCTTAGAGTATATTGTTCATTCGAGCTTATTTTATCCATATCATCTACGGCATGTGTCGCAAATGCTCCAGACGTATAAGCAAAACCAATAAAAGCTGTGGCAGTAGGAACGGTTACGATAGCTACAATCACGCACAACGAAATAACTACCCCTTTCTTAGATCTATAGTGGATTCCGAAGTATTCTTGCACGCTTTTCCTCATAAGTAGCGTGAAAGGTATTACTCCAGCAGCCATACAAGCAAATATTCTCATGGCACTAAGTGAGGTTGGGGAAACAATCCCACTATACCAACCTAATGGTATTGCGAATATTGCTGCTATGCCTAAAGCTATGTAAAATAATGAAACTACAACTGCAATTTTCCACATATACTTTTTCGTTCTTAACAGTCCATATCCAATCAAAACGCTTGTTATACCAATTGTTAATACTATCCCAATTCCTGAATAGATGATCGACTGCCAGTCTTTGTATCCATACGGGTCTATAGATGATAAATTAACAGTAATGAGTAATCCAGCTAATCCAAAAATTACTACAAGTGCACCCAAAACGCACCAAAGCCATCCTAGCACGGTTACCATTAGGGGTCTTCTATGTGCGGTTCGGATACGGTAATTCGAAGATGCAGAATCATTGGATTTGATTGTCATATATGATCTAAGATCAACTTTTTGTTGATTCTAAGAGAGCATTTCTGTTGAGCTTATTTAAAACATAAGTAACTAACGTTACATATCTTGATGATTAAACTCATTCATATTTATGTAAAATACTGCTTGTTCGCAAAGCAGATTTGTAGAGTCTGAACACAAATACTCCAGCTCTCTGAGGAAGGACTGTTACAAGCTTTGCCGCCATCGGCTTCCAAACTAGACCGCGGTTACGCTTCCTAAATTCCTTCATAAGTTCATTCCATGCTTCTTGTCCGTTGCGTTCAATGTATTTCTGTCTTATCATATCTCTTACTCTAATTACTTCCTTCACATTCTCCATACTTCCTGCAGATGACCACTGTTTCTTATGAACTCTGTATCGTAAAAGGAGCTTTGGACATTTGTGGAACATGATACCATGTATAATGCACGCATGCATGAAAAAATGAATATCATTTGGATACTTTATAGAGGTATCAAAGAAACCTACCTCTTCAAAGACGCTCTTATGAACAAGTATGCAATTCGGGTTTACGATGCTATTAAAAGCATTGTTCCAGAGTTTTGCCGCAAAATCCAGATACGATGTATAGTTTTCGCTCGTAACTACTCCGGTATTACTTCCATGGATATCTATGACACTATAATCCGAATACACAATCCTAGCATTCTTTTCGTTAGCACATTTCACAAGTTCCTCTACAGCATTCTCCTCCAGAACATCATCAGAATCTAGCCACTTGAACCATGTCCCTCGCATCTCAGATACACCTCTGTTGAGTGCTGAGGCATGGCCTCCGTTTTCCTTGTAGATGTACCTAATCCTATCCCCATAGCTGGTACAAATTTTAGCAGTGTCGTCTGTAGAACCATCATCAATTATTAGTACCTCAATATTTGGATATGTTTGACGCAGGGCAGAGTCTATCGTTTCTCGTAATAATTCACTTCTGTTATACACTGTTATGACAATGCTTACAGGTTCTAAGATTTTATCTTTATCCATTCAGACAGTAACAAATCTTTCACTAGGAAGATATCTGCATTATGTAATATGACTTATAGAATCGATTTCACACTAGTTCAGCACTGATAGATTCCCGAACCATATGCGAAATAAAGAGCAAGCATTCTGAGCACCTAGACTAAGCATATTTATTTTTCTCTCACATTTTATTGTGTAGTTCAGAGCAAACCATTGGTACGCATTTTTTCCATCACAGCATGATAAAATATCCTAATTCCTCCTGTCTTTAATATGAACACGCTCATTCTTGCTAATCTTATCAATTCCTGTGTCCTAGTGTTCGAACCTCTAAAGAGAGTTTTCAATTTAGATTTCATGTTGATCCGTTGTATTTCGGCTTCAAATTTAGGATAAGCGTGCGAATTTGTTACAAACAATTTCATATAAAATAATAACCATTGAGCTTTGACAATCTGATTATCAGACTCATGATTCAGGTTTTTAATATAAGATAAAGCATTAACAAACGTGGTGTCACAATTGCTATTGGGAAGGGGTTCGATTGTTTTTCTTGGAATGTTAAAGCAAAAAATAAAATTAAACCAATCGAGGAAGTATAGATGGGTCTCCTCGGCAAGCTCGAAATCTAGTAAAATCGGCGCCATATCAGCATCTAATAGTATATTCGTGAGGCTAAAATCTCCATTCGTGTACCTTTTGTAGATATTTCTATTTTTAAATTCGTCAATTAGTAAATTTACAAGCTTCACTATCGAAGCTCGTTCAGTCGGCGTTGGTCTATAAAGTGCAATAAACTGTGAAGTGAGTTCACTTATTTCATTTGCAAAGTCCGTGAAATTAGACAGAATTAGATTTTTATTCAGTAGCATCTGAACCTGCGTTGCATGTTCTATGACTTCGTGGTAATTACTTGTAGTTCTATTTTCTTCCCACTTTTTATACAACGTTCTACCATCAACTGCTTCTTCTACCATAACTTTACGTCCGTTTATCTCAACAAGTGACACAGGATAGGGAATTTTCAAGTTTGTATATTTCGTATACATAGTTCGTTGAATATCATATTCTCTTTCTAGTCGTGCGTTAGAGTTTTTATGACTATAGAACCTGACGCACAAAACAGGAGAGGCATCAGAAAAGATTGTATAATTGAATCTAGAATGTACATAATGCTTATAGTGCGATGTGGAGGTTGGCATGTAACTAATTGTAGATCTATTAAGATTATATTTTTGTGCAATATCTTCATCGTTCAATAATTTACTAATTATAAGTTCAATCATTTTGCTCCTCTTAGCTACAACGACAAATAGGTACTATCACCAACTACGAACTTCATACCTTTAGGGAGTGTTCCGTCAGCCGATGTGATCTTGGAGTCCTTTCCTATAATGCTGTCAACTATTCTATTTCCACAATCTATCACTGCCCCTTCCATAACTATACTGTTCTCTAGTTCGGATCCTACGAGTCTGCAATTATCACCTATGGCAGTGTAAGGACCCAAATACGTGTTAGGGCCGATATCACAGTTGCTCCCAATAATTACAGGTCCTCTGATACGACTATTCTCTATCCTTGTTCCTTTGCCAATGGAAACATCACCAACAATTCCCGAATGGTCATCTACACTACCTTCTATTGATGTTGATAAATCCTGCAGGATTAACTGATTCGCTTCCAGCAAATCTTCAGGTTTGCCCGTATCTTTCCACCAATCCTGAACTGATCTTACAGTCACGTTTTTCCCATGATCCACCAGATATTGAATAGCATCCACTATCTCCAACTCATTTCGCCATGATGGCTTGATATTATTCACAGCTTCAAACACGCTTTCATTAAACACATACACTCCAATAACAGCAAGATTACTTTTTGATTGCTTAGGTTTCTCAACCAACCTCAATATCCTACCATCCTGCATTTCAGCGATACCGTAAAGTGATGGATTCTTGACTGGTTTTACGGATATAACACAATCTGCCTTGTTCTCCATAAACGTCTGGACCATTAATTTTGCTCCTTCTCTGAGTAAATTGTCGCCCAAATACATAACAAAAGAATCATCACCTATGTATGGTTCAGAAAGCAGAACGGCGTGTGCTAAACCTTTGGGCTCCGGCTGTTCTATGTATTCTACCTTTGCGCCAAAATCAGATCCATCACCTATGACCTCTCTAACACCTTCCTTTATAGGTCCTAAAACAACGAATATCTCCTTTATTCCCACATTTACCAAATGTTGAAGCCCATACAACAGCATCGGTTTGTTTGCTATTGGCAGCATGTGCTTGTTTCCAGTGAAGGTTAGCGGTCTAAGCCTAGTTCCATGTCCACCAGCCAAAAGCAGCCCTTTCATCTACACTCTACCTTGATCACAACTTCATCAAATTATACTCAGTTAACAGATGCTTGTACCAGTTAACGGTGTACGTTTTCGGCGAGTCAATAAGCCTTCCATCCTTTAGAGCATTGTAGATCTCTACGGCAGCCTCTTTTGGAGAGTGCGATGCATCAAACTTTAGCACATCATGGAATTTCTTGAAACTTACTCTATACGATCTATGATCTACAGGACCATACCATTCTATTTCATATGCGGAATTAATAGAATCGCCTATTATCTTGGCGAGATCAAAAAGCTTGTAATTCTGCTCATCAGAACCAACATTGAATATCTGCCCGTTTATTGCATCGTGTGGGTTCTCTATAACAGCCGAATACGCTCTTGCTACGTCGTTTATGTGTATAAATGGTCTCCACTGCCTTCCATCTCTCATGAGGGGAATCTTTTTGTTCTTGAAAAGCCCCAACATCATTCCATTCAGTGCAAGATCAAATCTCATCCTTTGAGAAAATCCATATACTGTAGCAAATCGAAGTGCAGTGACTGTGAATTTAGAATCTGCTAAAGAAAGAACATCATTTTCTGCCATAAAATTAGCCTTCGCGTAAGTAGTTAATGGATTGGCTGATGTTGTTTCATTCACTAATTCATCTCGGAATCCGTAAATACTGCAACTAGATGCCAAGACATACTGCTTCACGCCGTATTTCTTGCTTAACGCGGCGACTCTGGCTCTCCCCTTGTAATTTATATCGAGTGTCATCTGCTGATCTAACTCGCCGCTGGGATCGTTTGACAATGCTGCAAGATCAATGACAGCGTCAACACCATTAAGCAAATCAGGGTCAAACCATCGTATGTCATCCTCAATCAATTCTAAACTGGGATTTGCCGAAACATCAACAAGGGATTCCTTACCGAAAAAGAAACGATCCAGGCATTTCACGTTGTACCCCTTCTTTAACAGATGACGTATCAAGACAGAACCAATGTAACCTGCACCACCTGTAACTAGGATCTGCATTACCAACAACTCCTCATTCCATTAGCTGGTGTCAATTAATTCTCTACAAGGAAGTTTGTTTTGATTTATTTAACTGATATGTAATTTGAGTTACAATTTTGACACTTGTTTCGCAGCAAATTTGTTGGTTTTGCATGTAATCATTTGTGCGGAGCTCTGTTCCAATCATATGGTGTATTTGTTCGCGGATCAATTATTCTCGAATCGTTCCAAGGACGTCTCTCCTCGTCTGGATTCTTGTAATCGTAAAGCTTGTTAACGAAGTACAATGTTAATGATGGTTTGTCACTGACGGTTTTGGTTCCATGCCAATAATGCCCAGGACTTCTGACAATTTGTAATCTCTCCTCGCTTGCTACTACTTCTACCAATTTTCCCCTAGACTGAGAACCCTCTCTGTCATCGTACGCTACAATCTTCATAGCGCCTTGAAGAACAATAAAGTAATCAATCTGTCCCCTAGCATGTCTGTGCCAAGCTCTGATAATTCCCGGATAGCTCATTGATAGGTTTGCCTGAACGGTCTGCTCTCCTCCAAAGATCTCCTTCCAATCGTATCTTATTATCTCTGAAAAATATCCTCTTTCGTCAGGAAGTTTTTTTAGTTCGTAAACTTCAAAACCATCCAGATCAAATTTCTGCACTGATGACAATCTATTTCGCCCTCTTGAATGAAAGGGATTTATTTAATTTTGTGTAGCAAATCATACATTTCAGCCTCGCTCTGCTTCCTCATAAGCTGCAGCGATTCGTCTACTGTGAGTAGTTTCGCACCCAAATCTTTCATAACCTTGGTACAGTTAAGACAGCAATTTTTAGGTCTTCGCGCTATCTGCTTCAGCTGATCAGTGGTTATGGGCTTGACTAAACCTGCATCGAAATTCATGGTTTGAGTCAGCTTCATGACGAAATCATATCTATTCAAACAAGAAAGACCCGCTACATGATATATCCCATTATGTTCAGACTTAATCAATTTCATGATTACTTCAGTCACATTATCAGTTAAGATGGGGTTAGAGTACTGATCAGTAACAATTTTTATTTCTTGTCTGCTGAAGAGTTTTACCATGCACCACATGGCAAAGTTAATCGATTTATGAGAACTTGACTCGATGTTACCAAGATGTAATGAAGCCCAACCGTAAATAACACTGGATCTAACTACCGCGTATGATGCTAGTTTCTGTAGAGCTTTCTCACCCTCAAGTTTGGTCAAGCCGTAATAGTTCAAAGGTGAAGGCTCATCGTTTTCAATATAATTCCCCTTTCTCCCATCAAAGACATAGTCTGTGGAAATACCGATCAGTCTAGCACCAATTTTGTTGGCCGTAGTGGCCAAATTGTTTTGAGCAGTCACGTTTACCTTCCAAGCTTCTTCCTTGTTAGTTTCACAATAATCGACGCTGTGGATGGCCGAAGTATTAACTATAATATCAGGGCGCAATTCTTCGACAAATTTTCGAGTATCGTTCTCTTTTGTGATATCTAGCTGTGATGTCTCGCAGGAATCAGGCAGAACTTTCCTGTAATTGTAAGTTCCGTATAATGAAAATTTTCCTTGAGCAAGCTTCGCTAGCTTATATCCTAATAGTCCACTTACACCTATAATAAGCAATGTTGGTTTTGCCAATTCTATTCTATCCTCTTTTACTTATTTTAGATACCTCGCTTGTTTAGCCTTACGTAGACCATCTTTTAATATTATGTAACTTGTGTTACATCACGTAATTATCTAATTCATTGTAATGAGGAAACCATCATTGCATCCAGATCGTTGCAAGTCCTCTCTGCCTCAGTTCAATGGAGTAAACACTTCGTTCTTGGTACTTGGAGAAAATGCGACAGCTCCCGGAGCTGTACCACCGCCAATAACGTATATACTTCCATGAACCTCTGCAGCCGCGCATCCATGCCTACCTGATGGCATTTCTTCTCTTATGATCCAAGTATCTAATGATGGTACGTACTCCTCAGTGTTAGCGAATATTCTGGTATCTGTCTCACCACAAAAGACGTAAATGCTGTCTGATAAGGAAACGCCGATTATTCCACTACGGTTGGTTGGCATAGGTGCTTTAATGACCCATTCATCCTTTGTAGGGTCGTATTCCTCATTGGCATTTAGAGGATTTGATGGATGGTCTTCTCTTCCGCCTATAACGTACAGCTTTCCATCAATTACACCTGATGATGCATGATCTCTCGCTGTCGGCATTGGAGTTTTACTTGTCCAAGTATTTCTTGCAGGATCATATGCTTCATTTACACTTAATGATCCATTGTTGAAGCCCCCAACAGCGTATAACATACCATCAATGAACTCTGCTGTCAACGCACCCCTAGGCGTTGACATATCCGCTCCACGAACCCATTCATTTGTTATGGGATCTAAGATGAATAACGCATTGGAAGGTATCCGACCTATTTTGTAACCACCCACAACATACAACTTATCTTGATAGGACGCAACCGCAACATGATGCAACGCTATTGGGAGTTCCTTTCCATCAGACCAAGTATCGCTTACAGGATCGTATATCTGCACTTTATTAGTGATCGAATTTACAGTAACACCTCCCACAACATAGATTTTATTTTCTATAGATACTGCCCTAGATTCATCTAGTTGTATCGGCAAATCTGCTGCAAAAGACCACTCGCTAGTAATGCTAACGTTCGAACCAATCTCCATAAGAATTCCAGTTTCATAACTGTAACCAAAGGCTGCTAGAGCTATGCCTGTAACCACAATCATGGCGACTTTGCGAGTCAAAATTCTGTTTTGTGAGGCCATTGACATAATTGTCATGCGTTATCTCCTGATTTTCTTAACAAACATCTGCTAACTTAAAGCGTAAGTAATTTGTGCTACATGTTATAAACACATAACTAAACTTCCATAAATTACAAGAATCACGATTCATCACAAATGACAGAGTGTGGGAATCTACGCATCAAAATGATAGTGCAGTACTAGTAACAGGTGGAGCGGGCTTCATTGGCAGTCATCTTGTGGATAGGCTATTGTCGCAAGGATTCGAGACTCACGTTCTTGATAATCTCAGCAATGGTAAGATCGAATATATAAGAAACTGGGAGAGAAATCGAAGATTCAAGTTTTACAATCTTGATCTAATAGACAGCGGATCACTAGATCGTTTGCCCAACTATAGAATTGTCTACCATCTGGCAAATCCAGAGGTTATGGTGAATATCACAGATCTGGAAGTACATTTGAATCAAAATATTGCAATCATTTTCAATTTACTCGAGGCGCTCAGGAAATGGGATACGGAAGTTTTCATCTTTACTTCTTCATCTACCGTATATGGTGATGCCACGAAAATTCCAACGCCTGAAGATTATTCACCGTTAGAACCTATTTCTCCGTATGGAGTATCTAAACTTGCATGCGAAGCCTTGATAAGCCGAGCTGCTAGTTCCTACGGATTTGAGGCTATTATCTATAGACTTGCAAATATAATTGGTGCTAACAGCACACATGGTGTCATTTATGATTTTGTAAATAAGTTGCACAGAGATCCATCACAACTAGAAATATTGGGCGATGGAACACAGCGCAAGTCATACATGCTTGTTTCTGATTGTATGGAAGCAATGCAGTTTGGATTAAATAATTCTAATGGTACTGGAGAGATCTACAATGTTAGCTCTGAGGATCATATTGATGTTTATACAATAGCAAAAATCGTGATACAAGAAATGGGACTTAGTGATGTCAGAGTTAGGACAACAGGTGGTGTAGATGGTGGAAGAGGATGGAAAGGAGACGTGAAGACCATGAGCCTGGATATAAGTAAGCTAAAATCATTAGGATGGAAACCACGATATGACAGCCTGCAGGCAGTAAAAATTGCTGCGAAACTCATGATTAATGGATACAATCGTTCGCCAGATTCTTTTGAGCATAATAAAGTACCCATAGACTTTGCACATGAATTACCCAGTGAATGATCATGAAAATCTTATTTGTAGTACATCAATTCTTTCCGAAACATTATACTGGGACTGAACAATTTGTACTTAACCTAAGTAAGCAATTACAGAGAATGGGACATTCTGTGAAGGTTCTTACCTATGCTATCGCAGAAAACAATGGATTTAGAAAACAAGGGGATTTTTTGATTTGCGAATATGTCTTTCAAGGAGTTCCAGTTGTTTCGATTAAACATAAGGTAATTCCTCCAGACGTAAGTTTCAGAATTTACGATCCATCAATGGAGGAAATATTGGAAACGATATTTTCGAAGGAAGAGTTTGATATCATTCATGTCTGCCATCCCATGAGAACCGGATCAATCATGAAAATTGCTAAGAAGAGAAAGATACCAGTGATTTTGACCCTAACGGATTTTTGGCTTATGTGTCCCAGAGGTATAGCAGTAACAGCAAAGGGAGAATTATGTTCTTCTCCAGAGGGTGGAGTCAAGTGCGCTGCAGAATGTTACGAACATATGCCTAATGATAAGACTAAAACAAGATTCAGGGAAGCTGAAGAATTTGCGAAAAATGCTGACGTAATTATCTCCCCTACATATTTTCTTGCTGGCATGTTTGGTAATGTGTTTAATAGAGATGTTAAGGTCATCAGGCATGGAATTGATTATCGTGACATTCGAATCAATAATAGAATGAAGCAAAAAGGAGATAGTGTGACATATGGATATATTGGAACCGTTCTTCCGCACAAGGGCGTTCATCTAATAGTTGAAGCTATGAAAATGATAAGGAGTCAGAACATAAAGGTGAAGATTTATGGTAACTATTTCTACGAGAAGGAATACTACGAGAAACTGAAGAAGATGGTTGAAGGAGACAGCAGAGTAGAATTCTTAGGCCAATATGAAGACGGAGAGATGCAACACATCATGAACGATATGGATTGCACAATAGTTCCATCAATTTGGTGGGAGAACTCTCCTCTTACAGTGCTCACGAGTTTAGCGCATAAAGTACCAGTTATAACTATTAACATAGGCGGCGCGGCTGAGCTTATTAAAGATGGAGTAAATGGTTTTAACTTCGAAATTGGAAATTCGAGGAGTTTAGCAAGTATCATGCAAAGAATAGCAGAAAATCCAGAACTTCTAAATACAATCAAGAGTAATATA
Source organism: Candidatus Nitrosomirales archaeon (assembly GCA_049199595.1). Taxonomy (GTDB): domain Archaea; phylum Thermoproteota; class Nitrososphaeria; order Nitrososphaerales; family UBA213; genus JBMCYV01. The sequence goes on from JBMCYV010000006.1 coordinate 86,701, forward strand.
GTTAGGCCACCAAGAAATGAGGACGAGGCCTTTGAATACGAGCTTCTTATGCAGTGTTGCATTGAACTATCACTATGCCGATTCATTGGCTTTGAATAGATCTTAAATTAGTTGTTTATACTGATATTCTAGAGATGTGACTAGATATGTTCAAACATAGGTCGCATAAAGACTTGCTGAACTGCTAATGGATCGTCTGAATCGATCTTAAATAACAGATTTGCGCTACGCTACCCGAGACAAAACACTGTCTACATATCCTAACTCCTTGGAAATCTCATCTTTAGATTTGAACATGTAATAGTTAGCTAATGTTGAACCAACAAGGGTAGCAAATAACTTGTACAAAGCCTCTAAGAATTCAGCTTTCTTGTCTTTTAGTGAATCATAAATGGCAAGGTATGTCTTGAAATCGTTCAACCTATCGCAATATTGTTGTAAAACAACATGATTCATTTTTCCATCACTCTTGCTACATACCTTACTGATTTCATCGAAAATATGATCTAGATGGTTACCACTTCTTTCAAATTGTATTAATCGTGACGAATGGTTTTGAAGGTTTTCAGAAATCAATGACTTTACTTTCGCAATTAAACTCGCAGCATTTTCATCAAATGATAAGGGCTTCATAAACTCTACTGCTGCATTCAAGGCTGCGTATAAGGTCACGATAGCACTAAGCATTTCGTTTATGTTACAATCAGTCTTGTAGTAAGTTGGTTCATATGACAAAACTCTGGGTAACATTTTACTATCTGTGTAGCTCCTTCTCAAGAAATAAGCAGGATTCATGTTATGCGAATGGATAACGCCTACGGAATGTAAGAATGCAATTTTGTATCCATTTTTCATAATTCTCAATCCTAGATCCAAATCCTCCGCATATTCAATATCGCTAAATTTCAACTTATCAAACACTTCTTTTCTCACTAAACAACAGACATCATCCAATCCGACAAGTCTTCTCTTCTCTATTGGTGACAGATCATCGAATGTTTCTTGATTGGACAGTGAAATTTTATCTTCATAAAGATTCAGCGCTTTATAGTGAAACCATAATGAGAAGCATGCGAATAGATCAGCATTGCTTTTGGGGATCTGTCTGACTGTCACGGCAGCAATCTGAGGGTCACTTTCAAGGACTTTTACCATGCTGTACAGCCAGAGTCTTCCAATTGGCATAGCATCCTGAACAGTAAATAGAATATAATCGCCACTAGCTTTTTCTGCAGCAAGGTTTCTTGTCAAACCATGATTAAATTGCTCTGGCTTTATGCTGATCACATTTGCATACTTTCTGGCGAGTTCAAGTGTTACTTCTGTAGAACCACTGTCTACAACTATAATTTCAATTTCCTTGAAGCCTTCTTGCTCTTTTAATTTTTCAAGAGCCACTTCAAAATCTTGGTCAGGATTCTTCGTGGGAATTACTATAGAGATTTTTTTATTGATTATTTTTATGTCTTCCTTTGACAAATTGTCAATTTTGATGCATAAGTTCTGTATGTTTGAATTATGCTTATGAGTTGGTCTCAGTTGCAGAGTTGGTTCCACCAGCGTGAATTCTCTATGCTTAATTCTTTCAATGGCTTGTAACAAGAGACTTCGAAAACCTTGGGTAGTTATTATGTGTAAACTCTTTACAGCAATTTTTCTAAATTCACCACCTCTGCTTCCCTCAGGCAACATTCTGTCTATTCTATTAGAACAAAATTTCATGAATTTGAAAGTACTACTACTTCTTATGGCATCAAGCTCCTGCTTATGATTTGCCAGCTCATTCTTAGTGATATCAAGATGCTTCCTGTACTTAGCCAGCTCATTATTAGCTAATCCTAGCTCCCGTTTATAGCTAATCAACTCATTATTAGCAGCATCAAGCTGCTGTTTGTGTCTAGTTAATTCATTGTTAATTACGTCAAGCTCCCGTTTATAGCTAATCAACTCATTATTAGCAGCATCAAGCTGCTGTTTGTGTCTAGTTAATTCATTATTAGAGTACCACGAAGAAAATTTGAGTAATTTATCGAGTGAACATTCATTGGTTAGACCCCTAGATACATCATCGGCCCATTTCAACAATCTTGTGTAATTCCCTTCCAATACTTCTGGAAACGCATTTTGCAAATCTGGCCGTTCAGAATATATTGCAAGAAGAAGTCCCAGAGGATTATTTTCAATCTGCTTCCGTTTAAACTCAAGTATAGTTCTTGATACTTCTATGGATCTTGAAATATGTGATTCGAGAAATAATAAGCCTATACCAGCGCTTCTAGTGCCATCTACGATTTCAAGGTGTGGATATTTCCGCTTGATCTCATTCCAGAATCTGGGAACATCTCCAACTTCTTCTTTTGGTCCAGGATTTATATCATGAAATGCAATAATGCATCCTTCTGCAGCCAGTGAGCTGTACATTTCAAAATCTCTTTTAACACCATCATAGCTATGATCACCATCTATGAAAAGAAGGTCCAATCGTCGTTGACCTAATATCCGTGTAACCTTTTCTAGTGAAATAATATCATGAGAATCGGCTCGTATAAGATGGATCCTCTGTTTGTTTGTTGCGAAGGATTCATAGAATGGAATTTTCCAATCCGGATAAAATTCACCGCCAAAGTTACCATGAGGCATATCTATACCTAATATCATTGCTTCAGGATCGGCAACATTACAGAAAAGAAATAATGTACCGCCATTCGCAGTTCCTATTTCGAGTAATGTTTTCGGTTTATACTTCGCAAGTATCTCCAATAATATATGAATTTCGCTTCTCACCTGTAGAGGTCTAATAGAGTGCTCACTACAAGTGAAGGAGTACGCCAGATCAACATAATCGCTAATTGAAGTACATTCTATAGATTCCTCACGAAGTGCACTCGCAATGATTCTTGCCAGATTTTTCTTGTGACGCTTATACTTACCATTCTGTAGTTCTGAATCAACTGCGGAACTCATTTGTAAATCAATTATAATTACACGTATTAAAAATCAAAGTAGTATTAGTTCACTAACAATGAGTCAAGGAGGATACGGATCTCAGATCCTGATTAGCAATTCAGTACTTTATCTTACTGAACGAAAATATAGATAGGTATTGTGGTATAACGAAGATGTGGGAATACCTTCGGAGTGTTGGAAATGACCTTAAGGGTCCAGAGACCATAATGATCTCTAAAGATGAGAAGTATCTATATAACTCTGAGAAAATTGCTATCAAACCACACCAAAAGTACAAACTAACGGTAAAATTGAGGAGTAAAAAAGGCAAACCACACTCAGCGTATTTAGCCGTCATGATTCTTGGCTTGACTAATATGGAACTTATTAGGCATATACGATGGATAAATGACTTCAGTGGGCAGTTGAAGGATTACACAATAGCTTTTACCACTACAGCAGAAGCCGCTAATGCAGTTCTAGGCTATAGAATCAACGTTGAAACTCCTGCGAAATGTGACATGGAGATAAATCTCCCAGCTCATTCTCTATTGAGGCTTGAAGAAACTAGTAATGAAGTAGAAGACTCATTCGACGACATAAATGACTTCAGAGTCCCAGCCTTGCAACCATTAAACGAGGAAGAAGAAAATCTTCTAGAAAAGAAGATTGTATGGATATTTGGAGCACCGAGAAGTGGAACTACTTGGTTGGGTGAACGGTTGCTAAGACATCCTCAGAATATAGTTTGGCCCGAACCTTATATTGGTAATCATCTTGATAAGGTCAGGCTCCCCCAATCTGCCAAAGAGAGCTATTTGACCTGGAGTCAATATTTCTTTTCTCCACATCACAAGTATAATTGGCTTCCCGCACTGCGTAAACTTATTTTAGCACGGGCCTACTCTTATGCACAAACGCTAACCAAGAATGTGATAATAAAAGAGCCCAACGGAAGTGGTGGTGCAGACTTGGTACTGGAATCTCTTTCTGACTCCAAGCTAATTTTCTTGTTAAGAGACGGTAGAGATGTTGTTGACTCTTCCTTTGACGCTCATAGACAAGATTCCTGGAATCGAGATCAATCCAGAAAACTCTTACTGACAAGAGAGATACGTTTTGAAGCAATTCACCTTTATTCGCAGAGGTGGAAAATGATCACTGAAACGGTTTTGAAAGCATATCAAAAGCATAATCCAGATTTGCGTCTTTTGGTGAGGTATGAGGATCTAAGAATGGATACCTTTGCAGAGTTGAGAAAGATCTACAACTTCCTACACATTAGCATCAGTGATGATGAA
>JBMCYV010000007.1:0-85602 GCA_049199595.1 Candidatus Nitrosomirales archaeon
ATCATTCGCTCGTTGCTGAACAAGATTCTATACCGGATTGCTTGGAGGTAACGGCTCGCTCGTTGGACGATGGCGAGATAATGGGCATAAGGCACAAGCAGCACCTGATAATGGGTGTACAGTTCCATCCAGAATCTGTTTTGACAGATGATGGCAAGAAGATAATGCTGAACTTTCTGAAGACGGTGAAAAGATGATACAAGATTGTATAACGAAATTGTCGGAACCACGGAATTTGCAATATGAAGAGATGGTTCAATGCATGCATGAAATAATGCAGGGAAACGCGAGTGACAAATCCATTGCTTCCTTTCTGCTGGGATTGAAGACGAAGGGAGAGACTGTTGATGAACTGAAAGCAATGCTTGACGTTATGAACAAATTCGCAGTCAAGATAAAACCTTCTGTAAAAGGAAGATTGGTAGATACCTGCGGCACCGGCGGTGACAAGATAAGGACCTTTAACATAAGTACAGTATCTGCGTTCGTTGCCAGTGCAGCTGGAGTAAATATTGCGAAGCATGGCAACAGGTCTGTTTCTGGTCCTTGCGGCAGTGCCGATGTTTTAGAATACTTTGGTTATGACCTCAATACGGAACCAATTAAGGTCAGGGAATGCATTGAACAGCTGGGAATAGGATTCATGTTTGCACCAAAGTTTCATCCAGCAATGAAGAATGTAGCAAATGCGAGAAAGGAACTTGGAGTCAGAACTGCCTTTAACTTACTTGGACCGTTAAGCAATCCTGCTGATGTTAACGCGCAAGTTGTTGGCGTTTACGATCTATCCTTGATAGACAAGATTGCACGGTTACTGAAAAATATTGGAAGGAAGGAGGCGATGGTCTTTCATGCAGATGATGGTTTGGACGAATTATCAAACACATGCATAAATCACATCTCATGGATTAGAGACGGTTCTATTGACAAACTTGACCTAAACCCCAAGAGCTTGAAGATCAGTATTGCAGAACCCGCGGATCTTAGCGTTGCGAGCAAGGACGAGTCAGCACTGCAGATGTTCAAGATACTAAATGGTAGTGCGGATGACAAGAAACTTGGTGCCGTTCTGCTTAACGCATCTGCCGCACTGATAGTAGGCGACAAGGCTGACTCGTTCGAGGGTGGCATAGAACTTGCAAGGAAGGCAATAGAGAGCGGAAACGCGTTCAAGAAATTTGGATCGCTGATCAGGAAGTGCGGCAACGTATCACAATTGCTGGAGTTGGAGAAGAAATGGCAGAATTCCTAAAGAAACTTGCAGAAAGCGCAAAGAAGGCTATAGACGATGGTATCTACGATATCGAGTTTACAATTTACCGTCCTACTCTTAGCATAAAAGATGCTATACACAACTGCAAACATACACCGATAATAACTGAAATAAAATTTGCCTCGCCTTCTATGGGAACCATAAGACAATATTCTGATCCAACGCGAATTGCAAGAGAAATGGTCGATTCTGGGGCAATTGCATTATCTATACTTACACAGCCAAACATGTTCAACGGTTCAATAGACTATCTTGTAAATGCAAGGCTTGCACTTGACGTACCGTTACTGATGAAGGATATAATGATAAGCGATGTGCAGATCGATGCAGCAAAAAAGATCGGAGCTGACTGCATACTGCTTATAGCATCACTCTTCAATGCAAATCTGTGCGAAGGAAGCATTGAAAGTTTTGTCGATAAAGCACACAAGAATGATCTGGAGGTTCTGCTGGAGACGCATGCGGAAGATGAGTTCAGGCAGGCGATGCTGACAAATGCGGATCTGATAGGCATAAACAACAGGAACCTCGATACGATGAAGATCGACATCAAGACCACTGAATACATCTTGAAGAGATGTGAGAAGACGAAACCTGTGATTAGTGAGAGCGGGATAAGCGAAGCAGAACAGATAAAGTATCTCAAGAGCGTTGGTGCAGACGCTTTCCTTATCGGTACGGGTATAATGCAGTCCAATAACATTAAAGACAAGGTCAAGGAGTTAGTGGTTGCCGTATGAAACTTACACAATATCCAGTGAAGGGCAAGTTTGGAAAGTTTGGCGGTAGGTTTGTGCCTGAAACTCTGATTCCGGCACTGGAAGAACTTGAACATGCATATCTGAAGTTCAAGAAAGACAAAAAGTTCAGGCAGCAACTGGAATATTATCTAAAGGAATATGCTGGAAGACCAACTCCATTGTATTTTGCAGAAAATTTGACCAGAGCAACAGGAGGAGCAAGAATCTATCTTAAGCGAGAAGACCTGTTGCATGGTGGAGCGCATAAGATCAACAACACGCTTGGGCAGGCCTTGCTCGCAAAAAGGATGGACAAGGAGAGGATAATTGCCGAGACCGGAGCGGGACAGCACGGAGTTGCAACAGCAATGGCCTGTGCCGCGTTAGGGCTGAAGTGTGAAGTTTACATGGGTTCAAAGGATGTTGAACGACAGAAGCTAAACGTGTTCAGGATGAAACTTTTAGGTGCAAAAGTGCATCCGGTAGATGCTGGCTCGCAAACACTGAAGGACGCAATCAATGAAGCTTTGAGGGATTGGATAACCAATGTTAGAACAACTTACTATCTCTTGGGATCAGTGGTTGGTCCGCATCCATATCCTATGATGGTGAGAGATTTCCAGAATGTAATTGGCAAGGAAACGAAACAGCAGATAGTGAATATGACGAAGAAACTTCCAAGTGCAGTGCTAGCATGTGTTGGTGGCGGCAGTAACGCTATTGGCATGTTTCACGAATTCCTAGACACCAAGGTAGATCTGTACGGGGTGGAGGCTGGAGGTGAAGGGCTTGAAAGCAGTAAGCATTCAGCAACACTTTGTGCTGGTACCGAAGGCGTTTTGCATGGTATGCTGACGTACTTGTTACAGGATAGCGAGGGTCAGATATCAGATACACACAGCATAGCTGCTGGTTTGGACTATCCTGGGGTTGGACCTGAACACTCTTTTCTCAAGACTATGAAGAGAGTAAATTATACCAATGTCAGCGATGCAGAGGCCGTTAACGCGTTTCTTTCGCTATCAAAGTATGAAGGCATAATACCAGCTTTAGAACCTGCACACGCACTTGCATACGCAATAAAGATCGCCAAAAAGTACGGCAAGAACTCTTCGATAATCGTGACATTATCTGGCAGGGGAGATAAGGATGTTGAAGTTGTTGAAAATTATCTAAGGATGAGCAATGACCAGAATAAGTGAAAGACTTGCAAAGCTTAGATCTAAAAATGAACATGCGTTGATAGGGTATGCTGTAGCAGGTTACCCTGACCGAGAAAGTACCATAGACGTGATCAGAGCGATGGTTAATGGAGGTGTCGACATTGTAGAATTAGGAATTCCATTTTCCGATCCTATTGCAGATGGTCCGACAATACAGAAAGCATCATACAAGGCACTGCAACAAGGTATTACACCCACAGAAGCGTTGCGGATTGCAAAGCGGATCAACGATAGTTTAGGCGTACCATTGGCAATAATGACCTACTGCAACATACTTTACAAGCCAGGATTCGATAACTTTCTCAAACATGCGAGATCCAATGGAGTAGACGGTGTCATCATACCAGACTTGACTTTCGAAGAAGCTGGAGAGTTGAAAAAATGTGCTTCTAAACACAGCATGGATACAATATTTCTGGTTTCACCGAATATTAGCGAGCAAAGGATCAAGGCAATAGTAAATGTTACAACAGGATTTCTTTACTTGGTTTCTGTCTTTGGCACAACTGGTCAAAGAGAAGCGTTTGAAGATTATACCGTGCAGGCCATAAGGAGAGTCAAGAAATACTGCAAATCAAAAGTACCTCTTGCCGTAGGTTTCGGTGTAAGTAAAGAAGAGCATGTCAAATTCATGCTCAATGCGGGAGCTGATGCGGTAATAGTGGGTAGCGCCTTCATCAACATCATAGAACAAACCGGCAGGCAGGAAATGGCATCGAAGATTGAATCTTTGGCACGAAATTTGAAGAACGCTACACGCTAGCATTATTTCATGGCAGATCCTCGCAGGATCCAGAATAACAATTAAAAAGGGTACTTACCATACCCAGATATGCAGGAAGGGCGCAGTAATTCTTCTCAAAAGTACGTCTTTGTCACCGGCGGAGTTATGTCTGGTTTAGGAAAGGGCATCACCGCAACTTCGATCGCGAAACTATTGCAGTGTTGTGGTTTAAAGGTATCTTGTGTAAAGATTGATCCATACCTGAACTTTGATGCAGGTACCATGAACCCATTGATCCATGGCGAGGTCTTCGTGACCAGCGATGGCGGCGAATGCGACATGGATATTGGAACTTACGAGCGATTTTTGGATACAGATTTGACGAAAGATCACAACATCACTACAGCGCAGATATATGCAAAAGTAATAGAATCGGAGCGCAAGGGCGAATACCTTGGACAGTGCGTGCAGATTATTCCGCATATAACTGATGAAATAAAGAACAGGATCAGAGACGTTGCGAAGAAGGATCATGTAGACGTTCTTGTTGTTGAATGCGGTGGCACTGTTGGCGACATCGAGAGTTTGCCGTTTTTGGAAGCAATTAGGCAGATAAGGCTCGAGGATGGAATTAGCAACACGTTGTTTGTGCATGTTACCCTAGCTCCTATGTTGGATGTTGTAGGCGAGGTGAAGACCAAACCAACTCAGCATAGTGTTCAGGAATTGAGGAGGATAGGTATCCAGCCTGACCTTGTAACAGTTAGATGCAAGATCCCATTGGATACAGATGTAAGGAGAAAGATAGCGTTATTCGCGAATGTTGAAGAACGATCGGTAATTTCAAGTCATGACGCGGTGTCAATATACACAGTTCCAGAAGTGCTAGAGCAGCAAGGGCTTGTTCCCACGTTGACACATAAACTTGGTTTATGGACGAAACAGTTCAGTTGGGGAGACTGGGCTGAAGTTCTGAATTCTTACAAAAGCTACAAGGATGATGTGAATATAGCGATGGTAGGTAAATACGTGAAACTTTCGGACAGCTATGTAAGCATTAACCATGCATTGGGTCATGCAGGAGCAAAGATCGGGCACAAGGTTAACATAGACTGGCTAGATTCCGAACAGATGGAAGACGGCAATTTAGCTCAACTCGAGAATTATAACGGGATACTTGTGCCAGGGGGATTTGGGGAGCGCGGCAGCGAAGGAATAATCAACGCGGCAAACCACGCAAGAGTCAAAAACATTCCGTACCTTGGAATATGCTTTGGCTTTCAACTTGCAGCCGTTGCCTTTGCAAGGAATGCGTGCAACCTGCCAAAAGCTAATTCTACAGAAATTAATCCAAATACCGAAGATCCTGTAATAGATCTACTGCCAGAGCAGAAAAGTATAGCAAGCATGGGAGGCACGATGCGATTGGGCGCTCATGAAATCGATGTCGTACCAAATACGATAGCACACAAACTTTACGGCTCGACAAAAATAACGAAGAGACACAGACATAGATATGAGTTCAATCAAGAGTATCAGGAACAGTTTGAAAAACTCGGTATGATATTGTCTGGTTCTAGTGATAACGGTAAGAGGATGGAAATTCTGGAAGTTCCAAACCATAAATTCTACTTTGCGGTTCAATACCACGCAGAGTTCACGAGCAGGCCAGGAAAGCCAGAAAAGGCATTTCTCTCATTTATTGAAGCTGCTGTAAAGAACAAGAAGAGCTAAATTTTCAGTTCGTATATTCTCTGTCTGGCATCTCTAAGCGAGACTTTCTTCTTTACATAACCCTTAACAAGCAAGTGACTCAAAGCGAGTCTAACAGTCCTTTCTGGAAGCATCGTTCTTGAAGCAAGATCTTTTTGGCTCAAAGGTCCTTCATACTCCAGCGTCTTCAAAACCAGTTTGGCACTTGGAGGCATTCCCAACAGATCCTCTGCAAGTCGAACCTTCTTTGCTATGAGCGATATTGCAGCAGAATCTTCTGCAAGCCTAACTAGCTTTGCTGGATACTGATGTTTCGCGCATTGCAAACGTTTTTTGATTCTTAGTCTGTCGCCACCATCTGGTATAACTTCACAATGATATCTGCTTGTAATATCATCAATCTCAACAAGGGTATCATCGGATACTACCAGTGGTCTTCTTGTTACATCGATGGAATTTACTGATACTATTATGAAGACTTTTGATTTCTGGAGAACCATAGGACCACCAGCGGACATAGAATATGCCGTGGAACCTATTGGCGTGGCTATTATAATGCCGTCGCTGTTATCATGCCACACATCTTCGCCATTTATCTTGAGCTTGTGTTCCATCAGTGTAGCGCTCTTGGACGGAAATATTGCAACATCGTTAAGAACAGGATCTATATCCTTCCCATCAACCTTAACTCCCAATCGTGTAACTTCGTCAACACCAAAGTCTCCGCTCTTCAGTCTGTTGATAGCTATCTCCAGATTTTTTGCTTCTATCTGGGCAAGAAATCCTGTTGAATCTGACTCATAGATACCAAGGACTGGTGCAGATTCGTCGACCATCTGGTGGAAGTATTGCAGCAGACCTCTATCGCCTCCAGTAACTACTACAACATCAACATCCTTTGCAATCTCATACTGTCTTTTCATTATCTGTGATTCTATACCTAGAGTTTCTAATGTCTTCTTTACTTGTACAAGTCTGTTGTCCTGCAGGTCACCGCTTGTTAATGCAACTTTCACAAAAACTAGTGAACGAAACCTAGATTTAAAGTTAGCAAGGTATTGTGGGAATAAATCAATCCTCGACGATCATCATTGTCAGTGTTGATTTAACATGATCCAACCGTCTTATGTTGTTAAAAACTGTCTCCTTGATCCTTGCGTTAGAGTCTCCCTCTACCATCGCAATAATGTCATAAGCACCGTATACTTCATAGATTTCCTTGACGCTGGGCACTCCCTTTAGTTCCTTGACTACTTCCGTATCCGTTCCAGAATCTACAGTGATGAGCACCAGCGCTTTTGGCATGCTTTTGGATATACATACTAGAATAAAAAACTCTGCCTTATACTGATAAGATCTTCATCCTCTCATGCAGTGCAGATGCGTACGTCTCAACATCTTTTCTCGCAGGTATCTTGAGTATTCCCGTAGTATTGGTTTTCAGAGCCGTAACGGCAGCCGCGACGCCAAAACATAACGCCCATTTCGGATCATTGTTTTCCACAAAAGCGCATGTGTATGCTCCTGCAAAGATATCACCACTACCCGTTGAGTCCTTGGATTCGACCAACTCGGTTGTAATTTCATAAGCACGTTCTTGACGCAACATAGTTGTCTTGTTTCTACTTGTGAGTATTGCTGTTTCGATCCCAAGTTTTTTAAGAGCTTCTATGCCTCTTACACCAGTCAGAGCAAACGCTTCTTCGTCATCAACCTTTATTGCACCAATCTTCGATCTGTCTACATTCATTTCCGTTCTGCCGATGTAACATCTACCATCGTTGCCAACTTTTCTAACAAGACCTTGCGGATCCAGAAAGATGAACCCTGTTTGTTGGAATATCTTGGTCAACGCATCAGCGCGCACCTCGTTTATAATTGGACTAACTATGTAAGCATCCATATTTGACTCGACATCATTTGCGGTTATGTCATCACATCTAGCCAGCAGAAACAAATCTCGTTCGTGATCTTTAAGAACCAACTTGAATCTAGTCGTTGGGTTACTGTTAGATATGCAGTTACTGGAGATAGTCAACCCTCTTTCGTTGAGAAGATGTTTGAAATCGTCGGAAAAGTCTAGACCGATCTTTGTGATTAGATTAACCTTGAAACCACATGTTTTCGCTGTAAGACCGCAATAACTCGTTGGTCCGCCAACACTTGTTACACTCGCTCCTTTACTTTCGATCTCGTCAATTGGTGTATGTGAAACTACAGCAATGCTCATGCAAAGAGTTTGCAATATCCATATTATAACCATGTTTCAGCTGTTTTCTATAATCAATGTGCAATGCAATCACAACACTTAAAACGTGTCCTACTGGTTTATACGCTATGACTAAGAAAAGGGCCAGCAGGGGCAGATCAAAAGGTGGCAAGGGTCGCTCAGCTTTAGTTCAATGCAGCAACTGTGGGCGCTGGGTTCCGAAGGATAAGGCAAAGAAGGTCACATCAAGGCTCACTTTGGTAGATCCGGCGCTTGCAAAGGAGTTGAGGGCAGGCGGGACATATATTGCGGCTCCTACTATATTGAAATCTTACTGTGTATCATGTGCCGTATACTATGGTGTAGTGAAGGTAAGATCTGAGGCAGACAGAAGACAGACAGGTCGTCTGTATTAACTTCTGTTTAGATGCGACACGACAGACACAACTCTTTGTATGAACGTTATTCCTGCTATTATTGCAACTATTACTATACCATAATATGTGAAACCCGCTATGCTGAATACTGCTATTACTATCAGGCGTTCTGCTCGTTCTCCTATACCAACTCCTTTCAACTCAATTCCTAATGATTCTGCTCTGGCTCTTGAGTAGCTCACCAAAAGCGACAGTCCCAACGCTATTAACACCATTGTGGGATCGGCTAATCCACCGTATAGTATGCCTAGGAACACTATAACTTCTGCAACCTTGTCGAATGTCGAGTCAAGAAAAGCGCCCTTTCTGGAAATATGTTTGGTTGCTCTTGCAACGCTTCCGTCAACGATATCAAAGAACCCTGAAACAAGTAACAGTATGCCTCCAAAAAGTGCCGGATAGATCAAACCAATGTTGGCACTTGCATAAGCAGCTGCAGATGCAATTGATAAAACAAAACCTACACCGGTCCAAAAGTTTGCAGAGAGTCCGCTAGAAGCGAATTTTAATCCCAAACCATTCATCGCAGGTTCGATCTTATCTCTTATGCGATTAAGCAATATTATGAAATGTTCCTAGCAAGTATTTATAGGATAGCGCCAAGTACCTCGTTCGTGGGTAAGGTTAGCAAGGGTATTAGTTGTAGCGTAAATGGATGCAGCAACAATGCTACTAGATCGTTAAACACCGACAAGGTAAAACAAGCTGGACTAGAAGTAGATTCTGGTTCTAAACGCGCTTATCTCTGCAACGATCACTACAAGCAGTGGAAGAAGGAGGTAAAACAGAGCAAGAGTGATGATGTATCGTTACGCTATGGCGGAGTCTAAAATTTAGAAAGCTTTAATTTCGCTCCATCTATTCTCTATAAAACATGCGTATATTGCAGCTGCACTCTAACTTCATAGAATACGAGCCAGTAGAGAAGGAGATAGCATCTGCCGAAGAAACTGAGAAAAAGAAGGTAAGGCTGGAAAATGTTGTAGTAGCATTTGTTGCTGTTGAAAGCGATGACGATGAGAGTGTAGCTAAAACAGCCATGGACGAAATAAGGAAATCGCTTTCAAACGTGAAATGTAATAGATTACTGCTCTATCCTTATGCTCATCTAAGTTCAAACCTTGCTTCTCCAGGCACAGCGTTGAGTGTAATCAAGTCTATGGAGTCTCTTGCAAAGGATGGTATAGAAGTGCACAGAGCACCTTTTGGATGGACTAAGGCCTTCAACATAAGCGTCAAAGGTCATCCGTTGGCGGAGCATTCCAGTGCAATTTCAAAACAAGCAGCGGCGGAGAAGGAAAAAGTTTCTGACGCAGTAAAGGCAGAGGAAAAATTAGTTTCGCAGTGGTACATCATCAATCCAGATGGTAATTTGACGCCTGTGGACAAGTATGATTTTAAGGGAAAAGAACAACTGGAAATTTTGGCAAAGTACGAAACTGTAAAGAAGAGAGCTGTAGATGAACAACCTCCGCATGTAAGATTGATGAAGAAACTTGCAATCGCAGATTACGAACCTGCGTCTGATAGCGGAAACATGCGATTCTACCCAAAAGGCAGACTCATAAAATCACTAATAGAACAATATGTCACAAAGAAGGTTATGGACTATGGAGGCATCGAAGTTGAGACACCTATAATGTATGATTCAAAGCATCCTAGCATGGAAAGTTACTTCAACAGATTTCCTGCCAGACAATACAGTATCAGTTCCGAGGGGAGAGATCTTTTTCTAAGGTTTGCCGCATGCTTTGGGCAGTTTTTAATGGCGAAGGACTTTCAGATCTCATACAAGCACCTTCCATTGAAGCTTTACGAGCTGACGCGATACAGTTTCAGGAGGGAGAAGAGCGGAGAGCTGGTAGGTTTGAGAAGGCTTCGCGCATTCACAATGCCAGACTGCCATGCTATGTGTAGGGATGTTGAACAGGCAAAGCAGGAAGCATTGAAGAGATTTAAGCTATCTATAGATGTGATAAACGGTTTAGGACTGACAATGGACGATGTTGAAATGGCAATTAGGTTCACTGACGAATTTTATAACTCGAACAAAGAGTTTGTAAACGGATTGATAAGTATGTTGGGCAAGCCAGCACTGGTTGAAAAATGGAATGAAAGGTTCTTTTACTTCATCATGAAGTGGGAGTTTAACTTTGTAGATAACCTGAACAAGGCTTCGGCATTATCAACTGACCAGATCGATGTTGAGAATGGAGCAAGATATAACATATTTTTCGTTGATGAAGATGGAACAAAAAAGAATCCTATTATCCTTCATAACTCTCCTAGCGGAGCAGTTGAACGTGTGATCTATGCGTTGCTGGAAAAAGCAGCAAGGGTTCAAAAAACAGGTGGTGTACCGATACTACCATTATGGCTTTCACCAACACAAGTGAGGATATTACCAGTTTCGCAAGAGTATTTGCAGCTTTGCGAAAAAATTGTGGAGCAGTTGGAATCAAACAAGATCAGGGTTGATCTTGATGATAGGGAAGAAACACTTGGAAAGAGGATCAGGGAAGCGGAAACCGAATGGGTGCCATACATTGTTGTTGTTGGTGAAAAGGAAGCAAAGGGCGAAAAGTTAAGCGTCAGGGATCGTGCAGCTGGCAAGGTAAGAGAAGTTACTGTCCAAGAACTCACGCAAGAAATAAGTGCTGAAAACAAAGACAAACCCTTCATGCAAATAAACATGCCAAAATATCTTTCTAAAAGAGCGCAGATAATGGTCTAACAAACGATTTCCGTAGTCGATTCTGTCAAGTTTCCCCTTCCCTAGATCGTGATTTGAGTACCATCAAACTTTGTAAGGAAAAAGCCACCAAAGTTTTCATTAAATGTTAATCTCATCTCCGCAAGGACTAGAATGCTAACTTCTTCGCCAAGCTTCATCCCTTCTATGATGTCCGAACGCCAGTGGAGACCTGCAAAGTCGCGACCAAATCCAATATTGGATGCAAGCTTGTTGAGTTCGCCACCAACAGTGAGATCCGGTCCACTGTAGGGAACAAGTGAGAGACCGTCTGGACTGGCCTCTACTGGATCTGGTATAACAAAAGATTCGTTAAAAAAGGCTTTTAGAACAGTGCTACAAGCACCTACAAACGAAGCATGACCAGAAGGGTACGCAGTATGCGTTGGACAACCTTCAGGGTAAGCTTGGGGTAAGAGGTACGTACCATACTTATCGAATACTGCAGCGACTGCATCAGAATCAAGTATCTCCGTGTTAATAGGGTAATTTGCAGCACCTGTCTTGTGATTGTGAATACATCCAGCAAATTCTTCAGGTCGCAACCGACGATGCACTAACCACTTCTGGAACCATGCAGCCTTCAGTGCCAGATTTCCTACCATGCCTACAAGATGCAGAATGTGTGGGCCACCAAATGTCGGAAAACCATCTTGAGTAAGCGAACCCAAGTACGGATTTCCAGTGTCAAGGGGAGCGCTCATTCTTAACAACATCAGGCATGCACCAAGGTGGGCTTGGTACGTCCAATCCAAATGCACATACTCGCCCAAATCACGACCATTGCGTATGTAGTGAGGTGTAGGATCAAGTGCAAGTGGCCCAGCAGCAGTTCCATTCTGGATGTTTAACCAATCGTTATAGTTGGTCATGAAGTCAATACTGGGAAAAGGAGTGTTTATCTTCTGTGGCATTGTTATCGCTCCGTACGGAATATCTTTCCAAAGGAATTGGGAAATATATGGACCAGCCAGATCACCGGAAGTGTTACCACGAAATATTGTTTCAGGCGTGACACTAGAGCCATCCTTAGGTCCACGGAAATCTGAGAAATTTGACAGATCCTCAGCAGCCTGATCTATGAGCGTGTCGGTGTCATATTCAGAGAAAGGAACATCGCGTACAAGTGCTTGCCAATATACCTCACCCATTTCACTGGCCTCTTCAGCACTGCTGAAGCTTGGAGGTGTCATCATTCCTAGGTGGTGAGAATCAGGTCCGATGAGTTCGAAAGCATATGCTGCTTGGGGATTTACCAGCCTGACAACGCCTCCCATCTGTATGCTTTCAAAATCTTGCGGGCTACCAGTCTTTAACGCCATTATCAGGCTTTCATAGGCTGGGAGGCTGACTTCGCCAAGGTTATTGTGTGGCAGACACTTGGAGTAACTGGCGATTTTGTTTGCATACAACTCTTCATCTCCGTTAGTCGGATGGGAAGGACGAGGACGTTTTTTTTCTAGAAGCGCGGCCCTGTGTCTAATATTGTAGGCTTCTTCAATCCTGCGGAGATTCTTTTCAACTTTATTTGGAGCTGCGTCTGGTTGTTTTGCTAAAACATCATTCCTTATGCCAAGCCCGCCTAATGCTAGCATTCCTATGCCAGCACCTGCCACCATCTTTACAAAGTCTCTTCTGGTTAGCGTCACATACATTCACTCCCTTGTTTATCTTGTTCGATAAGTAACACTGAAAGACTTGGTCCCGCCTTCATTTCTGCAGAGCCATTCAATACCAAGAATCATTTAAGAATATTGGTAGCTGAAATCACTAAAATGGTCTATTTTTTTTACATATTACATTGATGGATTTTATGTATTCCCAACTACATAGATTTATCAAGAATCTATCCGCTTGCTATATTGCATTGAAGTCGTGTATTAGTTAACGGTCTAACCCCTTAGCACCCATGAGTATTATTTCTGCCATGAGCTTTGCTGCCAGTGATGAGGTCGCGCCTGTATCGTATGGGGGAGAGAGTTCTACTATATCAAAACATTTTATCTTCTTATCTTCTAGCGTGTAAACAAGATCCATTAGCTGGTGTGACGTTATGCCGAACGATTCTGGTGTGCCCACTCCTGGAGCAAACGCAGGGTCTACAACATCGAGATCTATGCTTACATAAACATCGTTAAAGCTAGATACAGCATCCTTGAGCAACTTTGTACCGTTGCCGTTGCGTAATTCCTTGTTGGAGATTGATCTCAGATTAATCTTATTTCTGTAATCTGCCTCTTCTGCACTGAATCCTCTGGCACCCACATGCACAATATTGCCAGCTCCGCGCTTCTCAACTATTCTACGCAGAAACGACGCATGACTTAACTTCATGTCAGCATACTCATCACGTAAATCATAATGAGCATCAAATACAACCAACGCTGTGTTCTCTGGAGTGCTCATGAATGTACCAAATGTAAGCAAATGCTCACCGCCAAGAATTACTGTTTGTTTGTTCTTTGCTATCACTTCTTTTGTGACCTTGCCTACAACATCAAGCATCACCACAGGGTTAACTGTGAGCTTTATGTTGCCAAGATCTTCTATGGTTAAATGTTCTAGCTCAACGTCGTATCGCATGGAGTTTATTTCTATGTTCACGAATGCATGTCTTATTGCGTTTGGTCCAAATCTTGTTCCTGGTTTGTAGGAACACGTTGCATCAAATGGAACACCAAACACATAGACATGGGGATCTTTTTCTTTTCCGTACTGGGTAACTGTTGGTGGAGTTAGATACAGATCAGTGTAGCTCATTAACTTTCAACTTGTTTGGTATAGGCTAACATGGAGTTATTTGAAGCTTTCAAAATGTTTTTCGTATGGCTTTCTTCCTCTGCGGAGTTTTTCCCGATTCGTAAATCGATTTCAATTTTTCATAGTACTGGTCTAACTTGCTGTATATTCGCTTGGGCTGTCTTGGTTTGTGTTTGGAAATTGCATACAGGCAGAGCAAGGGAAATGAAATCGAAGCATCGCCATACACAGTGATAAGATTTTCATGCGACGTCTTTACCTTGCCCCAGCTCTTTCCTTCCTGCAGTGTAGCTCCTGACAGTCCACCTGTATCTGGTCTTGCATCGGTAAGCTGTATTATGTAATCAAGGCCGCCATGGTTTACCTGCAGGATCTGGTCAAGTGCTGGTCCTGTCTGCTGGGCGGTATTCTTGGGCACTCCACCCCCTATTTCGAGAGCTCCAGATTTGTTGGAACTATAGACTATGGCTGCCTGTTCTGTAATCTCTCTTACAAAGTCGAGTAGGAATTTTTTACCTTCAAGTCTGAGTGGAATAAGGTCCAGTGCTAATGACGAATCCTTCAGCGTTGAGATATAGACTGGAACGTCATAATCATATGCCGCTGCGATAAAGGATTTGTCTGGAAATTTTGATTTTTTCGTATGCTTGCCTAGCACGTGTGAAAATTCAGATGTGGTGAAGGGTCTATCCTGCAATTCACTGTTAAAGACTTCCTGCAAGACTCTATCCTGTGCATGAAGCGTGCCCTCTCCTCTTATGTATACATTGTATATTCTCACTATGTCCTTGTTATGCAAGATATCATCGTCAACATCATAATGGCCCTGTCTTACGGGGAGATCCCATGCAAAATGTTCCTCATGATAAATATTTGCACCAGTTGAAATTATCCAGTCAACGAAGCCTCGCTCGATCAGTTCCTTTACTAAACCGCCGTATCCTAACGGCGTCATAGCTCCAGATATTGTTAGACATATAGTAGCATTATCATCGATCATTTTATAGAACAATTCCGCAGCTTCTCCGAGTTTGCGCGCGTTATATCCAGCAGATGCAAAGAGCTCTATCACCTCTGACACGTTCATATCTGGTTTAATTGTTACATGTGGAATTCTTTTTCCACTAAATGAATGCCTGTTCACATTCTTATCTTCCATATCAACTCACCATTGCTTGCGCCACACTAGTATCAAATCTCTATGCATATAAGACTTTGTAATTTCAGTTTCCAAAGAAATAATCGTCTAATTTTTTTTCACCAAGTATAGCACGAAAGTCGTAACCTAACGGAGACAATATTTGGTCAAATGTACTTTCCATATACTCCAAATATTTGTCGATATCTATATCGTCAGACTTTGCTAGTTCTACAGGTTTAACTCCTCCCGCAGGTGGTCTTGTTTTTACATACGAAATAATATCACCTGCTTTCACTTCTCTCTTGCCAGCTTTTTCAAGCAATTCAGCGGCTCTGATATGTTGCGGAATTGTTTTCTTGTATTCTCTAGGCGACTTGCTAACCATTACGTTGAATGCTAGTTCTGTCAATGGAATTTCTCTCGACTTTAATTTTTTCGCGTTGTCCTTGACTATCATAATGATCATCTCTTTGGCCGCTTCAAAATCAGATTCGGTGTTGACTTTGCTTAGTATATCAACAATGGCATAAAACGCACCTCTGATAAACGGAGGAGTATGGCTTTTCTTACCAGTTAGGCCTTTCAGATCAACGCTACCATCCATCAAAACTCCCAAGTAGTTCTTCTTTCTTTCACTAAATGCCACATACCGATATTGCTTTTCAAGGTCAAGGTCTACTCCCATCTCCTGTTTTGCCCACTGTGCAATTGCTTCTATCTGTGCAGTAGATGGGCCCTTCAGGAACAATGAATCCGTATCTCCGTAGACAACCTGGATGCCCAGTTCGGTGCATTTCTCGATGGTTTTGGTAATAGTGTACCTTCCTATCGATGCTGTCGCCTCAGCGACAGGCAGGCAGTAGAGCGGGAATATCTCCGCACCCATGACCCCGTAACTAGCGTTAAGAATGACTTTCAGTGCTTGGCTAATGATATTGTAAAGAGTCCTTTCCTCGTTTGACAGCGATTTTTCCTTTGACAAGTGCTTGTAGTAATTAACCCTCAAATCTCTTAGAGAGCCTATAAGTAGTGATTCCATTCCTCTCCTTTTCTTGCAGACCCAGTGCTCCGTTTCCGGTATGGAATTTGACTTGCAATCATCATGCACACATCTAACGGTTTCGTATGACAAGTTGTCCACTTTTATTATGCTTGGGTACAGGCTAGCAAAGTCAAGCACTGCAACATTGAAGTGTACACCAGTCTTGGGTTCCACAACCAATCCGCCACGATATTTTTTGTCTTTAATTATCGCAGTTGTAGATGCCTGACTCTTCAAGTCCAGCTCTTCTCTGCGTGGTATCAAGGCGTTCTGTTTTCTGTGCTCGAAGTAAAGCATGCTCCTTATCCATTGCGAAACTCCTAGCCTGGAGACATCATCTATTGGCATTCTCCCAACTCTGGAGACAACAACAAGCAGTTTCATCAACAGATCATCGCTGAAATGTGTAAGCTCGAAAGTAAGGCGCGAATCGTTATGACAGTATCTTGCTAGCTGGTAAAGCGGTAGATCGCCTATTCCACCATCAAACTCAATCTTGGATTCGTTGATCAACGCTTCGCTCACAGCGTTTAACGTGAACTCAGAATATTTGTGACCAAATGCATAGATCTGCATTGAGCGATTCGAAAATGTTCTGTACAGATCTATATGCACGCCGTGTTTCATTGTTGCAGCATCGCGTTGCATCACAATGGGTATCTCTTCTTTGGATATACCAACTTCAGGTCTTTGTGCTCTGTAGTAAAGATATGGCATATCAAAATTATCTCCGTTGAATGTTACTATGAATGGATAATCAAGCATCCTATCAAAAACTGCTCGCAAGAGTTCTTTTTCAGTATCGAAGATTGTTACCTTGATATGATCTTCCATCTCATTATTTCCCAGTTCAACACCTTGGCGTTTCAGAACGAAAGCCTCGTGTAGATTATCACTTCCTACAAACGATACGGCAATTACTTCGTTCTCTGCAGCCTTGGGCTCTGGTATTCTCTCCTCTTCTGATACAACTTCGATGTCTAGGGCAGCCCTCTTGATCTCTGGTATAGGTTGGTTGAGAAGTTTAGCCCATTCGGTTATGTACTTGCGTGATTCATTATCACCATCACCGCTTATGCTTTCGGTTATCTTATCCCATACAAGACTCTTCAAAGCAAGTTCTACCTGTTCCGTCACCTTGTAACTATGCTGAGCAAGTTTCCCCTCGTTTATAGAATAATAAGTGCCTACAATGAAACCATTATCGTAAAGATAGTTCTCATGATATTTTATGTCTGCCTCCCATGCTTCAACCAAGTTTCTGATGCTCTTCTCCGTAGTAGTGCCTCCAATAGCTAACGGGTCTTCAGCGATTATCTTTGTAAGCTCGATCTCCTTGTCGCTCAGTAGATCATATTTCTTTATGCGCTCTATTCCCCGTATGTCTTGCCTTTTTGTCGAGAAAGGCAATTCTTCAGGCATCAACTTCGTGTAGCAGTACGGTTTATGCCCTGTGTTGTCTGACCAGAGATAGATCCTCTGGCTTGCTGGATGGTAGAATTTCAGCAAAGCGACCTTTCTTTCGCCATCGTAAGTTGCAGAAACCAGCAGAGAAGCTTCTAGATCTGTAGTATCCTTGGACTGCTCCCTTATCCTCTGGGTTAGATCCGACTTGCTTACCATTTGCATCTTGACACCTATTCTTACTCTTTAGTGCTATTTATGATCGCAGCTTCCACTAAAATAAACATGATCATGCAAGCATTTTTTACATTGTTGCTGATAGGGGTATGCTATACAATTGAGCAACATGCAAGCATGGATCGAGCACAAACTGATAAAACCAAACAGCATCGAAAAGCGTGATTATCAGGTTTCGCTAGCAAGCAAAGCCCTGGAAAACAATACCTTGATCGTACTTCCAACTGGGTTAGGAAAAACTACGATAGCATTGCTGGTCATCGCAGAAACGCTAACGAAGAATAGGAAAAGGTGCCTCTTTCTTGCTCCTACAAAGGTACTGGTGCACCAGCATTACTCATTTCTGAAAGATTATTTGGATATAGCTGACATATCAATGATCACTGGAGAAGGTATCAGGAGCGAGAGAGAAAGATCATGGGACAATAGCGTTATCTGCGCGACACCTCAGACAACACGGAATGATTTGCAGAAAGAATTGGTTAAACCTGATGATTTCTCACTTGTTGTATTCGATGAAGCCCATAGAGCCGTTGGCGATTATGCCTACTGCGACATAGCATCACTTGTCAAGGAGCATGGTACTAGGATAGTTGGAATGACAGCTACGATACCAAGCGATCAGATGCGAGCGAGCGAGATCGTGAACAATCTTGGTATAAAGAAGATCGAGACTAGGGACGAATCGAGTACCGATGTAAAAGCATACATTCACCAAACCAAGATAGAATGGATCCATGTTGAGATGTCTCCCGTGCTCAAACATGTCAGCTCGAACCTGTTATCTGCACTGCAATCTAGAACTAGAGAATTGAAGCAGAAGGGAATAGTACGCGATATCAATGTAACTGCGGGCGAACTGATCAGAGCTAGGGGGTATTTACACCGAAACATGAGCGCTGCAAATGCTTTGTATACAGCGATCAGGATCAGTCACGCACTGAACATGTTTGATACTCAGGGCGTAACTTCGTTCCTGAGGTTTTGCGACAGGCTTCAGGAGAAAGGAGGTATGGGTGTAAAGAAGCTGTTTCTAGATACAAATTTCAAGAACGCATATGAACTTGCAAGGGGTGCGGAATTAAGCGGGATCGAGCATCCCAAGGTTGACAAGCTTAAGGAGATACTGCATGGCGTCAAGGGCAAGATACTGATATTCACCAGTTACAGGGATTCTGTTGAAGTCCTCCACAACAAACTAAACAGTATGGGTTTCAGTGCTGGCTACCTGATAGGCAAAGCTGGTGAACGCGGGTTAAAGCAAAGCGCGCAAGTAGATGCTGTTAACAAGTTTAGGAGTGGAGAATACAGCATACTTGTGGCAACGCAAGTAGGTGAGGAGGGTCTCGATATATCTGAATGCAACCTAGTAGTTTTTTATGACAATGTACCAAGCGCTATCAGATTTGTGCAGCGAAAGGGGAGAACAGGCAGAAAGACATCAGGTAGAGTTGTGGTTTTGATGACGAAGGACACAATTGATGAAGCGTATTATTGGATAAGCCAGAAGAAGATGAAACAATCAAAGAGCATGGTAGGCAAGATGAACAGGATGATAGGCAAAGAAGAATCTATCAATCTTGACAGATTTATGAACAATTAGTTGTCGTTAAAATTTTGTCTTGTTGTAACTTTTCTTTCCATCACAGCCTTCAAATAGCCTTTTGGTGCCAGAAGCAACGATCCATTATGTGGACACGCAATATGTTGGCGCCCGTAACGATAGCATTGTTGATCATCAATGTTTTGGTATTTGTTGTTGGATATCTAACAGAAAATGCAATAATCAAATTGGCACTTGTGCCAGTTTATTTGATCGATGACCCTGCAATGTTTGCAGTATCGTCATTGATATCGATGTTTCTTCACTCAGGCGTAGTGCATATCGCATTTAACATGTTGGCGCTCTTTACAATCGGAAGGATACTTGAACCCCATATAGGTTCAGCAAAATTCATCACTGTTTACATACTGTCTGGCTTTGCTGGAGCAGGATTGCACACCGCATATGCCTTCATATCCCAATCTGGAATATACACACCAGTTGTAGGTGCATCAGGTGCGATCTCTGGCATTATTGGCATTTCCGCGGCATTGGGTGACAGGGTTGCAATTTTTTGGTTAATCGCACAGATTCCACTGGCCTTTTCTGGTTTCTCTTCAATAGCATGGTTCGCTCATATAGGCGGTTTCATATTCGGCTTTGCATCTGGAAGAATAATGTTGTACATGCAGAGAAAGAAGGAACGCTACGATGGATACTATGTATAAAATGAAAAAACCATCCAGAATTCGAAGACGATGTGGCTTTCTGGCTGCAGCGCTGTCGTGGTTTCTAATCGTACGCGTTGCATCAGTTTGCCCTCACTACTGTCTCACAAGACTCCTGTGAGTTGCCTCACAGTTTCCGCGGTGAAGCAGTGGCGGTCATCGGTCTGCGCAGCACATCAAGGCTTTCCCCGATATGCGAGACTGTCGATGAAACATCTTCTTTTTCGTCTGAATGGCTACCTATATTATAGCAAACGTTGAATTTAAGGGTTTATGAATATTTTATAGTACACTATACTATATCTGGAAGCCTGAGCGTGTATTAAGGTCCTTTACAAGTTCCTGATAGCTTTCAGGGTCCAGTTCGGTAACGTTAGCGTCATCAATATTTATTATATATACAGAGTGAAGCCTTGCATTCTGAATTTCGCTTATGCTTATTGGAGGGTTCTTGTAGTACTTGTCGCAAAGTTCCTTTACTTTCTTTATTTCCCCAGCTTTTCTGTTCCTCGGAGGTTTCATGAATATTTCTGGTATTGGCAATACGCTGACTGGCGGCGTTGCCAGCGCAAACTTGCTGGAAAACTGGCTGTATCTAGAGATCTTGCTTGCGATTCTTGATATGTAGTATCCAAGCGGGTCAAGAGCATGTTCTGGCGGCGTAAATCCTGTTTCTATTTCTACAATAAAACTGCCATCGCCCTTCGTTGCATAGATATCGCAAACAAGTGTATCGGATAGCTGTCTCTCAACATCGATATCATAGCCATATTTAATGAGATGTTTTGCGCACACCAATTCCATTACGGAGTGATTTATCTTTACTAGGTTTCTCTTGTAGAGGTCGATCAGCTTTTGCTTTACAGAGTTGACTCGTTGGAGAACGAGCTGGTCCTCATTCACGCAGGCTTTGACGCTAACTTCGTTCACATCACGTGTGAACTTCTCTAAATCCAACCTAGCTGAATCACCTTTGATTGGTAATTTAAATTTTATAATGAAACCTAATAGACAATCTTAAAAACTATCGTTTCATATGCTTGTGTTGCGTATGAATATTAACAAAATAACGGTTCTGGGCTCTGGACTAATGGGCCATGGGATAGCACAAGTATCAGCCATGGCAGGTTATAACGTCGCCATACGCGATATCGATCAATCATTTCTTGACAAGGCAATGGAGAAGATCAAATGGAGTCTGAACAAACTCGTTGAAAAGAACAAGATATCCAGCAAAGATGCTGAAAACATACTTGCAAGGATAACTACGTTTGTTGATCTTAAGGAAGCTTTGAAGGACTGCGATCTTGTGATCGAAGCTGTGCCAGAAGACATGAATCTGAAGAAGAAGGTTTATGCCGAAGTTGACAAACTTGTACCAGAAAAAGCAGTTCTAGCTTCCAACACAAGCACATTACCGATAACTGAAATTGCAAAAACAACCAGCAGACCAAATAGATTCATTGGGATACATTTCTTCAATCCACCACAGCTAATGCCCTTGGTAGAGGTAATTCCTGGAGCAAAGACCGATAGCGATCTTGTAGATACTACAATGCAGTACGTCAGAAAGGTCGGCAAGGAACCTATATTGTGCAAGAAGGACGTTGCTGGCTTCATAGTAAACCGCATATTCATACCTCTTGTACATGAAGCTGCATGGTCGCTTGAACGTGATTCTGCGAAGATGACAGAGATCGATGCAGCGGTAAAGTTCAAGCTAGGCTTTCCTATGGGAATATTCGAACTGGCGGATTATACTGGCATAGACGTAGTGCACAAGGCAACTGTAGAGATGTATTCCAGGGATAAACGTGTCATAAATCCATGCCCAATGGTAGAAGAATTGTTCAATAACAAGAATTATGGCCAGAAATCTGGCAAGGGATTTTACGAGTACAAGAGCGGTACCTATGAAAGGATAAACCTAACAAAGGAAGAAGCAGAGCGCTACAACCCACTTAGACTGCTTGCAGTAGCAGTTAACAATGCTTCTTGGCTCCTCACAAACGATGTTTGCAGCAAGGATGACGTAGAGAGGGCCATGAAACTTGGCATGGGTTTGAAAGAAGGATTGTTCTCAATAGCAGAAAGATTTGGTCTCAACAATCTCGTAAGTGAACTAAGAAAGGCTGCAACGATTCATGGTAGTTTCTACGAGCCAGATCCGATGTTTGTAAAGCTAGCATCATGATGATTTGTTATCAATGAGAAGGATTTCCCCTGCTTGAAAAAGTTGAAGGGGGGTATATAAAGAAAATATATTAACATCCGATCTACAATCTTCCAGCTTGATATTAGCAAATCCTAGTAGAAAATAAATTGTATTCAACAGGTTTCCGTATTCTGATAGCGTTTCACCTGGAAGATTTAGGGTATGTACTTGGACTGGATATGGTCTGTTTATAAAGGATGTCAAGCTCGCTTGAGAAGCATACTATCATTATCTCGCTAAACAAAATTTAGTACTGCTTGATCTTTTGTTTAAATAGCCAAACGGCAGAATATGCTAACTCTCTATACATGGTGATGAGATGTTCCTGCATCATGAGATTGAAGAAAAAATCTTCGCATCAACGCGTCAATTATTTGACAAGGTTACTGGCGTTCGAAGATGTTTACTTTGATAGTCACTATATCACTGTTAAACTATCTGTGCTTAAGGCTCTGGTAGCGGATCTATAACTGCGACCAAATATGTCAAACGCATACGAGGTAACAAATGGAATTCGAAACGGAACAATTGCCGGACTCATAGCAGCACTAGTCATGGCCATACCCATGCTTGCGACAGGAAATGTAGACTTTGCAGTGCTAATACCAACAAGCATGGTCATAGGTGCAATATATGGAATACTGACATCCAAGGAAAGTATCAGGCCAAAAACGACCAAGGAAAGTGTAACGTTGGGTATCATAACTGGTCTGATCTCCTTTGCAATACTGTCCAGACCAGACGTTGTTCCGCACACCGAATCGCTTGTACCATTGCTGCAATACGCACTTTTCGGTGCAGTTCTGGGCTGGGTAACATCGTTCCTAGCAAACAAGCAGAAACAACAGATTGGTGTTACAGCGTAAACACCTTAGCGGAGCTTTCTCCGTTAAAATCCTTAATTTTTTATTTTGTATTCATATGCATTCGTATTACGTGTCGTTTCAATTCTTCATCAGTTTTGAATTCAACGTCGCATGAGGAGCACTTGTAAATCATATTCATAGTTTCAGATGTTTTCACTTCAGTTCCAACAGTAACAACTTCGGATTTTCTAGGCTCGATCTTCAATGATTTGCCTTTCATGATAGCAATGGCGCCACCGATTATGCCAAGTGCCATCCCTATGATGAAACCGCCCATGCCAAGGATGCTCATTGCAGAGAGTACGATGATCATCAAACCCCATCTTCTTGATTCCTGAGGCTTCATCCTAAGCATAAACGATACTAGAATAACAGCAACTCCGCTTGATATACCAGCAACGGTGTAACGTATCTGAAATACACGAAACTCCTGCTCGCCCAACATATTCCTTACATCGGCAAGCGGATCAAATGATGCTTGAAAGTCAACAAGCAGCCATAGGAGTGATACAATACCTCCTAGCAGGATTATTATACCTCCAGCAAGGGATAGGATGAATTGCGGTGATCTAGTGTTACCCACAATATATTATTGCAATTTATTACATTTATCTCTACTTGATACCTATAGCCAAGCCGTCTCTGGCAGGGATTATTACCGATAACATCTTCTTCGCCAGTAATTCATTGAATCTGGCTATGGCAAGAGCATCGTCTGACTTGCTCTCCAGCGCTACCTTACCGCTCCATAAAGCATTATCAGCTATCAAGAGGCCGTTCTTGTTCAGTCTATTAGCGCACATCTCAAGATACTTGGGATAGTTTTCCTTGCTGTCATCTATGAACACTATATCGAACTTTCCTTTCAATTTGGGTACGATCTGTAAACCACTACCATTGATGACCTTTATCGTTCGCTGTAGCTTTGCTCTCGCAATATTCCTCGTTGCCTCATTTGCGGTATTTTTGTCAATCTCAACAGTAATGACAGTGCCCTTGTGCTGCTTTATGGCAAGTCCAAACCATATAGCCGAGTAGCCTATCGCCGTTCCTATTTCCAAAACACGGTTCGCTCTTGATGCTCTGGCAAGTATGTATAGAAACCTGCCTACCAGCGGACCAACTATTGGTACATGTCTCTCCTTTGCTACTTGTTCAAGTTCCGACAATATGCTTGGGCTTTCAGGTAGAAGATTGTAGATGTATTGCTCGATCTTCTCATTTGTAATGTGATCCATGCGCTGTATACTAGGGTAACATATGTTTAAAATTTCTCTTTGCATAAAGTAAGGTTATTCATTCGTTTTTGTCATTGGAATCTTCATTGTAGCGAACAGAAAATCGTCTCTTTTTTCAACTTTCCTGAACCTCTTGTCGTAAAATTCGTACTCTTCAGCATTGTAAATATGCTTATCCCACTGTTCGTGGATAGTATCTCTGTATTTTTTTCCATACTTTTTCTGTCGCCCAACTTCATGCAGAAGAACATGTGATACTTGTGCACAGTTTTCCAGCGCAAAGAACCTGTTCTTTTCTCCCTTACCGTCATAATTTTTCCAGTGTATTAATCCAACGTTGTCAGTAAAGAATCCAGAGCTGCAGTCTGACCATCTTGGTCTGAAATAAGAAAGATAAAAATGATAATTTTCTTCGCCTTTTTCTTTGTGGTGTTTCATAAGATCCCTCATACCAAACCTTAATCCCATGAGCGCGGTCTTCACAACTACAAGAACATCAGTATTTACATTGTAATGCAACCCAAAATTCTTTCTGAGCCACCACTGGTAAAACTTTCCCATGTTATAAACATACAACCACTCATCTTTGAGCTTGTCCTTCCACTCATCACTCTTTACAACATAGATAAAGTGAAGATTCATTGATTTGTTGAAAATGGGAACTAGTAATAAAGGTGTTGAAGTAAAATTCTGAAACAAAAAAATGAAGGAGCAAAAGATGTCTTGGTTACTTTGCTCTTGATACTTCTATTTCTATTGTGGATACGTTTCTTGTTCTTCCTTCTTGGGATTGCATTTGTTCAGAGCCTAGCTTCACTTCTCCGATTTTGTAGCCTAGTGTGTCCATCCTCTTGACAATTATTTGTGCTACATCTACTGCTCTGGTTATGCTCAGTCCCCTTGCCTTTATGACCACAACTGGTTCGTTCGCTAATTGAACCAGAGTTGCTGTAACATACGTCATAAGGGGCTTCTTTCCAATGAAGATTTCATTTGACGCCTTGTTGTGTGTCTGTTGTGCTTCTTCCATGCCAAACTAATTCGGACAGGTATTATATAATGCTTTGGTGAACAATGTTACAATTTCTCTTGTTGTTTCTTAGCTACTTTCTCTAGAATTGATTTTATTGATTCAGAATCAGGACTGGACTTTATAGCTTCTGCAGTTTCGGCATCTTCAACTTCATAACAATTCAATAATTGCTGCTCGTCCTTGAAAAAAAGAAAAACCTTGTTCTGATGAATGCAGTGATAAATCTTATCGACTTTCATCTTTTCGGTTTTTATGACAATACCATCATTTGTTGCAACGATGGGATAGTCGTCATCCATTGTTATTACATGTATAGCGCTCTTATTTAGAGTGTTGACATTCCGCTAGAATAATAAACATTGGGTATCTAGCATAAACCATGTCGCTGACCAATGTGCAAGATAGAAACATTATAAGAATTATTTTCCATATAGATTTCGATTACTTTTATGCTCAGTGCGAAGAGCTAAGAGATCCATCGCTGAAAGGTAAACCAGTTGTTGTTTGTGTTTACTCTGCAAGAGGAGGTGACAGCGGTGCTGTGAGCACATCAAACTACAAAGCTAGAGAGTACGGAGTGAAATCTGGCATACCAATAAAGCTGGCAAAAAATAGATTAAAGGACGTTCCCGAGGCAAAGTTTCTTCCGATGGATCGTGATTATTATGAGGAAATGTCCGAACGGGCCATGCAAATAGTAAGAAAGTACGGTGATAAGTTCGAGCTTGTTGGGATAGATGAAGGGTTTATCGAAGTAACTGAAAAGCTAGAGCATGATTTTGTTGGAGCAGAAGAATTAGCGATGGCAGTAAAGCAGGAACTGAAAAAAGAACTAGGACTTACATGTTCAATAGGAATAGCGCCAAACAAGCTGGTTGCAAAGATAGCTTCAGATTTCCAGAAGCCTGACGGTCTTACACTTGTAAAACCAGCAGGGGTAAAGGCGTTCTTGACAAATTTGAGCGTTGGCAAGATCTTGGGTGTAGGCAAAAAGACAGAGGAGAGTTTGAATGAAATGGGAGCGAAAACGATAGACGAGCTTTCCAATATCGACATTTATGCTCTTACGAAGCAATTTGGGAAGAAGATCGGCACATATCTTTACAACGCTGCAAGAGGGATTGATGAAGAGCCTGTCGTTGAAAGCGAATCAGTAACCCAGCTGAGCAGGATTACAACGCTGAAGAAGAGTACGATTATGATAGAAGAGATGGTTGAAGATCTGGAATCTCTTTGCAAGGATGTGCATAAGTCTGCAGTAGAGCAAAGTTTCTCGTTCAAATCCATAGGCATCATGCTAATACTGGACGACCTGAGCATAAAGACAAAGTCCAGATCTTTAAAGTCTCATACTGATAATGCAGATGAACTGTTCAAGGTCGCAAAGATGTTGCTCGAAGAAGCTCTTGCTGAAACCCAGATACTGGTAAGAAGGCTCGGAGTGAAGGTTTCAGAATTGGTAAGTAGCAAAGGGCAGGACACACTGTCCAGGTTCATGACTGGAGAATCATGATATTGGAGTAGTTGCCCCAGACAACCTTAGTTTCGCTCTCTTACCTTCTAGGTGCATCACGAGGAACAGATATGCCGCTAGCCACGGGAGGAACATTATCTCGCCAGCAATGGAATGGAACTCCTCAAACTCTGCAGCGTTCGTACTGATCAACAAAGCAAACAGCGACAGCGAGAATATCCTTATCATGTTCACTATGACTGTGCCAACCACACCAATCGCAAAGTACATCAATTTGCGTTTTCGCTCTATGTTCATCTTGAGCAAAAACGCCATCATGACAAGTGTATAGATGATCATACTGTGCACGCCTGCCGATGGCCAGAAGACCTGCAGAGCCATGGACCCGTGCTGGCCCTTCAGCAGCATCATATTTTCTCTTACAAATGCTTCTCCAAACCCGAAAGTGTTGATGAACCACGCATTCACCTGCAGCATGTATGGAACTACAAACTGTAGCGGACCCAACGTGTCGTACGGAAAGAATGCATCTAGAGAAAGAATTACCGCACTTCCAGCAAGGTAGATCGGACCTGCTGGAGCAATTCTTAACCACTTGATGCCATAAAGCACAGTTAAAGCAGAGGCAATGTATGCTGCCATGACTATGAAATCCCACATCCAAACCCAGCTGTCTGCCAACCTGACATTGTACACTGGTGCAGCATCTTGTATGGCAGAACGTAAACCAAATCCGAGGAGCGTAAAGTACGCCATTGTTGCGCCTGTCAATGGCAATGCAGCGAGGAAACGCTTCTTGCTTATTACAAACTTGGTCCCAATCAGTTCTGCCGCTATGAACGCTAGTGCGAAGAGAAAGCCACCTCTGCCCTCGTTCCAGCTCATGTTGAAGGTGTCAGGCGCAATCACCAGAGTGTATAGAATCGGAGATACCAGCAAGGCTGTTACGAATAAACTGCTATTCTTCTGTAATATCCCGCTACCCCTAATTGTCTTCTCTTCCATCCTCGTAACCTCTTGCTAGAACCTTATAAATTTCAACTACTTTCGCTTCTATTAATGTTCTGGCGCATCCAATGTAATACCATCCATGAATATATTTTAGCTAACAGTTTAAACGCAAAGGATTTGTTTGAGCAGCGATCAATAGTCCACCTTCTCCTTCTTGCTTCCCGGAGCTGGTAACTCAAAGATCAGAGGTACGGGTGTCTTTGCCCTTATGTCAGTAAGTTCCTTGCGTATGTTCTTCGCAATATCATCGCTAAGCAAAACAAGACCAACATCGTTCTTCCCTGTTATCTTGTTTATCTGTGTCAGAGCATCTGAAGAAGATTCTACCTTGAGTCCTTACACACCAGCGAGCTGGAAGCTTGTGATAAATACCCTGTTTCCGATAGCCACGATCCGCATGAAACTGCGGCAATTTCGCTTCCAATTTAGTCTTTGCTGGCTTTTTGCAAAACTTGAACTAATCTATCAAGTATGCAGCGAGCATCGCCGACACAATGAATATGTTTGTCCCAAAGTGTGCGGAATATGCAGTGTTTACGCCATGCTTGTCATAGATGTACTTGTAGATGAAACCAACTGGCAGAAGCGCAAATGCTACGTGCAACTGCACACCCATGGTGAGATGAAGAAACGCCCAAAGAACAACAAGTTTTTTGTTCTTCCTAAAGTACAATTCTTCATAATAGTTCAGATGCAATAACATGTAGATTAGTACTGGCACAAAGGGAAGTACGCCAAAGAAACCCTGATCTGCATTAGGACCCAATGCTACGTTGTATCCCAACCAGCCCCAGTTCAGAACAGGGATTGCGTTAAGATACTGCTGAAAAAAGAGCGCATATACAACAAGAATGGCAGCAGTTATAGGTACAAATTTCAGGCCTCTTATGTTCGAGAACAGCTGGTGAACTCTTCCTTTTGTTTCCTTTACCAATATCACAGACGATGCTGCAATTATCAGATAATATGCTATGGCTATCTCGTTCAACAAACGATGTAGCATTCTAATGTTATTAAACATAACTTGAGTTGCATTTATGACACACAGATCGTAGAGATTATAAAATGAGTTCATCATACAATGCATATGTTGAAAGAAGGCGATACAGCGCCAGATTTTGAACTAACAGATAATAATGAACAGCATGTAAGATTGAGTTCATTAAAAGAGAGGAAGAACGTTGTCCTGTGTTTTTATCCAAAGAACCACATGTTTGCCTGTCCATCGAAGAAGGTGTTCGAGCAGGCAAAGAGCATAGTGGACAACTATGAACGCATGAAGCAGCTTGATGCGGAAGTGTTTGGAATAAGCGTCGATACAGTAGAATCACACAAGAAGTTTGTAAATGAATATAGTATACCGTATCAATTGTTGAGCGATACCAGTAAGAATGTGTGCAAGCAGTATGCTGGGCTCAACATGTACGGTCTTGCCAATAGAACAACGTACATAATAGACAAGAATGGCAGGATAGCGAGAATTTTCACAAAAACTGATCCAAAGGTTCATGGAGAAGAGATAGTTGCAGCGTTGAGCATGATATCGACACAAGTTACATGATGCTAACCTTCGCCGCTGTTTTTAGATCTGAAATCCATCCTTATTGACATCCCGTCCTCCAGCACTGTATCGAGATACTTTTCACCGACGTCAAAACCATTCACATATACAGTAGCATCGTATTTCAGGATATCAAAGTTCCAGTACCAGAGGAAGTGTCCAAGCCTAAAGTCATACGGTTTTTCATATGCTATGTGTATGACACCGTTGCTATCATGCGTATGTATTGGCCTGACGCATTCAGGCGTGATTCCAATGTCTTTAGGTACCGTGATTTCCTGATCGTCAACAGTAACGAAGATTGTAACATATGCCTGGTAGGGCTGGTCTTCGGATGAGATGCATTGATACAACGGGTCCTGTGCTCTTACTTGCTGCGTAACAACGTTGGTTATGACACCAGCTACAACTGCTATCACTGCAAGTGCTATCATGGATCGTATGACCATCTTTTTCTTCCGTTCACCGTTCTCCCAACCCATGCGGTTACATTACCATCGTAGCTTAAAGAAGTTTTCAGTAGTAAGAGATACTGTTTGCAAGATCAAATTTAATTCAAATAAAGACAACAGTATAAGACAGGGAGGGTGGGTTAAATGAGCGAAGTGGCACTGACACCTCTCAACTCTCCCTGTCACTGTTGGTGTATGCGACAGTGCTGGACTATGGCTGGGCTATATTATTAATAGTGCAAAGAATATTTATCGAGCGCGTATACATTGTAATTAGCTGTAACATCACTCGAATGTTTTTTCAATAAGTGATTTTGTCCTGAGGTGCTTCACCAAATCCGATACTGTAACTATTCCAACAAGCTTTCCGTTCTCAAGTATAGGAAGCCTTCTTATCTTGTTGTTGAACATCCGCTGCACAGCAGTTTCTATAGGCATATCAGGCTCTGCTGTTATAACTGGACTTGACATCACATCGCTCAAAGGAACTTTGCTGCTTGCTACGTCTTTGGTGCATACCTTGCGAACCAGATCACGCTCGGTAACGATACCAGCAATATTGTCACCATCTACAACGATCACGCTACCTGTACCGTGCTCGGCCATAAGTTTGGCAGCATCTTGGGCTGTCTTTTCACGCGTGATCGTGATAATTTTCTTGATCATGATGTCACGCAGCTGATCCATGGAAGTACGTGTATAATATCCACATAATAAGGTAAGCTGCCTATTTTACCATCCGATCCAACCGTAGTAATTAATTTTTGTAAACAAATTTTACATTATAGATGTCAACTTCTTGCTATCAATACCCTTATATCATATGAAAAAATCTTCAAGATATGAACAAACTTCAGTACGTAGCCGTGTCAACTGGTACGTTGCTGTTATTGTCTGTAATGGCTGTCAATGCAAGTGCGCTGCGAATGCAGCTGACTACGGTTTCGCTCGATTCACTTCCTTCTTTAGTTAGCCCAAATGATGAGATAACTTTCACAGGTACGCTTACTAATGCTGACACAGGCGAGGGATTGCGTGATAAAACTATAATGATATTTAGAGAAGGTCCGATGGGTCCAGAGGTTATTGCAGAGGCATTAACAGGTATTGACGGTGGTTTCTCCGCTACATGGATAGCGGCGTTGGATGTTAACAGAGACACACCAGTTACCGTGTTTGCTCAGTTCGATGGTGACGAAGCTGCTTTGCCATCGCGAACAAGCAAGGTAAGTTTCAGGATAGCTCTCATACCGATCAACCTTGAGATAACCACAGATAGTAACAAGAATCGATACTCAATAGGCAGCACGGCATTCTTCAGCGTCGCATTCCACGACGGCATGGCTAATTTCGTTGATCCAGATTTTGTCAGAGCAACTTACGATGGCAACTTTGTATCGATGAAGAAGGAAGAAGTGGGAAGGTATACGTTCACATCACACAAGTTGGTCAAGTTTGAAGAGCATCAGTTTGGAGTATTTGCAGAGAAGTTCGGATATTCATCTACGCAAAAATCCTTGACAGTAACAGTGTTTGGAGCTCAGATAGCAAAGCCTGTAAAGGTTTCTGCAATCAAGATCGGCGATGATGTGAGGATAAAGGTCAAGAACAATGCACTCAGTCCAGGAGAGATTTACACTTTCAAGGGCAAGTTCATTGACGGATCTGCAGTAGAAAGTTCATCTGGAATGTGGCAGTTCAGCGTTAATTCAGCCGCGAACTCGTTCAGTTTGAAGTCTTTGGTAGGATCACTGGCCCCGGACATGTCTACTATCTTCAAGGTCAAAGTTCAGGGTACACCAACAAAGTTGCTATGGCAGGCTCTTGACCTGCATGGTAAGCAGTTGGCTGACGGCACAAGTTCGGTCGTAGCAGTTCGTACAAAATAAAAGCCAAGTCGTTAACGTTAGCTAATCAATATCATGCAGCTCATGTGAAAGTGGTTAGTACACCTGTAACATCCACGTGTAAAGTGTAACTCAGAATATAGAAAATCATTTCCTTTTTTCCTTGGTTGTTTATAATCATTGATCATGGATTTTGATTCATGCTCAAGGGGTTTTCCACAATTGATATCCTCGTTAGAAAAGTTTCGTTTTTCCCTCGGTTTATTGTCTTCATAAGTATTATGATATTGGCAGTCAGAACCTCATTGATAATGCTTGGAGAATACGACGTAGAAGCGGCTACTGCCATTATACCAGGTCTGCAACACCCTTGGGACGAACCTTGGCAAGCTCCTTACGGAGTCATATGGTACACTCTTAACATACCTTTAACTTGGTTTCAGATATCTGGGATAAATCCAGAGCAGTCGTGGCTGCTTTGGTTATCTGCCATAGACAGCGTAGTGATATGGATTATGCGCCGAGGCAGATTTTATACAATTTTGTATATAGCTATAAGTCTTCTGACATTTCGACAGGCACCATATAACATGACGATACTATGGATTACGTTGGCGGGAATCTATTGGCCCCCAAGCCTAATAATAGCTCCATTAGCCAAGTTTCCTGTCGGCGCTCCGCCAGAAATCTGGCAGTTTATCTTTAACAACTCTTTGCAATCTGAAACAAACTGGCGTTACTATGCTCTTATGATTATTCTATGGCTCGTGGTATTGTACAGAGTGCGAATGTATTTCATTCCTTCACGATCTCGTCAGAAGGATGTTTCCACACGTACAGGAATTAGTAAATCAACCGAGTGATAGCAACGTTGTTTTCGGTTTAGTGGGCGAGGAGGGATTCGAACCCTCGACCTTCGCTGTGTGAGAGCGATGTCCAAGACCAGGCTAGACGACTCGCC
This sequence comes from Candidatus Nitrosomirales archaeon, assembly GCA_049199595.1. Taxonomy (GTDB): domain Archaea; phylum Thermoproteota; class Nitrososphaeria; order Nitrososphaerales; family UBA213; genus JBMCYV01. The sequence continues at coordinate 32,585 of JBMCYV010000007.1, forward strand.
CGAGTAGGACAATTTTAACAATCTATTTTACCTTTGCTAAAGCTGAACAAAATGAAAAGTTACTTCTTAACGCCCAACGTTCTGTTCTTAAGACGCAACTGATCCCAGTGACACTTCCTGCACCTGCTAGCACTTATCGGATTCTTCGCACCGCACTTGAAGCAGATCTTGAAGAACAACCTTCTCCGCTGTGCTATCTGCTTCTTGAAAGCATCTGTTATAGGCATGCCAAGGCATATACAGAATGGTGATTTCTACCTTTCTATTTCTGCTAGTTGTTCTGCTTCTGTTTCAGCTTTTCTGCCAGCAGAGCAGGTATCTCAGCAGGTCTTTTGGCAACTGGAGCATTGGCTTCGGCAAACTTCTTGACCTTTGATTCCGCAGATCCAAAACTGCCGTAAATTATTGCACCAGCGTGGCCCATCCTCTTCTCCTTTGGCGCAGACCTTCCCGCAATGTATCCTACCACAGGTTTATCAAAACCTGTTGAAATAATGTATTCTGCTAGTTGCTCTTCAGCATCACCGCCAATCTCGCCAACAACAACTACTGAATCAACATCATTCCTGTCCCTAATCATATCAAAACACTCTATCAATGTTATGCAGTTTATTGGATCACCGCCAATTCCTAACGCTATTCTCTGTCCGAAACCTCCCGTCGTAAGCATATGACATACTTCATACATCAAAGTCCCACTTCTGGAAAACATGGCTGTCTTGCCAGGCTTGAAAGGTTGAGGCGGCATTATGCCAAGTTTGATGACGCTAGGCAATATTATGCCAGCAGTGTTTGGCCCAACTACCCTAGCACCCTTTGTCTTAGCAAGTTTCAAACACTTGAGACTGTCTTTAACCGGAACATGTTCGGGGATCGCTATCAGCAACGCAATTCCATTATTCAATGCCTCCTCGGCCGATTTTAGGAAAAACTCAGCGGGCACAAAGTTAACACAAATCTTCGCACCTGTGTTCTTCACAGCCTCTGCAACTGTGTCATATACAGGTACACCGTCAAATTTCTGTCCTCCTTTGCCAGGCGTAACGCCAGCAGCTATCTTTGTCCCGTACTGCTGCATGAGTGTCGTGTGAAAGCTTCCAAACTTGCCTGTCATGCCCTGCACGATAACACGTTTACTCTTGTAATCGGCATCGCCTTCCTCTCCTTGCAAAATCTTGAATATGTCGAACAATTTACTTGACACCCTTTATCGCCGCTGTTATTGCATCTTCAACAGAATCAAACATCTTTGCCGTGCTTCCTTTCAGTATTTCTCTAGCAAGATCTGACTCTGCTCCAGAAATCCTTGTGAATAATGGTACATCTATGATCTTGTTTCTATAAGCATCGACTATTGCCTGTGCGACCAAGCTTGTTCTAACTATGCCTCCAAATAGATTAACTAAAATCGCCTCTACTTTTGGAATCTTGCTTATTAACGTCAAAGCAGTATAGACACTCTCAGTTGTTGCAGTACCTCCAACGTCAAGGAAGCACGCTGGTTTGCCTCCATAATCACTCAAGATATCAAGTGTGGACATTACCAAGCCCGCACCATTCCCTATAACTGCAATATTACCGTCAAGTTCAACCAGTGAAAAACGATTCTTCGTGGCTTCTGCTTCCAGGCTCGATAAATTTTCATACTTTCTGAGCTCTTCATGTCTGAACAACGCATTATCATCTATGATCACTTTTGCATCCAATGCCAATAAGGTACCATCTTTTCTGATAGCGAGAGGATTGATCTCGGCGAGTTCGGCCTCGCTTTCGTTTACGAGCTTTGCAAGTTTTGAACCCATCTCAACAAAACTCTTGGAGCTAGTTCCGTTCAGTCCGAGCTTGGTTGCAACTTCCTGAAGCTCATTACTTGTTATACTATCACCGTTGACATCTTTTATGACCTTGCTTCCAACATTCTCGATCTCAACACCGCCTTCTGCTGACGCGATTATCGAATAGCATCGCTTGCTTCTGTTAAGATAGAATGACAGGTAAAGTTCCTTTACATGTTCTGCAAACTCTTCAACAAGCAATGTATGTACTTGCTCGCCCTGAACGTTCTTCTTCATCAGGTTTTCATACGAGCTCTTTAGATCTTCAGATGTCTTGCATATAGCAATAACGCCAGCCTTCCCTCTACCACCCACTTTTAGCTGCGCCTTCAAAACCACAGGAAACCCAAGTTTGTCAGCATGATTCTTTACTTCATCAAAACTATTGGCAACGTAACCCCTAGGAATGCCTATGCTGTATTCGCCGAAGAGTGATTTGGCTTGATATTCCAGTAAACGCATAACATCGCTTTAGCGAATTTTAACGATATAAAAACCTTGAATTCATTGAAGTTATTGTTCAAATTTAAGGCTAACAAGTGTTTCTCATTATACGATCAAACGTGTTAATCTAGTATGTTAGTGATATAACATACCGATCCATAATAATGCTAAACGCCAAAATTAACGTTGGAAAGAGATTTGTCGCCTAGATTAGATACTAGCAGTAGATTCGCAAAATCAGGGAAACGCAAGGCAGGTTTTACTTCGGTAGTAGCAGTAATAATATTGTTGGGTCTTGTAGTAGTCATGGGTTCAGTAGCTCTCATTTGGGGCAACAACCTTAACCTTGAGAAGCAGAAGTTGGGCGATTATTATACCACTAATGCAAATAAGATCAAAGAACGGATCATAATTGAGGATGTCTGGCTCAGCACACATCCAGGCTATACGGGAGTTGTTGTGATAAGAAATGTTGGGGATATTGGCATAAAGCTTAGTGAGGTGAAGATAAACGTTCTCAACTCTACAGGCGGAGCTGTATGTACACAGTCCTGCAAGACTGGAACAAGTGCAAGCAACGCTGTAAAACCTCTCTTTAGTCCTGACAGTACAGATGGTCTGATAAATAGCCAGCAGAGTCTTATGGTCGCAGTTGATAAGATAGATTGGAATCATACTAACAGCAAGAACATCGAGGTCTTTATTACGACAGACCGGGGTTCGATAATCTGGAGAGTTTATGATTGGAAGACCCAGGTAGCACAAGTGGTTACCTGTAACGGGTTGCCTGCTACGATAGTTGGCAAAGACTACGGTGATCCTCTAAATATTCTCGGAATCGATAATCTTTGGGGTACGGACGAAGACGATGTAATTGCCCTTCGCGGTGGTGCTGATACACTCAATGCTTTAGGTGGCGATGATGTGATCTGCGGAGGAAATGAGGGTGACTTTTTGGATGCAGGTCCAGGTAATGACAAAATATTTGGTGAAAACGGAGTCGATCAACTTTTCGGGCGAGATGATAACGATTACTTGTACGGAGGCCCTGATGCCGATTACTTGTACGGAAACGATGGTGACGATTACTTGGATGGAGGTCCCAGTACTGACCAAGCATGTGATGGTGGGACTGGAACTAACACAATAGTAGATTGTCCCTAGAATTCGCTGTGGATTTCGTTAGTAATAACTTCATTTGTAATGTGGGCAAGGTCAGACTTGGTGAAGACCTATGATAAGTTTGGATATTGGCATAAGTCAAGTGTAGTAGATGACTTCGTTTTCGCTAACCAATGTTTTGTCAAAAGTTGGTTACATTAATCAAAAAGTTGGTCAAATAGGCATGATTGGACTTCAAGTGTTTCTAGTGACGTTACACAACGGAATGAAAGGAACGCAGTCTTTATTGTAGGATCCTGTGGTGGATTTTGGGTAACCTTGCTCAGATTTTCAAATATTTCTGTGAATAGAACAAGATCAACTCTTACATCATCAGTAGGATCGGTGTTATCGAAAGTACACTCAAAGACCTCTTTTTCGACATGTATGGTTTTTGCCAGAAAACCTTTTGACACAGTATTCATCTCTTGCGAGATACTCTTGCTGATAGAACCTTTTACTATGGTATCCATTGTATGGATGCCGTTGAATGGTACTTCCACACAATTGCTTACAGGTATCACATCTGGCGGAGGAACAGTTGCACTGCATTCATGTACTGCGGCTTGATTCGGTATCGTCAGACAGGTCACAACTAAAGCCTGTTCGCTCATGATCAGTTGAGTATTAAGATCTTCATATATCTCGCCGATGATCGTGATATCTACAACGAACGGTATTCCGTCTTTCACAGTTGTGAAGTTGTGTCTTTCCGCGTGTACGGTCTTTACCACACGTGGAGGGGCTGGGGTTACGTTAATGTTAATGGTGTGAGGAGTTGCAGAATTGCCTTTGTTATCTGTGCAAGTAAATGTCACCGATGTACTCCCAAGAGCTACGGCTGAAAAACTGAAGACTCTAGACGCAGGATTTCCTGGAACTGACGGCGATAATGTCGCCTCTGACGGAAGTCCAAGATGGCCTATCGTAACTGTGTCTCCCGCATTAGGATCAGAGCACTGAACTACGAATGGGAGTGTAACTCCAACTATTATATTAAACGTGAAGCCGTTTGCTGGTGTAGGCGGAACATCGAAAGAGGGAGCATCTATGTTAATTAGAAAATCGACCATCACTTTACCTATTGTAGAACTTCCTCTCTTCTCTTCTATCGTTATTGAGGTTGAATATAGACACAAAGGATCGAATAACACAGCACAGAACGGTGGATCTTCAAATCCTGCGGCATTCCAAGTTACAATTCCTCCACTGCTTACAGCTAAGGGCTGTCCAGTACCAGCGCCTGGTTGTACAAAGCTGACATCTCCAGCCTCAGTTGCAGTTGAAAGCCTAAAGTTTAATGTATCTCCATCAGCGTCTGTTGCTGGTATCGAAAAAGAGCAAATGCCCGCAGGGCACACAATTACAAATGGAAGTGTACTGACTGGAGATCGGTTTGATATTGATAGATCCACTATTGTTGAGACTCTATATCCTTTGTTGGGATTGTTTTCTTCAACAATGCTCCTAGAAAAATCATTGATTTCAGCCGTGAATGGACCTGTGCCGGCGTAAGTATGTCTTATCTTCTGGTCAGATCTGGAGAGATTAACCGCATGCGCAAAAAGAAAATCTTGAGCAACATTAACTGAATCTACAAGATATTCTAAAGCGTCTGTCTCCATACCATCACCAAAAAATAATTCTGTTCCATCTGGGAATGCTACACCTTCGGTAAAGACGTCACCTACGCCGGGATGACCACTAGGACCAGTACAAGCTGTAGGAAGTTGGGTTATGGGGTTTACGCAGCTGGAATAATCGGAACGTGTGAACGAGTTCAAAACATTGAACTCCACTTCATTTGTAACTCCAATGCGATGCCAGTTTATGTGACCACCCCTAAAGTGACTTGGACTCTGGATATGAACATCATCATTCTGGATCTCTGTGTCTGCAGCTGCCGCTTCTTTACTGCCGTCGAAAGCTTGCGAAGTAAGTAATACAGATGAAATCAACATAATGCTTATACCTATTGATAGGTACTTTGTCAGGTTGTTCTTGCGGAACATTCGAACTACAATTTAGTTTGATAATTAATAAACGGGTATGGGAAAAACGCGAAAATAATCTATATCACAAATTACATATTACACACGCCTCTTTCATGTGCAAGTGCCACGTTTATGTGAAGCGTTTGATACTTCGATGTGGTTTTCATGTGCATAATACATGTGAGAACGCATATGATTTGATAACACGTTTGCAAAGTAGAACAGCTGATCATCCGAATTCTAAAAGTTTTCAGAAGTCTATCCATGCAATAATAATGATCAAAACACACAATTTCGATATTGGTTGAAAGTTGTTAAATCACGCAAACTTTCATGTCCATGTATATTACATGTGGAATATCCACGTGGATATTACATAGAATCAACGCGAATAATATAGAATTTCAGCGCAAACTTTAACATGTACGCAGATCCACCGGATCAGCGGGGCTGTATTGGAATCTATTACTTACTATTGTAAATGCTCATTGATGGTTGCCATTGTTTGCAGTCTTTTCATTCCGCCTGTTGCATATGGTTATGCATCATCTTTCAGCTATGGAACACAAGCAAAATGGAACAATAATCTCAACTTTATGATCTGCATATCCAGTATAGAAGAAAAGGAATACGAAGATCTTTTTGTCAAAGCAATAGACGAATGGAAAGATAGATGGAATCATTTTGGTTACATGCTTTCCAGAGGTTCAGGATGTCACATCAATGTGTATATAGTAAAAACACATCATCAAGTTACAGATCACGGATATGTAGGCTATACTTCTTTAGAATATTGGGAACATGGGGCAATCACCAAGGCTGAAATTATCTTGCCAACGCATACTAAAAACTATGTTTCAACTGAAGTAAAGAGCAAAATTGTTACAACCGAAGTTCTTGAGCCGCTATCAAAGACACAGTTTTACAGAGCAGCCCTTCACGAGTTTGGTCACGCATTGGGCCTCGGACATTTTGACGATAATGGTGAAGAACCGATCGACATAATGCATGCTTATCCAGCAAGCGATGATCAAGATCAAGGTATATCGCAGCGCGATATAGAGGCACTCAACTGGCTCTACTTGGGATTCTTTGAAAACGAAATGAGTTTACGAACTGATAGAAAATCCTACAATGCAGGAGAGACCATAAAGATTTTCGGGAAGGTTAATCCAGTATTACCAAGTGAATTAGTTAGACTTGAGATCGTTGATCTTAGTAAGAAACTATACACATCAGACAGCGTATCGGTAGATAGATCTGGAACATTTAACTATAATCTAAAGATATCACCGGAAATCTATCTGGGTGGCTCATTCAAGATCAAAGCATTCTATAACAACATGATCACCGACGCATCATTCAACGTCAAGCATCCTGAAGTAAGCGAAATGAATTACTCGAGTCCTGAAGCTGGTAGACGAGTTACTGTGCTGGAGACCTACGTTGCCAACAGCTCTGGCTCTAGGGTGGTTTCTGCACAACCAAATGAGCAGGTCTTCATACGTTCTTCACTGTTCAATGGACTTCGGGAGCAGGCCGAGGCAACGTATATAGTGCAAATAAAGAATGCTGAAGGTTTCACGGTAGAAATCTCTTCCTCAACGTACAACCTAGTAACTGACCTGTCAATATTCTCGCAATCCTGGTTGCCAGCTGAGCCAGGCAAGTATGACATTCAAATATTCCTCTGGAAGGGAATTTCTGCTCCAGAACCATACATATCCATGCCAATAGAACTAAGCCTCATAGTAAGTTGATGCCTGCGGGCATACCTACTAGTAGTTAAAATCAAGTTTCTACGTTTTGGTGTTTTCTTGAACGTGTTTTTATCATGAAAATAGAAACAAAGCACTGGAAACACCAAAAAACAGTTTATTGTTAAAGAGGGAGAGATATAGACTATCTAGTATATTTTCAGGATTCAGATAATCATCATCCATTTTTCATAGGGTTTTATAAACTTGAAGCGGCAATTTCTTATGGCAAGATGACAGAAACCTCGACCAGAGAAAAACACAGATCCTTCACGGAGTACATGATAGAAGGAAATGTCGTATGTATCAAGTGTCAAGCATGCTCAGGCGAGGTTAGATTTCGGGTCTTTGAGGGAATACAGAGGAAAACCTTGATAATTTATCCGCACAAATGTGTCGATCTGGAAGATATTAAGTAAGCATAAAGAAAGATAATCTTAATCCTTAATCTCTTCTTCCAGATTATCCAGCGATTTTAGAAACAGTTCTTTACTCCTCTCCATTATCCAATCAGGAAACTCGTTAATCGGAAATACAAACTGCTGCTGAAAGCTAGGCGGTATGAATCCTCCATGTGTGATCACCTGTACAATCACATAGCGGCTTGTAACAGTAGCCACTTCTTCCTCCACTGCGTGTTCGCTCTCTTCAATGGAATGTCGATACAATGTTAGGGGTCTGTCCGTTTTGGCTGCAATAACGCTAGCTCTGTGCAGTAGATCTCTGAACCTAGTGATCAACCACTCATCAAGTGTAACCTGTTTTTTCATCTTCACCTACTCACTTTTTCGTTATATAACAGCGGGATAACAAATAATCTTTACCTAGCCGAAAATGGACAGTTAAATATCTCACGGTCAATAGAATACACATGGCAACGAGGCTGGGCTTACGGGCTGACGAGAGACTTCTAACAGGTCGCTCTTTCGAGATGTTCATGGAGGTATCAAGAGCAAAGAGAGCAAGAGGTCGTATAAGAAAGCATTGAATGGTTTTTGCAAGTTTGTTCAGATGGATACAGAGGTATTGGTAAGTAAAGATACTATCAGTGCAACGGAGTTAATCAGAACGTACATTCACAGTCTGAAAGAGAGGGTTGAGAATAAGGAGATTCAACCTTCAACCGTATCACTATACGTTTCTGCGATAAAACACTTTTTCGTAATGAATGATGTCGTAATTAATTGGAGCAAGTTATCAAAGATGCTGCCAGAAATGACTACGCTGGAGGATAGAGGCTATACCAAAGAAGAGATAGTTACAATGCTTGACGATGCTGATGAAAGGGAAAAAGTCGTTGTGCTACTACTGGCAACAGCTGGTATGCGTATTGGTGCAATACCTGGTTTAAAGATCAAGCATCTCAAACCTATTCATCTTAACAATGAACTTGTTGCCAGTAGAATAACAGTATACGCAGGAACCAAGGATGAATATTACACGTATTGCACTAGTGAATGTTACCGCGCAATTCAGAAGTATATTGAATATAGAAAGAGAAACCACGAAAAAGTGAATGAAGATAGTTACGTTATCAGAGATAAGATCAATACAGAAGTGCCCACAAAGGTAAGTAAAGTGTTGCAAGGCAAAGGTCTTACCTACAATGGGCTAGCACATATCCTGCAAAGGCTGCTGGAAAACTGCGGTGTTAGGAAGCCTGGTAACGTGAAGAGGCATCCAGTAAAACTCGCCCACGGTTTTAGAAAGTTCTTCGATACTACATGCACTGATTGTGGCGTAGATCTATTACATGTAGAAATGCTGGAAGGGCATGATACAAAACTGAAAGGCAGCTACTATCGACCAACCGAAGATAAGCTACTACAAAGCTATTTGCTAGTAGCAAATCAGTTAACGGTTGATGATGCTGAAATCTTAAGACTGGAGAATCTACAACTGAAAGAACAGTTATGTGTACATGAACAGATTTCATTAGCTGGTGTGAAAGAACTAGTAGAACAGATGAAAGGTTTGGATATTGAAGCCTTAAAGCAGCTGAGTCATAGATACAAAGAGTTAGGGTTTGACAAAGCGGGTAATAGTCTGCTCCCATCTTAGCTTTAACAGTCAAAAGACTCTTTCTATCAAGCCTAGTATGTTCAAATTGACTAAATGATTGAGGCTTTTGCAAGCATCCTGTTTAGATATTTCTTACCAGCAGAGTCTCCATTGATAAGAGGTCAGCTATCGATCATTATAGCTGCAACGTTAGTGACTAGTATAGTAATTACTCCCTTTGGTAATTACGTTTCTGCTGCATCCTCTGGAAAGATTAAGGAGATTGTAGCTGATGATTCAAGAGAGCTTTATGTGGTCAATGTTAAAGATGTCTCCCTTGCAGGAGGAGGTAAACGTATTGATGTTGAGTTGATATGCAAGAATAAGGAAGCTACTGCTGAATCATGCCTGAATCCTTTCTATTTCAAATTAAGGGATACTGACGGGCATGAATATACTCCTGAAATGCTAGAATCTCCTATATCATCAGTAAGAATACCCTCAAATGATATTGTTAGAGCTGTTGCAAGCTTCAAGATCCCAACTCAAGCCGTAGCAAATCAATTGATTTTCAGCGAGCTTTTGGGTTCGACCTTAACTGTTAGCTTGACAGCGACAAAGGCTCCAGCTGATTCGCCTCCAGCTAGCCAATGGGTTTTATCTTCTAACAAAGGAACCATACTATCTGACGGTAAGCAGGAGTTGCAGATACATGACGAAAAGTGGTCAGGTAATGCTTACCAATTAGACATTTCAATCACAAATATTGGTAATGAAAAGGCATCGTATAATGTGTTCTATACTTACGTAAAAGATGAGAATGGTGTAGTTTATGATCGTGAAATATTTTCCATACCAGAACCGAGCTTCTCTTCAGGTGAGTTACAACCTGGAGAAAAAGTAAGAGGATGGTTGGCGTTTGAGGTTGATAGTCCTAAAGAATTGATGTTTATCTACGACGAGATGTTTGGTAGTTATTTTGCTACTGGCAAATATTCTGACTCCAAAGCAACACAAACTCAGCCAGAAATACAGCCCAAACCAACTATAACTAATCCTATAGCCATACCGAGATCTTCATTGATAGATCAACTGGGTAATACGTTAACGTCTAGTGAGGTCGATGTCCCCTTGGGTGTTAAAGCAGAGCTTGCGAATACTTCGTCAAATAAGGTAATAATGTCTTATATTGTGCAGGTAAAAGATTCTGATGGAATAACAGTATTCTTGACGTGGATTGAGGACTTACCACTACCAGCAAATGATAACGCAAAACCTGCGATATTCTGGACTCCAACAGCATCAGGCACTTATACCATTGAAGGTTATGTTTGGAAAAGTCTTAACGAACCTTTGGCACTCTCATCTCCAGTAAGTATGTCTATAAAGATAAGATAACAAACATAGTTCCTTTAAGTAAGTAATATTCAGATGGATACGATGTCACTACAAACACGTGAAGGTTCGACGTTAGTTATTGTAACGTTCTTGGCATCAGCATCCCTATTGCTTCTTAGTGTAGATGACCCAAAATTACGATCCGACATTGCACCAATTGGCTTCTTGTTTAGCTTTCTAGGGCTTTCATATCGTCAGATAACTGTATGGAGTACAGATCGTATACAGCATAATAGAGAAGTTGTTATTGCCAGAAGAATAGTTGACAGTGCCAGAAGACAACGCGTTATAGAAGACGTTGATTTAGTTGTAGAAAATAATAATCTTGCCAGATGGGTGGAGGTCTTGCACTGGAGAAATCATTGGCGCGTATTCTATCTTTATGCGTTTTTCCGTGAATTTGCTGTTATTTGGTTTATTTCCTTACCGATAGTCTTATGGGCGCTCTATTGGCATTATACTACTCAAGGGATCGCTGAGTTCCCCACAGTTGAATCAATAATACTCGCAGCAGGCATTGGACTATGGTTAACAAATTTAGACTTGGCATTTAGAGTGCGTGACTGGCGTCGTCATCACTAGATGAAGTCTGTCCACACTATGACATACTAAGCCGTATGTGTTAGCGTAATTGTCCAGATGTTATGGCAGATATTATATGGGAAGAAAAGACCAAGTGGAAATACAGCAGCCCATACAGCAAAGTGGAAATAGTTGATGGTATAAATTTAGAGTAGAAGTTATGAAGATTCTGCTTGATGAAAGTATAACAATAAGAGATAAACACGTGTCCCCATCATACACTGTCACAAAGTCTGTCCACGCTGTTGGCAAAGGTGAGCTAGATGAAAAGGTAGCAGAATATGCAAAGCGGAACGATATGATGCTAGTCACACGGGATATTCGGTTTGCATTGAGATCCGTGATGGATGGTTTGAAGGTTGGTTATTACAGTAAGGGTTATGTCTATACTTTGAAACGGGAGCTTGTATTTCAGTTGCTAAACTCTGACGGCATGTCAAGGATACACGATCATGGTCAACGGAGAAGAACACTCAGAGCTGCAAATATGAAACAGGCACTCCAAGATACCAATGTTAAGCATTAAGCCTCACTCTTAGTTGCAAAGACTTCGCGTTTTCGTTCCTTCAACAACCCTGCGTTTTGTTTGGCTAGTTGTGCCACTAATTGCATTTCGCGTTCCCTTAGATGTTGAATCTCCCGTGTAGTGTGTTGATCGTTTCATTAAGATTGATTAATAGATATAAAGACGTTAAAAATTAACCTATGACGAAAAATCAATATCATCAGATTCTAATCAGTCTAGAACAATTATTCATACCGTTTTCTCTTGAAATTCTTTCAGCTTCTTTCAGTCGTCTAATCTCTCCTTCAAAAATGATCCTCTGCCATTCGGGTAACGCTTTGATATCTTCACAAAAATATGCGGCCATCTTAAGCAGATTGTCCTCTTCCATAGCCCCACTCACATTATTCCCCCTGAATCTTGAAAGTAGAAATTAATATAGTTTCTTTTGTCTTTATAGTAGTTGGATCTACGCCGAAACGCGGTTTCCATTTCCATTCTGAGTGACCAGGTTTGATCGCATCTCCAGCCTTATCCTTCCTCTCTTTCGGTGACATCGGATGATTCATATCGAACAAGTCCATATATCGACGCGGCGAAATCCCAATGAAAGGACGGAAAAGGACTTTGTTTGTCGCCCTTTCTTCAATCTCTATCGAATCAGGATAAAGTTCTGTGGTAAGGCTTTTTGGGTAGGGTTCAATGTAAACAACGTCCTTTATGCCTGCAGCTACTATATGCTTAGCACAATTATCGCATGGGAAGGTTGTTGTATAAAGTGTAAAACCCTTTGCACTTTCACCTAAACGAACTGCCGTCATCAAAGCTGCCATCTCAGCATGTACTGTTCGACTTAGCTCCAACCTATCTAACAGGAGAGCCTTGTGATCTATCTGATCCCATAAATTCCCGTCGCTTTCTTTCGCAATTAGCTCCTCAGCAACAAGGGCTCTGATAATTTCATCAAACACAATTTTTTTGGCTCTCTGGTTTAAATCATATCCGCGTTCACAATCTCTGTCCTTTTGCTGATCATCATCCCAATAAAGTCCGCCATTTGGTTTTGGTACCTCATTAGTACCATCTGCAATGATGTCGCCATCAATCGTTGCTATGGAAGCACCAACCTGCCTTGCTAACGAAGCTGATGTAAGAGCGGTACCATATGCATGAAACATTCCATACTCCTCTTTCGTAGGTGTGTGGGTTACTCCAAATATTATTTCAACAAAACGTCTAATTGAATTAGAGATATCTTCCTCCGACTTATCCATATTTATGAAGAAATCACCTTTAGGGAAAGTTTTTCCTAACTGTTGTCCAAAGTCCTTCTTCCCCTCCTCTTCCTCATCCAAGTGAATGAGCTTACTCGCAAGGTCTGGTGTTTCTTTAGTGGGGATGCCTTGTCCTAGTACTCTAGCTAATACCTCAGATCGCCTTTTGTGAGAAGAATAAGCGGAAATGAGATATAGGCCGTTGCCATATGCCTTCCTTAACGAATCTACCTCCTCAGGTCTTTTCAATTGTTTAAGAACATATGCAGTCTTAGCAAGAGGAGAGACCAGCTTAGCCTTAACGTCGTTGATACGCACATTTTTTTCAGATCTTATTCTTTGAATTGCACCAACTGCTAGACCTGCAAAGACATCAGACCGTTGATGTCGTTCCCGATATTTAGTTCCAAGCTCTATCTTCTTTTTCATAAGATCGAACCTATTGCTGCTTTCGTTCACGATAGTGTCGTAACCAGGAACATGTTCCATAATGTGAATAGGATAAGTGTCGTACTCAACTGTAGCAAGTGCTTGTTTAAGTTTCTCATATAGCATAGCAAGATCTGTACCAATTGGTGCAATTAAACTGAAGACAATTTCCTGATATTCGCTAGTATCATGAGAATCCTGGGGAGGCTTTGTTTCAGCTACAGTCACAAGTCTGATAACTTATTCATTAATAAAACAACATGTATGTAATATTAAAACACAGATTTCTATCTCATTAAATGAGATTGTTATTGCACGTCTCATGATGGGAGTGTATTTCACCCTTGTTTTAACACGTGGAATGAATCTAGAAAGAGCGAAAGATATGTTACTGGCTTTTATGGTAATATAACATTAGACTAGGACTAATGTTATATTACCAAGTTTCTCTTCTATAATGATTTCATAATATGCAAAAAAAGGAATGGCTGCCAATAGTAATTGCAGTAAGTGCAGTAGTCTCGGCTATCGGTTCGATGAGTATAGTTCCATGGGTTCTTGAAAAGTTTGTGGACGTCCCTGACATTATCATAGGAGCGGTAGTTGTCGGTAATAGCACGCATAGGAATACGGTGTTCCTGGTAGGTAACGCGGGAATCGCTACGGCTGAAGATGTATTGATAACATATTTTGCAAACGGTCAGATAATTGAACCTGTAATTCCAATGTCTCCTGAGAAATTGTCAACCAAAATTTCTACAGCTAGAAATGTGTTTACTGCCTCGTTGCCAAGACTAGCTTCTGAAAGTAGAGTTGGATTTGGTATCTGGATAGAAAATGGAACCCGAGGGTACTCTGATCAGATAATGGTAACACATAAGGGAAAAATGACAGAGTTAACGGTAGACCCAGAAGAGGAGTATATAGTTCAAGCAACAAGACTTAAACAGCCTTATCCTAATTTCATCACTCAAGGTTTGATAGCTTCAGTCGTAGCTAGTGCGGTTTTACTTACTTGGCATGTCGTAGAGAAGAAATACAGAACAAAGTCTCCACTAAAGGCATAGTGAGTTCTGGTCTTCTCTAGTGATAACATTAGTCTATATCTAAATGTAAGTTCAGTAATTACCCATCCAAAAACGGCTGGGTAGTAATCTTTACCCACTATTCCACCGATAGATGGATACTTTTGCCGTCTATCTCGTCCTCTGACCATTTCACGGTGCCTTTCGCCTCTTTCATGAGCTCAACTCTTTTGACACGGACGAGGTATGCCATCTCGTCACGCATGTCTTGTAGCAGCTCCAACGCTTCATCGTCAAGGTCTGCGATGTACGCAGCGTCAAGTATCTGTGTAGGGTTGTAACCACGCTCCTTTCTCAGTGATTGCAGCCTTCTTGCAAGGTCTCTGGCAAGACCCTTCGCGGTAAGTTCCTTATCGCGAACTGTAGATATTACCGCAAAAATATTTTCGCGTTCAGCAACTGCATACTCTTTAGAAGTTTCATATCCAATCTCAACATCATCTTTAGTTATTACAACTTGTTTCCCGTCATAATTCAAACCATACTTGCCATCATGCTCAAGTTCTTTTAGTATTTCATCGTGTTTTGCGTTTGCAAACTGACTCTGCACTTTACCAATGTCAGCCTTGACTTTCGGAGCGATGTTGCTACGCTTAAGCGAGAGTTTTGGAAATATTGGTAAACCATCGTTTATCATAGCAAGCAGCCTTGAACCAACTCCTGTTTGTTCAAACCCTATTATTTTAAAATCATTAACATTTAGCTGCGATCTCAACAATTCATCCAATGCACCTAGTGCTTGAACATCTTCATTGTTGATGCATAGATATGCGTTTTTTAATGGCCATCGCCTTTTCAATGATGCTTTCATACGTGCTGCATTTGCAAGCGAAACAACTTCCTTTAACACCGCAAATGATCTTTCAATATTTTGATCTACAAACTTTTCTTCTCTAGTAGGCCACTCCTCTAGCAGAATACTTTCCTTGTAGTTGAAACAGGTCAGGTAAAGATAATCTGTTATAAATGGACATACTGGGTGTAACAGTATATCCACTGTCTGCAAAACATGAGCTAGTGTAGAGTATATGGCAAGCCTTCTGTTCAGATTTTCTTGACTATCATCCCAGATCTCGTTTCTAGTCAATGGAATGTACGTCTGGCTTAAGTGATTGATAACAAACTCCTCAATAGCTCGTGTGGATTCATGGTATCGGCATTTATCATATCCATTTGTAACGGTCTCAACTAGTTCCTGCAACTTTGACAGTAACCATTTTTCCGTGGGTTTTAGCATATTGCTTGATAACGCCCATTCAATCGTATTATTTTCAAAACTATAATGATCATAGCTGCTGTTTTGTTTGAAGTAAATGTGTAGGTAGTAAAGCGTGCTTAGCACTTGGTACGATCGCGTCTTCATCTCTTCCACACTGAAGTTAAGACCATCGATCGGGCTCGCCTTCCACATGAAGTAAAACCTCACAAGATCAGCTGCATTATCATTCAGAAGCTGAACGCCGTCGATCACATTGCCAAGACTCTTGCTCATCTTGTTGCCATTCTTGTCAAGCACATGTCCTTGGAAGAGAAATGCACTGAATGGCGCTTTGTCACTAGCACTGAGTATAACATTCTCGATCAACAACGTATATGCCCAACCCCTAGTTTGGTCAATACCTTCAGTTAGAAAAGGTACAGGAACAAGTTCGTTGTATTCTTCATCTGTAAATGAAGAGTAAGGAGCCGCACCGCTGTTATGCCATGTGTCCAGAACAAATTGCTCGCGATAAGAGTCAGCACCGCAGGCATCGCACTTGATTACTACTCTATCTATCCATGGTCTATGAAGCTCAAAATTCTCTCCATCAGGAAGCTTTGATGCTTTTGCTACTATCTCTTTTCTGCTGAATATAGCTGTTTTATGGTTACACTTGGAGCAGACCCATATTGGTAAAGGCGCACCCCACACACGTTCTCTCGAAACGCACCATGGTACCTGCTCTTTTATTATTCCAACAAACCTGTTCTTCGGTTCGCTGTAAAAGCATTCTACCTTGTCTACAGCACTTAACGCAAGATCGCCTATCTTCTCTATCATGTTAAAGTATTCGCGCCTTGCCAACCATACAATTTTGTGGTGCGAGCGCCAGCACGTAGGATATTCATGTTTTATCTTACCTATCTTTAGCACCGCATTGTGTTCTTTCAATGCTTCTACCACTTTCTGATCGGCATCGCGCACAAACAATCCGTTGAATATTCCTGCTTGCTCCGTGAATCTTACCTGATCATCTATCGGATTGAATATGGGCAACTTGCGGTCGGTAGCTATTTCAAAGTCCTCTTCACCGTTTGCTGGGGAAAGGTGCACTAATCCGCTGCCGGTGTTGATATCAACGAATTTTTCAGCAATCACTATATGTATTTTATCGGCAAGTTCCTTCAGGCCAGGAATTTCTGAAAGCAGTGGATGCACGTATCGTTTTCCATCAAGCTCTTCACCTTTCACGCTCTTGCTGATCGAATAATCAGATAATTTCAGTTCTGTCATTAAAGTTTCTAATCTGTTTTGCGCAATTATCCAAGTTTCATTTTTTACTTTCAAGTAAACATAGTCAGCGTCAGGATTTACCCCGACCATCTCGTCAGTGACAACAGTAAACGGCATCGTAGTCCATATTATCAGATACACATCTTCGTCAACGAATTTGACTTTGTAGTATAGTGATGGATCTTCTACAACTTCGTAGCCTTGACTTACCTCTGAATGGCTCAATGAAGTCTGACAACTAGGACAGTATGCAACTACTCTGTAACCCTCTACAAGTATTCCTCGCTCCCAAGCTTTTTGTAGATACTTCCATTCCCTTTCTATGTACTCATCGCGATATGTCCAGTAAGCTTTTTCGTAATCAAACGATATGCCAAGTAGTTTATCGGCCTCGACCCATCTTTCGTTGTACTTGTGAACAAGCTTCTTGCACTGCTCAACTATCTTTTCTACGCCAACGATCTTCAGATTTTCTACCTTGCTGCCAGACAATCCTAATTCTTTTTCAGCTTGGAGCTCTACAGGCAAACCTTGCGTGTCCCATCCAGCACGGAATATAACGTTGAACTTGCGAAGTGTAGAAAATCTATACCACAGATCTTTCATTACTCTTCCCCTAAGATGTCCTATGTGCGGCTCTCCGTTCATCGTTGGAGGACCTTCGACAAAACCGATCTTCTTTCTATTTTTAAGATCGTCCTCTAGTAGTTTTCGAACGTTTACCTTATTCAGATGTTCTCTAATCTTATGTTCGACTGCCTTCGCATCGAACTTGGCGTCTAGCTCCATTCTTCATTGCAATGATATGGAAGATATATTAATGCTGTCTTAAAAATAGAATGTTGAAGGTCGTAGATTAATGGCGTCGATTAAGGAAATACGCCAACAGTTGTATTTGAAAAATTATGATTTGGTTCTAGACGAATTACGGAAAATATTTGAACGAAATGGTTTCGATCCGACATTGTTACATATTGCTCGTGCTGAGCTGACAAAACATAATTGGGAAGCTTTTGCAGAATCTGTAGAGACAATTTTAGAAAAGTTAGAGACCGTGAAGTACTAGTGATGGTCATCGCCTGCCTGATTTGTTACTGTGCGACTCGAATCTGTCAGATCTCGCTCGGAAAATACATACCTCCACTAGGTTTTGATAAAGTAAGGCAGCAACTCCTAGTATGCGTTTACTCAGATGTAAACATGTAAAGTGGGCCTTGATCAATGATGTTAAATTATCTTATCAATCACTAGTGATAATGCTAAGCATAAAACAATTTAAGATAGTATCTCGATCAAAGCACGGCTAGTGGGGGCTGAAAATGCATCTGCTAGACGAGGAATTGGGCTCAGTAGGAGTTTGTTAATTCCTGCCGTCCCACCCAATTCCTGTTAAACGTATTTTATTGATAGTTCTCTTAGAATAAAACTGCCAGCTAATTAAAAGTATCTTTTACATGAAGACCAATCGTATTCTTAGTTTGTTTAAATAGAAAAAATTTTTTCACTGGATAACAGTTCTGATCACATAGTTACAAAAATTGTTTGTGGATCTTTTTGTGAAAGTTTCTCTGTAATTGTTTGATTTACCAAATTAAGATGTGAATAATGCATAAAATTCATTGCAAAAAACGCTACTGAATTCATACGTATCAAATGGTGACAAGTTTGTAAACATTGTAAACCAAAAAATTAGTTCTTATGTTGTGCTCTTAGCAAATCTGATCTGCACAAAGTCGGTTCCTTGGTTCCATTTATTGTCGAACATTTTGCTACATAAATTCGCCATCATATCAGCAGATCTGAACAAAAGACCCTTTCCATCGCTGCTGTTCACTAAGATAACCGTGGATTTGTCAAAGATGAACATGTTCGTGTCTGATTCCCCAATCCTAACGTTAGTACGGTTTGGAATAAGCGATAGCGAATTGCTAGCTGCCAATTCCTTGGAGACTAAGATCTTGACCTCTACACCGGTCGTTAAAGCTTTTGCTAAGGAATCCTTGCACTGATTGATGAGCCTTACTCCCCAGGCATCCAGTGTCGATGCAACGGTAGATTTTGCCGTAGAAAACAACTCTGCAAGCATGTTCAAAACCGATTCAGGAGCAAGAACAAGGTACCTGCGTTCTTCAGCACCCTGTGGTTTCCTTCCTTCTTCACTTATCTTCTGCAGTTTTTCTACCAAATTCTTCATACCTTCTACTCTGTTTGTTTGCGATACAACCAGCTCACTGAACGCATCTTCTGGCACAATGGCACTACAAACAACAGGCTTGTCCTTCGTAATTACAACAAGTTTCTTTTTTGCAAGTTTTGTCAAAGTCGCATACACCTTCGTTCTTGGCAGGTTGGAATAATACGCGAGCTCACTTGCAGACAAAGGGCCTCTGCTCAAGAGTGCAATGTACGCTCTGGCTTCATACTTGCTCAAGCCAAGCTCCTCTAAGCTAATCGCAAAGGTATCGCTTTGCATTCATGTTTTCTTGGTAGAGAGCAAGGTAAGTATCATAGCCAAATACATTTGAACAAACGCTCAAAATGTTGCCCTTAGTAAACATTGTTTACAATGTTAATCAAATTGCAAGCACATAGCGGTATTAGTGCTATGAATAGATCAGGATCGCGGTGTAAACATGTCATTTGCAACAAGATGGATGAAATCAAACGAACCTGGCTTCGGTGAGAAGCTACAAAACACTGTCAAACCGGCAGGTCCGCTAAAGCCACGAATAGAATATGCACAGAGAAAGCTGCAGTTGCAGGTATCTAGGCTGGAGTCAATAACGCACAAGCTGAAAGAGAAGGATCAATCAATATTCAGGAAGATTGTAAGCGCGATACAGCAACACGATACTCAGTATTCAACTGTATTGTCGAATGAGTTGGCGCAGATACGAAAGATGAGCAAGATGGTCAGCCACTCAAAGCTGGCACTAGAGCAGATACAGATCAGGTTAGGCACGATCAGCGAGTTGGGCGATGTTGTAGTAACACTTAGCCCGGCAATGGCGGTTGTGAAGAACATCAGAGCAGGACTATCTGGCATGATGCCAGAGGTAGACAACGAAATGGGAGAAATATCGCAGATGCTTGGGGGAATACTCATGGATGCAGGACAGATAGGAGGATACACAATCAACTTCGATTCGGCAAATGAGGAAGCAACAAAGATAATGGAAGAAGCAGCAAGTGTAGCAGAGAACAGGATGAAAGACAAGTTCCCAGATCTACCGGCGACGATCGACGAAGCAACAGCGGCGAAAGGAGTGGTAGGATAAGTACGTGTTTGCATGAGTAGCATAGCACCTCTACCTGTGCTACTCTGCAAATGCAACTTTTTTTGGTGTATGATATGCTAACCAGTTTTTTCACGTTAAAGAAAGATATTGATTTGAAGGAGAGAACCTATCAAGCGATGAGCGATCTCGAAACCGAGATAAAGGCAATGCACTCTCTCCGCAGCAGGTTGCAGTCTACCGTTAACGATACTCTTACATCAGCTATGAAATCCGATAACAAGGAATTTGCAACTCATTACATAGAAGAGTATGATGATCTTGTAAATCTGCTGAATATCGTGAAATCTGCAGAGATGTTGCTGCAGAATTTATCTGTAAAGATTGACAGCGCTAGGTACCTGAACGAATTTGTGGTAATACTGGAAAGCGCGATGGTCTCGTTACGAGTTATCAAATCTGACATATCGAGAATTGTACCAGCAGTTGACAATACTCTAGATACCATAAGCAACTCCATCAGGGAGATCAAGGCAGATTTGAAGATAAAAGAACTTACTACACAAAGAGATGAGTTACCGACAGTCATGCCGGAAATTGGTATAGATCTACCATCTACGAGAGCCAAGAAAACAGTCGATGTTAGTGCAATAAATTTAACCAGTTTTACTACTGCAGTTCACACTCTGGTATAGGTAAACTGTCTTATTATTGAAAAATAGGATTTACTTGACACTAGCGCCTCAAGAGTTAGAAAACACTGCTAGCAAATATGCTGAGGAAGCTATTAGACTAGATTCTCAAGGTTCCAGACCCATGGCAATTCAATATTATCAGAGATCGGTTGAATCTCTGCTCAAACTCGTGCAGCTTTATCCAGAATACAAGTTAAACAGGATCTATATAGAGAGAGCGAAGGCATATCAGAACAGAGTAAAGGCACTGCAGGAATCGCGGGGTCTTGATGATAGCGAGGATTCTAGTACGATTACCCCTCATAATGGCAACGGAAACGGCAAATCTGTAGGTTCTGTAGAAACGCTCAAAGCCAATTTTGATGATCTCATAATAAAAGACAAGCCCAAGATACACTGGGACGAAGTTGTAGGTCTTGAGGATGCAAAGCGAGCACTCAACGAATCAATCGTCTATCCTGCACAGAGGCCAGATCTATTTCCGTTAGGATGGCCCAGAGGAATATTATTGTACGGTCCTCCAGGAAATGGAAAGACGTTAATCGCAGCTGCAACAGCCAGCGAAATAGCAGGTTACTTCATCAATGTTGACGCTGCATCGATGATGAGCAAGTGGTTAGGAGAGGCAGAGAAGAATGTAGCAAAGCTCTTCTCCATGGCAAGGAAGACGGCACAAAAAGAACATGTTCCAGTAATACTGTTCGTTGACGAGCTAGATTCTTTGCTTGGCACAAGAAGCAACGAAGTCGGAGGAGAGATCAGGGTTAAGAATCAGTTTCTTACAGAGATGGACGGCATAAATTCAAAGTCGAAAGAGTTGCAGATGTATGTTATTGGTGCTACAAACAAACCATGGAGTCTTGACTGGCCGTTTCTGCGAAGATTCCAGAAGAGAATATTCATAAGTTTGCCAGATCACGATGCAAGGTATCAGATGTTCAGGCTCTACACATCGCCATTGAATGTCGAGGGAAACCTGAGACTTGATGATCTTGCTAAGATTTCTGACGGGTACTCTGCAAGTGATATCAGAGACATTTGTCAGTCTGTGCAGTTAAGAGTTGTCAACGAGCTATTTGCAAGCGGCAAGGCTAACGACGATAGTTCTAGGACCAGAAGCATAACTATGAACGATTTCAAGGATATTCAGAAGAATAGGAGGCCAAGTGTGAGCATGGAAATGATCAGGGCCTATATGCGCTGGACCGAGCAGTTCAAGGCACTCTAGACTTCTCGATTGTCAGTAATTCGATTAGATTCCACCTTCCTTTATAAGGCCCCCCCTCTAGCTATTTACAGGCGGGCGTTCGCGTACATTCATCAATGTATGTCAGTCACCAGTATGTATCAGTGATGGAGATGCTTTTACATTGACGTTCCAAAGAGATGCCTTCAAGAACAGAAATCCTGTGTCACATACACTTTAGTTGCTGATACCGCAATGCCTACGCCTTCACTATGATAGAATGACGACAATATGTTCGCTTTATGTCCTGGACTGTTCATCCATGCCGCAACAGCTGATTGTGCAATCTGGCTAGAATCTTTGCCAAATGAATAGAATATGTTTTCTCCTGCAGCTCCACCACATGCAGTTCGAATACGTTCAACAAAATTACCGTGGCTAAAGTAGTTGTTATCTCGCATATCAGCACTATGCTGCCTTGCCAACTCTGCCAATCGCTCGTTCCATTGCAGTGGCTGCTTTCCTGCCTTTGCCCTTTCTTCATTTACCAATCTATGTATCTCCGATTCCACTGTATTCGGTTGTGAACCGGGATCTTGAACTGGCGGGCTTGGAGTAGGTTCTTCAATCGGTTCTGCAGGGAAATCTATTTTGACTGTATCAGTGCCTTCGAACTGTTGCCCGTTAGTCACCAGGCCCGTCAATGTTACTGATACAAACTGTCCTTCAGGAAGTCCATTGAATGCATTGCATACGTCAACCTTGTTAAGATGAACGATTGCATCTAGGTTACTATCTCCGTTAAGATTTTTCTGATGGATCTTACCATGAATCTCGGTCACTGATTTGCCCTGAAGTTTGAGAGTTGATATGTCAATTTTACGTGGAACGAAGTTACTGCTGCCAAATATGGCTATGTTAACACCTCCATCTGTGGATTCGCAGCTTATCTTGTTCGGATCTTTGTTCGGCTTGATGTCTATATCTACAATCAATGTCTCTGTAGCGTTAACAGTGCCAACCTGCATAATGCCAGAACTTGCGATCACTAGAACCAGTATTAATGCTAGAAATACCGCAGCGCTTCTGTTCAACGCACCCATTCTCAGTAGAGAGATGGACTCGAGCATTTCTATCTATTTGTGAGTTACTTTAGTTACACACTATGATATTAGTTGATTTGCCTGCTTAAAAAGGCATTAATATTTACGTTTCATCCTAGCAGAGGCATGGCAAAGTGGAAGATCGACGAGGAGGAGTATTACTATAAGATATACGATTCACATGATGAACTTGCGGGTTACTTCCAGCCAGATTTTGGCAAGATATATCCTAAAGAAAAAGAAGAAGAGATAATACAAGAGATGTTGAAGCGGCAGGACAATGTTTACGGCGGGTTTCTTTATGTTCCGTTACTGAAACTTAACTTGGTCAGCGAAGATGCAGATTATGATCTGGAGCAAGTTATGGATAGCCTTGAGACATCATTAGAGAGAACAAAAAGATGGAAGGAATGTATAGGTGAAATTCCTCAAGTAATATCTGCAACAGCAAGAAAATCGCATTCAGATCCAGACATGTTAAGTATCTTGCTTGGTATAAAGTTCGAGGGTCCAGTAAAATTGAACAAAAATGATGTACTAAACGCTCTGCAGTCAATCTTAGACCACTTTCACGGGAGACAACTGTTGTAACCAAAATACTTATATCTAGTTCGATTACAAGTCGACGAGGGTTCATAAATTCCAACGATGCGACCTAAGCACGATGGCTTTAAGGCAAAACTCGTGCTCGAGGATGGAAGTGTATTCAGCGGTATTGGTTTTGGTTTTACGCGCAGGATAGTAGGCGAGGTTGTTTTCAACACGGGTATGGTTGGTTACACAGAGGCCCTTACAGACCCGTCCTATCGAGGTCAGTTGCTCTGTTTGACATATCCATTAGTTGGGAATTACGGCGTACCAAGCTACAATGTGAAGGACAGCTTTGGTCTTCCAAAGTATTTTGAAGCAGAACACATACAGCCAAAGGCTCTGATCATTCACGAGCTTTCACAGTTGGCAAGTCATTGGGCATGCGAGAGAACATTAGACGAATGGTTGCATGATGAAGAGATACCAGGGATTCACGGCATAGACACGCGGGAACTCACGAAGAGGATCAGGGTGAAGGGTGTGATGATGGGAGCAATGGAAGTTTCTAAAGACGAAATTAGTGAAGAATCATTGTTCAAAGAACTGAAAAATAGCGCAAGATATGATGATATCAACTTCATGCCAGAGGTTTCTACAAAGACTGCACAGACTTACGGCGACCAGGAGGAATGTATTGTGCTGGTTGATACTGGCACAAAGTACAGCATTGCTAGAAATATAATGCGCACGGGCTACAGGGTAGTAAGGCTGCCGTATACTGCTGACATAAAGCAAGTAATGTCGTACAAGCCAAGGGGAGTTGTGTTGAGCAACGGCCCAGGAGATCCAAAGTTCTGCAAGGAAACTATACAATTGTCCAAAGACCTTCTTGAAAAAGAGATTCCAACTCTGGGTATATGTTTGGGTAACCAGATACTCGCACTTGCATCTGGTGCTGATACTTACAAGTTAAAGTATGGACATAGGGGCCAGAACAAGCCATGTGTAGATATGCGCGATGGAAACGCATACGTTACCAGTCAAAACCATGGTTATTGTATAAATCCTGATTCATTGAAGGGAACTGGTTTCAAGTTATGGTTCAAGAACGCAGATGATAATACCGTAGAAGGAATAATGCATGAAAACAAACCAGTAATTGCCGTGCAGTTCCACCCAGAAGCTTCCCCA
Organism: Candidatus Nitrosomirales archaeon; assembly: GCA_049199595.1. Lineage (GTDB taxonomy): Archaea > Thermoproteota > Nitrososphaeria > Nitrososphaerales > UBA213 > JBMCYV01. The sequence continues at coordinate 57,486 of JBMCYV010000007.1, forward strand.
GGTCCTTACGATTGCATGTTCGTCTTTGACATGCTTGTTAAGATGATCAGAGGTGAAAAAGTTGCCAAAGCATGAATCTGTCAAGAAAGTGCTTGTATTGGGCAGTGGTGCAATAAAGATCGGAGAGGCAGGCGAAAGTCTCTAAAGAGACCGCAAGTTCGACTACTCCGGTAGCCAGTGCCTGAAAGCGCTGAAGGAAGAGGAAGTCCAGAGTATTCTGATCAATCCAAACGTTGCAACCATACAGACTGATACTAGGTTGGCAGACAAAGTGTACTTGCTTCCAGTAACGCCAAGTTTTGTGACCAAAGTGATAGAACAAGAAAGACCAGATGGCATAATGCTTGGATTTGGCGGGCAGACTGCATTGAACTGTGGCGTTGCACTGTCAAAGCAAGGCATACTTGAGAAATACGGCATGAGTGTTTTAGGAACCCCGATCCATGGCATCGAGGTCACAGAAGATAGAGAGCTCTTCAAGGAAACGATGCAGAAATGTGATGTTCCAGTAGCAAAGAGCAGCATTGCTTACAGTATCGAAGATGCGCTGAAGGTTGTTAAAGACATAGGCTATCCTGCAATGATACGCGTCGCATATACACTTGGTGGAAGGGGAGGAGGTGTTGCACATAACGAATACGAACTTCATGAAATTGTGCAGAGAGGTTTAGCCTTAAGCATGGTTCATCAGGTGCTAATCGAAGAATACATCGGAGATTGGAAGCAGATCGAGTATGAAGTCATGCGTGACTACAAGGACAACAGCGTCATAGTTTGCAATATGGAAAATGTATTGGGTATGAAAGTTCACACTGGCGACAATATTGTTGTTGCTCCATCACAGACAATAAACAATCATGAATATCATATGCTGAGAACGGCCGCAATTAGAGCAACTAGAACATGCGAGGTTGTTGGTGAATGCAATATTCAGTTTGCGTTGCAGCCAACGTCTGAACGATATGACGCGATCGAGATCAACGCCAGGCTTTCAAGATCTTCCGCACTTGCGTCGAAAGCAACCGGCTATCCACTTGCTTACATGGCAGCAAAGATTGGGTTGGGTTATACTTTACCTGAATTGGTAAACAGGATAACTAAAGTTACTACGGCATGCTTTGAACCATCGCTTGATTATATTGTCGTGAAGTTTCCAAGGTGGGATTTCAAGAAGTTCGAGATGGTGAACAGGAAGATCGGCACGCAGATGAAATCTGTTGGCGAGGTCATGGCCGTTGGAAGAAATTTTGAAGAAGCTATTCAGAAGGCTGTAAGAATGCTTGACATTGGAATCGATGGAGTAACTGTAAATAACGACGGATTAGAAAATGTGCAGATCGAAGAACTTGAAGAAAGGCTGTTAAATCCTGACGATGAAATAATCTTCACTGTTATAGATTCACTGCGTAAAGGTATTACGATAGAACGCATAAGCAAGGTGTCAACGATAGATCCATGGTTCATTGCAAGGCTGGACAGCATAGTTGAGATGGAGAAGAAGCTCAAACAGTCAGAACTAAATGCCGATCTCATAAGGGAAGCAAAGAGATTAGGATTTTCTGATAAACAGATAGCTAGGTATGTAGGCATGGATGAGATAAAGGTAAGAGAGTTCAGGAAACAGGCAAATATCATGCCTGTTATAAAGCAGATAGACACGCTCGCAGCTGAATGGCCTGCAAAGACAAACTACCTTTACATGACATATGGCGGTTCGACTGATGATGTAGTTTTAGAAAAGAATGGCAGCAGGGCTGTTGTTCTTGGTGCGGGTCCTTACAGAATTGGTAGTAGTGTTGAGTTTGACTGGGGTACTGTAAATATGGTCTGGGGCTTGAAGGATAACGGTGTGAAGGAAGTTGCTGTGGTAAACTGCAACCCAGAGACAGTTTCAACGGACTATGATGTTTGTGACAGATTATACTTTGAGGAACTAACGCATGAACGAGTATTGGATATTTATGAAAAGGAGAAGGCTGACGGTGTAGTGACTTGTGTTGGAGGGCAGGTTGCCAACAACTTGACTCCAAAACTTGCGAAGAGTGGTGTGACTATAATTGGAACAAGTAACGAAGATGTTGATAAGGCGGAAGATAGATCAAAGTTCAGCAATCTTCTTGATCAACTACACATAAAACAACCGGCATGGCAGAAGTTCATAAATCTTGATGACGCAAAGACATTTTCGAAAAGTGTTGGTTTTCCCGTCCTTGTAAGGCCGTCTTATGTGTTAAGCGGAGCCGCTATGAGGGTTGTCTGGGATGAGCGCCAGCTCAAGCAGTACCTTACCGAGGCATCGAATGTCAGTCCAGAATATCCTGTTGTGATAAGCAAGTTTATGCTCGACGCTCTTGAGGTGGAGGTGGATGCGGTTTCTGACGGCTCGAAAGTTGTGATAGGCTCAATAATCGAGCATATAGAAACTGCAGGGATACATTCTGGCGACGCTATGATGGTAATCCCCACATGGCGATTGACAAGGAAGATCATGGAGACGATAACTGATTATTCTAGCAAGATTGCCAAGGCTTTGAAGATCAAGGGACCGTTTAACATGCAGTACATCGTGAAAGATGAAAATGTGTACGTCATAGAGTGCAATGTGCGAGCGTCGCGTTCCATGCCATTCGTATCAAAGTTTGTTGGGCTGAACCTTATTGCGCTGGCTGCAAGAGTCATGACAGGCAAGTCAATACCAAAGGAAGCTGAAGACGCATGGCTAAAAACTACTGGCTTTGGCGTCAAAGTGCCGCAGTTTTCCTTCATGCAGCTCGAAGGCGCCGATATAGTGTTAGGTGTTGAGATGCAGTCAACTGGCGAGGTTGCATGCTTTGGAAATACATTTTACGATGCACTCTCAAAAGCCTTGATTGCAGCTGGCTATGCCTTGCCTACAAAGGGCTCAGCACTGGTTACAGTTGGAGGTACAGATATGAAGAGCAAGGTATTGCCAATGATATCTATACTGAAATCCATGGGTTTCAACCTGCTTGCTACCGAGCATACTGCTGATTTTCTAATCGAAAACGGATTTACTGACACCAACGTCGTGTACAAGATTAGTGAACCAGACAGGAGTCCAAACATAATCAACCTGCTTTACGACAGGGAGATAGATTTCATAGTAAACATTCCCAATACATCTACGCTTGAAAAGTATGTTGGCATGCTTTACGATGAATACCAGATCAGGAGAAAGGCAGTAGAAATGGGTCTTCCCGTGTTGACAACACTAGAATCAGCAAACTCATTTGTAAAAACTCTCGAATGGTTGAGGAATAACGAACCATCTATAAGCTCGCTGAAAGGCTACATGCGTCTGAATCATTGAATCATATTATCTGTTCCATTAACGATTCGTTGCCAAGGATCGAACCGTCCAGCGCCAGAACCATCGCCTTGCTGATTTTCTTCATAGCTTTGTTAACTATAGGAGATATGGATTTTCTGTACGCTTTGCTCTGTATGGAATAGTAAAAATATTTGTTGAAACTTGGCAGCACAATTATGTCAAGCATGCCTTTGGCATCACTGAATACCTGCTGCTTGTTTACCTTGAGATAAGCCCAAACTCTCTGCCCGCTTAGCACACTTCCTTCTTTGAGAAATATTGGATGTATATGACCCATAACGATCCTGCTTACCGATGAACTTGTTTTGCTAGGCATTGTATGTCCGTGGACGAGCAGAGTATCATCGAGTACCATTCCCTTGCTACCTATCATCCTTACCTCTTTAGGTACAAGATGCTGTATGCCCCCATCGTGATTTCCCGGTACAAGAAAGACCTTGCACATCTTCGACAACTTGTGAAGAAACTCAGGTATGCTTCTCCATTCAGTCTTTGTTACCGTATGCACGCTGCTCTTAATGTCTCCCAAAAGCAGAAGGACATCAGGTTCTTCATTTCGTATTATGTGTGATAGTTCATCTAGCATTTCATCAAGGTACTTATCGGAACTTATGTTTATACCCCTCCCACTCAGCTGGTTTTCAAATCCTATGTGAAGATCTGATACTGCAATGTATCTTTGTTCTGCTTCTAGCAGCACTGCAGGATGCGGGTGCAGGATCTTGATCTTTGCCATAAAGGTAATTAGAACGAATCCAGATAAAGCTGTTGTGCGTGATAGGCAGGTTGAAAAGGCAGTTAGAGTCACTGTCAAGAAAGGTGTAAAAGTACATGTATTCAAACCAAGCAATAGAGAGATCTGGACTGTGGTAGGTAAGGACAGAGAGTACTGGGTAGATCCAGAAGACAGTTTTTGTTCATGCGAAGATTATTATTTCAATACGTTAAGCGGTAAGGAAAAATGCTATCACCTGCAAATAATCAATGTGGCAAAGGAGAAGAAACTTGTTGATATCATAGAGTTCAAGGACGAGGAGTATGAATCCTTCTTGAAGGCATTGATAAACGACATGTTGCTTTCGGTAAGAAAATGACAAGAATGAAAAATTTGCTTTGTAAGGAGTAATGCTTTTATCTTGAACGTATCAGGCATAGCATATGCCAGAGTTAAAAGTGGGAGATAGTGCACCAGATTTTACAGCTGAATCAACACATGGTAATGCAAGTTTGAAGACTTACAGAGGAAAGAATATAGTACTTTATTTTTACGTAAGAGATGAGACCCCCGGATGTACGGCCCAATCATGCAGTTTGAGGGATGGCATAGATAAGATCAAATCTTATGGCACAGAGGTACTTGGTGTCAGTACTGATAACTTGGATTCGCATAACAAATTCATGTCAGCACACAACCTAAACTTCCCATTAGTTGCTGACCCTTATTTCACGATAAGCAAGGCTTATGGCGTATTTAACGAAGAAAGACAAATGTCAAGAAGGGTAACATTTGTGATAGACAAGGAAGGCGTCATTAGACATATCTTTCCAAAGGTTGACGTTAGAGCACATGCTGACGAAGTAATCGAAGTACTGAAATCCATGAAATAAGCAGTTGATTTTATGCCTAATGTGTTGATTGTCGGGTCCGGTGGTAGGGAGCATGCATTAGGGTGGAAACTAAGTAAAAGTAAACAGTTGAACCGAACATACTTTGCCCCAGGTAATGGCGGAACAAGCGAAAACATACCGATTTCCGCAAATGATGCAGATGAATTGTCTGAATTTGCGAAGAAAAATGATTGTTTCACAGTAGTCGGTTCGGAGGAACCTTTGTCTCGTGGAATAGTTGACCTATTTGAAAACAGAGGATTGAAAATATTCGGTCCCAGCAGGGAAGCTGCAATACTTGAAGCAAGCAAGGTCTGGGCAAAAAACTTCATGAAAAAATTCGGGATCAGGACAGCAGATTTTCAAACCTTCGATGATGTTGAGAAAGCAAGAGACTATGTCCTTAAAAGCAGCAAGCAGTTGGTCATAAAGGCTGATGGTTTGGCCGCGGGCAAAGGTGTCATTGTATGCAGTTCTAGACAGGAAGCTTTGGACGCCTTGGATAGCATAATGATCACAAAAGAGTTTGGTGACGCTGGTAAGAGCATAGTCGTTGAAGAAAGGCTTGAAGGCGAGGAAGCGTCCTTCATTGCAATAACTGATGGTAGGACTATAATTCCGTTGGCATCAAGTCAAGATCATAAGCGAATATACGACGACGATAAGGGACCCAATACTGGGGGGATGGGGGCATACTCTCCAACACCTTTGATAGACGAGAAGTTGAACGAAGGTGTTATGCGAAATGTTATGCAAAGAACAATAGACAGCATGCGGAGCGAAGGCAGGCAGTTCAAAGGTTTCCTTTATGCTGGCTTGATGATTCAGAATGGCGAACCGTATGTTTTGGAATTCAATGTGAGAATGGGAGATCCTGAATGTCAACCCATCATGATGCGTATGGAGTCAGATCTTTTCGAGTATATGCAACACTGTGTGAATGGTAATCTTGATGACCTTGAACCCATGAAATGGAGTTCTAGAGCTGCGGTATGTGTCGTGATGACTTCCAAAGGCTACCCAGGTGCTTATGAAAAGGGTAAAGTAATCAATGGATTGAATAAGGTAAAAACCAACACAGTATGTGTTTTTCACGCAGGGACGGCCAAGAAGAATGGAGATATTGTAACAAACGGTGGACGGGTATTGGGTGTAACGGCACTTGGCGATGGTATAGAGAACGCTATTAAGAATGCGTACAATACAGTGGCCATGATTGGTTGGGATGGTGCATATTACAGGAAGGATATAGGGAGAAAAGCGCTCAAATATTTGAAGATGTGATCAGCTTATGAAGTAAAAGTCAGGAATCGTGCGCATTGATAACACGTTTTTCAGTAACTATTAGATTTACAGCAAAGTCACTATTCTCGTGAGGGATGTTTTCCAAGACCTGCAAATCATATGCAAGCCCGACACTTGTGGCTTGAAGACTAGCAAGGTATCTATCATAGTATCCTTTTCCATATCCCAATCTATGACCCTGTTCATCCCATGCTATGCCAGGTACCAATACAAGATCTATTTCGCCTACTTTCATACAATGCTTCTTTGGCTCTTTTATTTTGTACTTTCCAGTTGCAAGATCGTTTTCAAGATCATTAACTTCAGCAAAAATTATCGAAGTTGCATCTTCTACTCTAGGCAATGCAAGATGTTTCTTCAACGATAAGACTGCTGAAAGAATCTTTATGGTGCTTACTTCAGAACCAACTGGATGATATGCTGCAACCGTCTTTGCGTTAATAAATTCATCCATGTTTATTACTCTACTCTGGATATTTTCACTCACCCTCTCTATCGCTTCCATAGACAAGGAATCTCTTGCACTCAGCATTTTCTCGCGTAATGCTTGTTTTGCATCAGACATCTACTGGAATCCCCTGAATTAGAGACGCTGCCAACACTGTATTTCTTAGGAGCATCGCGACCGTCATGGGTCCAACTCCTCCGGGAACCGGAGTTATGAACGACGTCTTTTCTTTCACGCTGTCAAAATCAACGTCGCCAACAAGCTTGCCGTTTACTCTGTTTGTGGCAACATCGATCACTACCGCCCCTTCCTTAACCATGGTTGCATCTACAACGAATTTGTCCCTCATCCCAACCGCAGTCACAAGTATATCCGCATTCCTGCATTTTTCTGCTATATCGCGGGTTTTCGAATGACAGATACTTACTGTAGCGTTCTGGTGCAACATGAGAAGGCTTAATGGTTTACCTACAAGCATGCTTCTGTTGATGACTACTACATTCTTTCCTTCTATGTTTATATCGTAAAAACGCAGCAATTCCATAACACCCGCTGGCGTGCAGGGCACCAGCATAGCCTTGTCATATGCAAGGAGTCCAGCATTGAAAGGTGTAAGGCCATCTACGTCCTTGCTGGGGCTTATCATTCCTGTGACGACAAACTCTGTAATCTGGTGCGGCAATGGCAGCTGCACAAGTATGCCATGAACATTCTTGTCTTCATTAAGTATGGTCACAAGTTCAACCAACTGTTCGGTCGTGTAATCCTGATGTGGGTGATGATCTATGGTTCTTATACCAATATCTGCACATGCGTTTTGCTTTGTTCTTACATATGTTGCAGACGCAGAATCATCTCCAACGAGAACTGTTCCCAAGCAAGGTTCCACATTATTTTCTCTTAATTTCTTGACGGCAACGGCTACTTTCTCTCTTACCTTGCTAGCAACTAATTTACCGTCAATTATTGTAGATGTCAATAGGAATCAAATGTTCAAACCTATTTATAGACTTTAGAAAATATGCTAGTCAGAGTGTTCTGAAAAGGACGGATCAGGTCAACACACGGGTTCTGTTGATTCGTCGGGTGCGGTAAAATGTTGTTGAATATGGGCTGACACTGATTTAGTTTTATAGGTTATCAGCATTCCCCATCGTGCCCCGAAGTTACATTCCCCGCTATCCAGAGCATAGTCAGTACCTAGCACCGTGGTCAGTCGCATTAATTATTGGGGTCCTAGAGCTATTGTATGCAACTATTTACGTTCGGCAGAAATGAAGGGCATTATGGTTCTTAAAATTCCTAGCCTTATATAGAACCCCCCCTCTAGTAGTTTTACATCCGTGCGTTTTTTGGCGCATTAGGGAAAAATCATCATGTCCAGATATGAGATCATGGTATGTATGTATGATTGACGAGGGAAAACCTGTTCTAGACCTTTGAATGGCTGTCACCGCCAACCAAAATCAACAACAAATACAACACCCGAAGATTCAACAGAACCACACACGAGGGCTATGCTCTAGCCAAGAACTTGTTGTGAATCGCCATAAACGTTCTCACTGTTATCGGTGTCGTATTGCTCGCTAACATGACCTTCCCATTCTTCTACAAGAGTGGTGAAGCTCAAATCGTATCGTTTGTTGTCCATGTCTAGTCCACTGGCATCATAAACAGCACGTAGTACAGAACAGTTCTCTAGAGTATCGCATCGATGGTTGCTTATCATGCCAGAGCCTAAATATCCAAGTGTTTTGTCTATAATTTCCTCACCATATTTTTCTTCCAAGAAGGTTATGAATCCGTAGCTGGCTATATGTTTGGACTCACTACTTTCGCCATACCACTCTAGTATATCATTGGCTACAACTGTATTCACCATGTTCATGGTCTGTTCTTCCATTGTTCGCGCTACAACATATCTGGTAATGCTATCAAGGAGCCAATTACCATCATCAAACAGAATCTTCTGCTTGTTCCAATAACTAGGGTTGTTGTTAATTATTGTTCTATAAGCAAATCCATACAGCGACTCTATTTTTGCGTCATCAGAACAGCCACAAACGAAAGCAATATCGCGATCATAATCATAATAATGCGTGCTGCCGCCTGCAACTATCTTCATCTCATCCATGCTGTTAAGCATGTATAAGACCGTCTTTGTGTTCGATTTACCAAATCTCTCTGCTATTGTAGCGTAGTTAGATTCAAGGAATTCTGATAACGCTTTGGCTCTATCTACATACTGGGAATTTTCTCTTACATAAATCGTGAAGTGTTGACTGCTTACATCCTTCCAAACGATATTTATTGGAACAATCTTCACTTCGTGATTTGGAGACACAATCAACAACTGTCCTTCATGATTGTTGACTATCGAATTAGGATCTCTGAGCATAATATCTACCATATGTTCGTCACCGGCTTCAATATGCTTCAATGAATTACTGCTGAGAGAAAACAATCTAGCAAGGTTCTGTGACAAGACAAACCTCACATCGTTAATTACGTTCTCTCCATCGTTCTTTATAGAGATACTATCAAATGCTGCGTTGATTGCATTGCCATCATTCATCAACCTAATCGTCATCGGATCCTCTTTGGCGGCTCTTGCAGGAAGATCTACCGGTATCGTCATCGGAACACTATTTTCTGGCACTATTACGAGTTCACCCTTGTATCCACGTAAATATCCGCTGTCAGCATATAGTTTTGAAACCAGTGATACCGTAAACTCGCTGTCAGGAGCAATGAAGGGAATGTTTTGTTGAGAGGGTAGGAAATGTTTGCCTACAGAGGAGAGGAAGATGCGCACATTCTTTAGTGGTTTATCACCGTAATTCTTTATTACCAAGTTGTCAGACAGATTATCTATCGACTTCTTTCCGTCAGAAGACTTTATTTCATATTCTTGCGGGGCTTTGAAGATATTTGATTTAATTAGATCCAGATTAAGGCTCTGTGCATTAACCTTCCTATATCTCATGTCCGCCTTGCTAGCAACTGCGTCAAGAAACGCGCTTTTGTGCGAGGAATCTTCCTGCGATGCATCTAGTTCTAACACAGCAAGATCATTATTCGCTGTAGCTATGATTATCTGTCCGCTATACCGCATCATATTCCCATCCGGATCAGTGCTTGGTCTACCAATAAGTTTAAGATCTACGTGCTTTTCACTGTTAGGTCCAATTGACTTTATCGCATACTCACTTGGGAAGAGCTTCTTGTGCAAGCCAGGTGAGAGGATAATCCTTACATTTTCCAGAGGTTTGTCATCCAAGTTCTTTATTGTAATCCCAGAGAAACCTATACCATTGGTTGCAGAGACCTCAAAGACCTTCTGTGCAGTATCCTTAGGTATTACAGTAAACAGAGGCTTTCTGGAACTTGTACTTGTGTTAGACTCACCAACTGGTATGGTTTGCACCTCTATCCGTGCAGAGTTACCTGAAGCATCTTGTGCATGGATCCAGTATTTTATGCCAGGAGTTGCAGCAGGGATATCAGCTTCGAACCACTGAGCGTTTATCTTGACCATGCTGGCGCTTACGCCGTCGTGTTCATTCTGCTCCGAATTGTAATAAAAGATCACAGCCTTCGTGACAGCTACATCATCGATTATCTGAGCCCTTACTTTTATCGTGTCGCCGTCACGTACAACATCTGGTTTATAATAGTAACTCTCGATCGAGGGTCCTTTATGATCCACTACCACACTATCATATCCACCATTTCCACCTGATGGTCTCTTGATTCCTCCGACGGAGAACCTCGATGTATGGTTATGTGTAACCAAGTATCCACATTTGTCATCATCTGTGTTCGCTGTATCTGTCCCAACGTCGTTATTTTCATCTCGCTCAACAGATAACGCGGGTTCCCATACGTTCGTAGAGTCATTAAGAACAAAGACATTTAGTTCTAGGCAATTAGACGCGTCTCCCTCCAATCTATCGGCGTCTATGTTCTTGTTTACCAGAACTTTAATGGTAGCGTTGCCTCCGAAACTATTCGGATCATCAAAATTTATACCTCCATCAAATTTCAAGTTAAAGAACAAGGCTACAACGTCCGCAGGAGGCGGAGGCACGTCTGTCGGGGTCTGCTCAGATAACGTAAGTGTAAGCGTACCAGCGTCACCTTCTACGCCAATAGGAATTAGAATCTCGTCTAGCTGCGCATTCAGAGGCGATGGAGGCGCCTCGAGCACTAATCCCAGCGTGGTGCCCGCTCCCACCTGGCCCACGTCTGAAGAGGCTTCAAAGATGCCTTCAGCTACTTCTGTAAATCCCAAGACAATAGCTTCAAAGTTACCAAAGTCCTTGTCTGTTACGGACTGTCCGGATGAAAGCGCGCCTATAATATGACAGTCCGTATCAGATTCTATACTCGGGAATGATCTGAACCATTTTTCAGGCAACGGATTTATTTCGCATACCTTATAGTCAGCTCCTGGTCTGACCTCAAATCTGTAGTGTCCATTAGCATCTTGCGTCATAGCCTGACTTGCAGAGTTGCCTATTCCGTCTGTACCGGTTATCCGTACTGAGAATTCGACAAGTGTGCCAGGTATTAGTGGTTCGTCTTGTTCTCTGGCAGTTCCATCCCTATCAAGATCCTGAAACTTGTCACCTTCTACTACGGCATTCTTATAGTTTCCAAAATCCTTTGCTGTCATAGAATCACCGCTCTGCGGGTTTAGTAGATATCCTTTCGGTGCTGCTGTGGAACAGTTAGAATCTATACTGGGGAAGGACTGGAAAAAGTCAGCACCATTGGGACTGTTCAGAAGGTCTTCGCAAATAGTGTAAGAACCAGGTCTGACTTCGAACTTGTAATGGCCCTTATCATCGGTGTTGATTGTCATGTCAACAGCGTTACTCATCCCATCGGTCCCAGCTAGGGTAATCTTAATCCCGCTAACCAACGGTTCAGTCTGATCACGAAAACCATCAGCGTCAAGATCTTCAAACTTGTCACCTTCTATAGTCGCATTCTTAAAGTTGCCAAAATTAATTCCAGTAACAATTTGTTCACCTTGCAAATCTACCACATGACCCAGAGGTGCTTCGTCATCACCTGTACAATTGTGCCCGTTAGTTGGGCTGGACTGTATGAAATCGGATTGGTCGACAAGCACCTCACATACAAAGTATGTTCCCGGCAAGAGGCCATTGAACTGATAGAATCCCCCCGGACCGGTAACTATGGAGGCACTGGACTGTCCTGATAAGTGAATTGTCCACCCCTCAAGGCCCGGCTCATTGTCATCTATTCCGTTGGCATTCAGGTCATGGAACTTCTTGCCACCAATCGAACTCATGAGGCTCGCCTTTGCATCGCTAATTTCACTGTTGAGATCATCAAGATTAGTCCCTGCTGCCAGTATTAGGTGAACAGTCTTAGTTTCTCCGGGGCTTAACGAACCCAGGTTCCATGCCAATGAAACAGTTACGTCGTCAACGCCTACGTTGTTGATATTGTTGGGTGCACTGAGTACTGGGCTCGCATCATCACAGCATGTGTCAAGATGATGAGACGACGTGTGAGTAGGGGATGAGATACCTACGTGGAGTCCCCCTGCGTTTTCAAACTGAAAAGCTGTATCAGTAAGGGCGTCGTACTTTGCCCTATCCTCCTCTGAACTCTCTGCAGCTTCCCAGTCTGTATATGCTCCAATCCTGAAGTCATTTATTGCGGAGGTGCCTATGTTAGTCGCATGTAAGGCATAAACTACGTACTTGGTTCCAGAGACAGTTTCTGCTACTTGAGTTATTCTAACCAGCCCTTCAGCGTCCTTGTAGACAGCCTGCGAGCGCTGGAGCGTCGGCGGTGTATTAACGAGGAAAGATGCAAGATCCTCAACATTCGTTAGATCGCCCTTGGACACGGTCCTAACGTTTCCATCCCTGCTAATACCTATGTCAAGAAGAAAAAGATGGTTTTGTCCAACATCAGAGCAAAAGCCTTCAGATGGATCAGCTGCACCTCTTGGGAAACAAAAGATTTTGGAAAATCCTTCACCTACACGAGTCTGTATTAGTTCGTTCTGATGCACTACTGATCCTTCCAACGACGGTGATTGTTTCACTGGATCGCTGGGTTCCTCTTCATCAGCATAGACAATCTGGTTCAGAAGTAAACTGCTGAAGAAATTATTAGCGTAAAATGGCTGGCCAGAACCAAGGAAGATATTCAAGAATAATAGAGCAAATGCTAATATCCTTACCGTTCCTTTATGGCCCATCGAATTCTGATGTTTTCGGGCGTATAATAATATTGTTAAACTGATCCTTGTAATAATCAAGTGCTGCTTTTAGTGATGATCCACCTGGTAAAACCCGTATCTTCTGGTCTAGGTCAAGGACAATGTTGTACTATAATGCCCGATCAAGGCCTGAAGTTAGTATTATGTCAGAAAGTAATCTTGATGCTTATCTTACTGAATATCTAATGATGTCATTTCACGCCCGCCTGTGTAAAGTATAGAGGGGGGGTCTTAATAAAGGAAGGCAAAAAATTAATGAAATTTTGGAATGACTAGGATCCCATCAGATCATGTATCCATAAATTGATTTACGCAACCTTACATCGAACTTGTGTAAAATCTCGCTAGATTTCTATTGGTTGAGTTTAAACTATGCCTAAACTGATCTCAAGACAAAAACCTAGTTGTGTAATGCGTTCCTATAGAATGCCATGGAGTATATTGGAAACACGTTCGAGCAAGTGATGGATCATTCTATCCTAGGCGCTGCAGAACTCCCGCATAATAGACACATGGACCTTCTCGCGACGCTGGACAACCTTACCTTCACGGTCGAAAACGGTCTTGCTGGTATGGGTCTGACGGACCAGCAGTCAAAGATCTACGTTTTCCTTGCAAAGAAGGGAGCGAGGAAGGCAAGCGAGGTAGCAAGGATGCTCAACCTCCCAAGAACGCATACGTATAATCTCTTGAACTCGCTGCAGAAGAAAGGCCTTGTCAGCTGCACTATGAACTATCCGATAAGGTTCGTTGCAACTCCATTGGATAAAGCTGTAAAAACGCTGCTGGACATGGAGAAGCAAAAACTGGTGTCTTTTGAAAGCCAGAGCAAGCAGTTGTTGGACGCTTGGTCATCCATTGCACACCATGAAATAACTGACGAAGAGATCGAGGAAGAAAAGTTCCAGATCCTAGAAGGCAGCAATGTGATCTATGGAAAGATTATGGAGATCGTTTCATCTGCGCAGAAGGACGTAATGGTCATGGCTGACAGCAAACAGCTTAACACACTTTACCACAACGACGTTACGGCTAGTCTTCAATCATTAGCGGAAAAGGGTGTTGACATAAAACTACTTACGTCCTCCAAGCCGTGTACCGAAATTCTTGACGAGCTCGGAAAGTGCAAGATAAAGACACCTCCTAGCTTTAATGCTAATCTGCATTACATTGTGATTGACAGGACCCAACTGATATTCTTCAGGAAGGAGAAGGACGAGAAGACACCCTCTGCGATCTGGACTAACTGCGAGTCCCTGGTGTGCTGCATCGTGTACCTGTTTGAGGAGCTGTGGAGCCGCCATTGAAGTTAGCGCCTAAGCCTGCTGAATCTTGGAGGGAGAGCAATGGCTTCAAAGGACGCAATTGATACGACTACGATAGACAGCAATGCCACAAGAAACAAACTCCTGAAGATCCTGAACCCCCCAGAACTTGAGATTTATTTTCTGCTCCTGGAGAACGGCCAGAAAAGAATCGTGGAGATAGCTAACCGGTCTGGTCTGGATAGAAGACTAACCATGCACCTGGTATCTACGCTTCTTGACAAGGGAATTGTTGTAGCCACGTTCAAGCACCCCATACAGTTTACGGCCGTACCAGTGGAGAAGGTACTCAGAATGTTCTCAAACAGCAGAGGCGGCTATGCTAAAATACACTAGTATACTCAACAACTTGTCCATCATAAGCTACTCGCGCCACTCGAACCTGAAGACCTGCCCTATCTCTGGATCCTCGACCTGCCACCTGATTATTTTCTTTCCGTCCCTATTTCCAATTTCGGGTTCATTCCTCGATAACCTTTTTGTCTGTGTTAACGGGTCGATCTCATAAACGGCAAGCCTATAATTATTGCTCGCTGGATGAACCAACTCGAATTCAAAATAATCAGGCGGGTTTTCGCCCTTTCTGTATTCCCAGTACTGTGTCTTTTCTTCCCAATCGTACTCGAACCTTATTGTTTTATCCTTTCCTGCATACAAAGGAGAATTGAATCTTACAGAAATCGACTTTCGTAGAGGATCGTCTTCAACGCTAACATTCGAAGGATCAAGCTCATTAATTCGATTACCTTCCTGTTCAAATATGTGGGGATTCAGATCCTTCCAATTCCTCGGCACGTCGCCAAAAATATGCATGCCAAAGTTTTCCTGGACATCATCCAGCTGGTTTCTAAAAGTGTACAGCATCGTATGATGCACCATTTTATCAGGCTCTTCCAGAAGCTCAAGTCCGATCTTTACTACAAGCAATGCGTAAGGCGGTTTGTAGGAAATTATCTTTGACGGCGTGGGATTCCACTGATAAAGTGTCGAGCGGCCCCTATCTGTACGAACCAACTTGCATACAACATATTCTTTCAGCTCCAGATCCCTAAGATGCTTGTTTATGGTAGCCCTTGATCCTTTCTCCTTTAACTTGTCCACAATGTCGTTATACTTCAGGCCCCGCTTCTGCGATGACAAAAGACCGTGTATAGATGAACATATGTCATCCAGCTCACCTACCATGATGATCCTGCTGGATCAGGCGATTTAAACTTTCTTAGTCATATGAGTTTAAACTTTGTTAATTACGTTTGACCTCATGAGACTAGCAATGTAAGAACGACAATTTATGATAATTACGTTTGATCGTATCTATGCAAACAAATTCTATATCATTGCACTGGGTTGTGTTTTGGATGATCTGCATAATTCTGTATGGTGTAGTACAAAAAAGTATGATTTTGTAAAAGCAAATAGTTTCAATGTATGAAACAGCATGAACTGTATGCTCAATATGGGTTTTGAAAAAGTATTGAGTTTAAACTCTGTCTGTATACTAAGTAATATACAACAAGCTAGTTATGGATCATGCTTGATCAAGAGAATGTGGGTGTTGGGGCAAGTATGTTGCAAGCGCGTAGCATACGTTTCAGTACCAGACGCAACGGTATTTTTAATGCAATTTTAGGATTGACACTGGCCGCTCTGCTATTTCTTGGAGGACTTCCGTTATTTGCACTGACGCAGGCTCATGCAAGTTCTGATCAAACTGTGATCATACCAGCAGACAAGGACAGTTTCTTGAGACAAAATGCAAAGGATAACAACGAGGGTGGGAACGATATGCTACGTGTTCAGAAAACTGGCAAGAACCGTATTATCGTAGGTTTTAATCAGGATGCTATTGTGAGCGCGATAGGCGATCGAACTTTAGAATCTGCAAGGCTACGACTGCACATCATAGATACTGGAATTAATTGGGGATTGGGTGGCAACATAGAACTGCATAAATTACTAGCTGACTGGGCAGAAGGAAACGGCTGGAATGCAGGTAACTACGATCCATTTCGCGGTACCGTTCTGGGTAGCACTTGGAATTGCGCAATTGACACTGCCATCTGGAGTTACTATCCTGAGTGCAGCTCGCTGTGGGACGGGGGAATATATGGAGAGCCTACGGACTCGGTCACAATTACTAACAACCTATCTGGTGTTATTGAATTCGATGTAACCAACGATGTGAACGATTTCTTGTCTAACGGATATAATTTCGGATGGTTAGTCAAGAAAACAGACGAATTTCAGAGCGGAACAGTGGTATTCGCCTCCAGGGAGAACGGAGCGATAAATGGACCAGAACTGATACTTGAAACTGCAGTTGTGGAAGCGGAAGAGGTTAGCTTGATTTCTGATGTTGCTATAGATCCTGTTGCAAATGACACGTCTGTTGTCATCGAAGCAGACTCCACTAATAACGAAGCTGTTACCGAACCCTTCGAAACTAGTTCCCCAATTGATTCTGAGGCAGTATCAGACATGGTAACATCATTGCCAGATGCGGAAGCTAGTGCAGTAATAGAGCAGATGTCAAACTCCACAATCGCAGATTCTACAACGTTAGGGCTAGTAAATCCGACCATAGCTATACCCGAGACTGATGTTACACAGTCAAATTCTACCGATATAATCGAACCTATTTCTCTGCTGCAGCCCGTTGCTCTACCTGAACCTGAATCAGATTATGCTTCAACAGAGGTTAGCACTGCACCATCAGACATTACAACAGAAAATAACTATCTGCTTGAACAAATAAACTCTACAACAATAGTGATAGAATCTAGTGTTACGATGCCAAACTCTACACTGACAGACCCTGAGGCTTTACCAGAACCATTTTCAAATTCAACTCTTGCAGCAGCAGAGCAAATTGTTCAATCTTCAAATTCAACTGCAATACTAGAATCTGTTGTTCTGCCAGAACCCATAGACTCGACTGCAGAAGTTAGCTCAAACAATCCTATCCCATCAGCGGCTCCCGAACATACCGAAGTCATATCATTCTTGGCGCCCGCGGCTGACCTAGTAATAGGGGAGAATAACGACTTTGATTGGGTCATCGCTGGTGAGATGTATGCTTACACTATAACGGTCACCAACAACGGACCAAGTGAGGCTACCAACATTGTTGTAACTAATACTCTGCCTGCTGGAGTTACATTCACTGCCTCTTCTGCCTCACAAGGCACATGTTCTGAGAGTGAGAATTTGGTAACTTGTGGTCTTGGAAAAATATCTCCCGAAAGCTATGCTACGATCGCAATAGTTGTAACTGTCAGCTCTTATGTTCAAGCCAGTTCACTGACAAACTCTGCTAGTGTAACAAGCGATACTCCTGATCTGGACAAAGATAACAATTCAGTTACTGGCACAATAAATGTTACTACACAATCAGATCTTTCGATCGTAATAGAAGGTTCTTCTGAGTCGGCTGTTGCTGGTCAGGAACTTGCCTATAACATCATGGTTACTAACGACGGTCCAAGTGACGCTGCCAACGTTGTTGCAATAGATGCCCTGCCTGAAGGTGTTACCCTCTCGACTAGTACTTCGTCGCAAGGCACATGCTCCTTGATTGATAACGTAGTAACTTGCAATCTGGGTACGATAGCCACCGATGGTTCAGCTACGATCGCGATAGTTGCAACAGTAAATCCGGATGTTCCTACTGACGTAACAAGCTCTGCAAGTGTAACCAGCGACACTGATAGATACGCGGGTCCGGACACTGATAGCGCCACTGCTCGATATATTGGTCCTGACACTGACAATAATTCCAGAAAGATAGTTTTGGTTGAAATGACCAAGACCGAGGATGGGCTTTCCGCAAATGTAGATATTGGTGATATCGCTGCAGATCAAAAGGCAGAGTTATTGTTATTAAACAATACTTTACCTGATGCACAGCTCAATGCCATTGAAATTACTCCAACTTCCAATGTCACAGATGTTGGCTTTAATATTACCCTAAGCAAGGATTTGCCTGAGAATCTACCTCCTCCAATCATCGATGATCCGTTGCTCTTCATACAGGTATCGTTGAATGCTTCAGGAGTTGACTTTAGTGATTCGAGTACTTACTCTACATCACCAGAAATCACGTTCACAGTGGACAAGAATGAAGATGGAACATGCAAGGACGTAGAGCTATACATGCTCAACGAGGAAACTGGAGAGTGGGAGACCGAATCACTATCCATATCTCAAGTAGAGGACATGGGTTCGTACTGCATGTATAAGGGAACAGTACCACACTTCTCAACCTTCATGATTGGCCTGAAGAAGCCTACAGGCGGAGGCGGTGTAGGTAGCGGAGGAAGTGGCGGTGGAGGCGGACCCGCGGTCATGGGAGTTGAAAATCCAAAGACAGTGTACAATTATTCAGACGACGATGACGATGATGTAGCAGTTAATCAGGCTAGGTCGGCTGTACAGTACAAGTTTGCAACATCTGCAGTGGGAGGAGTGGACTCGAAAAACGACACTATGGAAGTAAGTACGATCAATGGAAAGGGTGTCATCAGCACGTATTCAGATACCATCGTCATAAAGAACAAGAGTAATTCTACGCTGCAGAGTGTACGTGTTACGCTTTCCCCAGAGATATCGAAAAGCTTCCATCTTGATAAATATGCAATCAAGTCCATCGAGCCGAACAGCGAAGTCACATTAGGCATAAAGTTACGCGGCAACCCCAACAGGGATACAGACGGAAGGGTAACTGGTTTCTCTGGCAGTGTAATAGTACAGGCAGCAAATCACAGCCCGCTTATGCTTCCCGTAAAGATCAATTCACTTGACAATTCGTATTATGAAATAAACATGGAGAAGGTAGCACAAATATCGCAGCAAAGGTACAACAAGATTTCACTAGTCAACAAAATACTTAACAACGGTCTGACCGAAAAATCTGACATCGACGTAACGACACGAAAAGGTCTAAAAGTGATAGGTACGCCATCGGATCAGATCGTGATAAAGAACCTGAGCGATAGAACGCTGAACAACGTAAGGGTGATGGTATCAAAGGCAAGCAATGCCTTCCTTCTTGACAAGTATAGCATAGTGCAGATAGAGCCCAATGGCGAAGCTGTGCTGCAGATGATACCAAGGCTGGACATGAACAAGTATGCGCCTAGGGATTTCAGGGCAGAGATAGTCATTGCTCCAGAAAACGGCATACCCAGAACAATTTCGGTTAACATACCAGCAGTGGAAAGAGGGAACAGTGCGGATGAGTACGAGGTAAAGACTCTCTCAGACAATAACGAATTGACAAAAGCAGTCGACAGGATGACCATAAAGAACACTGCAGACAGGACAATGGACAGCGTGAAGCTGATGTTGCCCAGCGGGATGGACAGAATACTGCAGTTAAGCGAGGATTCGTTCAAAACCATAGGGTCAAACGAGACTGTTACTGTCGACCTCAAGTTCAGGAGTACGATTGGGGAGAAGAAGGAGGCGTTCATGCAGGACTACAATGGCGAATTAACGATAGTGTCGGAACATCACAATCAGAGTACCATACCTTTGAGGATAGAGTGGAACGAGGTTTCGAATGAACACTTTGAAGTTTATGCAAGAAGTGGTGATGAATCTATTGCCAAGCAAGTAGCTGATCTGCTAGAGGGCAACTACAAGCAGATAACTTCGAGGTTTGGCGAAATGAATGCAAAAACGGTCATTTACATGGCATCCAGCACGGATGAAATGAAACTGATCAACACTTCAGGACATCCATATTATTCATATACAGACGATGTAATATTCGTATGCAGCTGCGACGATCCGAAGTATAACTCGCTGAAGGAGTTTGTTTACAGATTGATTGTTAACAATTATCCGACTTATCACAACGTGAAGAAGCTAATGAATGACAAGGAGAACTGGCTGGTAGACGGAATTGCAGCTTACGTAGCGGCCAGTATTATTGGAGGATCAGAAAAATATCTGGAAGCGTTTGCAAATGATAGAGTAGATTTGCAATGGTTTGGTTATGGCAGCGATGCACAGTACGGAGCAGTATTTGCGTTCCTGGATTTCCTTGATACTAAATATGGAGATGCTGTAATTGACAAATCTTTAGAGTTTCTTGGCAGCACTATGATAAGCAACCACAGATGCTCGACGCTTGAGCAATGTGCTGTACTGCGAGCAGCTTACGATGTTAGCTCATTGGATATGAACGACAAGAAGCACAGCCTTGCCTTTGATACGCTGGTAAACGAATGGTCATCTCATATCGAAATAGCCGAGTAAAGAACGATGGTAATATTTATTACCATGTGGTAGCAATCATTATCATATGGAAATGGTTGTTACCATAGCAGGAGAGGAAATTCATGGCATTGCATGACTATGCGAGTCAGGTTCTAGGTAACAGGTTCACCATCAAAGTGCTCAAAACCCTTCTGCGCTATAGAGGGAAAGTATTCACAATAAGAGAGCTTGCGAGAGTCTCAGGCATTTCTCATCCACAAGTATCAAAGGTGGTAAAAGAGCTGGAAGCAGCTGGCGTAGTAAAGCTGAAACCTATAGGTAAAGCATATCAGATAACCCTGAATGAAGAAAGTTATATTCTGAAGTCAATGATAGAACCCGTATTCAGGGCAGAGCATGAAACGGTTAATCATCTTATATCTACAATCAGACCTTTCTTCCATAACAGAAAGATTGCTTCAGCGGCTATCTTTGGCAGCGTTGCAAGAGGGGAGGAAAGATCTACAAGTGATGTTGATCTGCTCGTAGTAACAGAAGATAAAGATATTGCGAATGAATGCGTTGCTAAAGCAAGTACTACAACGTTATCAACATTCGGCACTGCTTTGTCACCTTTTATTATGGATAAACAAGAATTTGCGAGAAGACGCAACGAAAAACTTGTAAAATCAATTTTAGAATCATATTTAATTGTCTATGGAAAAGATCTTAGAGAGATTGTGTCTTGACAAAAGTAGTTGAAAAAACCAAGTACAAGAACTATTTGAAGAAAGCTGTTGAGAACTTGGAAATTGCAAATGATGCTCTTGACAAATCAAAATACAACCCTGCAGTCAATAACGCGATACATTGCGCTATAAACGCAATCGACTCCCTTGCTGTATATTATATTGGCAAGAGGCATGATGGAAAGCATGAAGACGCTATTGGCATCATAAAGGAAGCTCTAACTGAGGAGGAATACGCACAAATTTCGAAACAATACAGCAGTTTAATGGGACTTAAGAACCAGGCTGAATATCAACCAGATTTAATGGGGGAAGAAGAGGCTAAAGACGCTGTAAAGAGAGCATCAAGAATACTTTCAAAGGTAAAAGAAAAGCTACCAGGTGAATAACCATCTGCCGCATACTAAGAACGAATGCTTACTCTCCTTCCATTAACCGAGAGTTTTCCTTCTGCAAACAATCTTACAGCTTCGGGATATATTTTATGTTCATATTCAAGTATTCGAGCGGCTAATGTGTCAGGCGTATCGTTCTCTTTCACCTCAACAGGCGTCTGAATTATGATGGGACCTGTATCCACTTCCTCGTCTATGAAATGCACCGTGCACCCAGTTATCTTCACGCCATGCTCCAAGGCTTGCTTCTGGGCATTCAGGCCCTTGAACGATGGAAGGAGGGATGGATGTATATTCAGGATTCTCCCCCTGTAACGGTGAACTAATTCCTTGCTCAGGATACGCATAAAACCTGCGAGACAGATCAGACCATTTTCAGGTGTTACGTCGTGATCCTTCAGACATTTATCGATCTTCTTGTCGTAATCCCAGTTTGCCCCCTTCTTTCCTTCATCATCAATGAAGACAGAATCGACTCCGCGCTGTCTTGCAATTTCTAAAGCCCTAGCATCTGCTTTGTTGCTTATCACAACTGCAGGCTTTACGTTTCTTATCGTGCCGTCCTTAATCCTGTTCAGAATGGCTTCCATGTTACTGCCCCTCCCGGATACCAAGATGGCAAGATTGATCAATTTACATGTGGGGTAGAAGGATTTTTACATTAAAAATCTTCCTAGTAAGGATTTGATGCTGTAAGAGCAGAAGGGCAGTGTAGGTGACTGATTCAAATTATGCAGGAATTCGCATTCTTTCTGTTACGGTCTTTAGCTCAGGATACAGTTTTAGCGCACCTTGTGCTACCATCTTTCCTATCGATGTAAGATAGTATTTCGCGCGTTTCTCTTCGATATGCTCTGCCTCCACAAGTTTCTCCAGAGTGACATCTTTCTGAATTGAGATCGCGGATCTTGGATCGACAGCATTGTGTAGCAACAGATATGCTAGGATCTCCTCCTCTCTGGAGACTGTGGGATAGTATGCTGTCTTGATGATCAGATGTTGTACGTGTTCTGGAAGTGATGCTAGTCCTGTCTTCTCCTTCATCTGTACAAGGGTTAACCTATCCGCATGCAAGACATCTATCTTCCTTTCGTTCAGAAGGGAGCCAATTGTTTCCAGAAACTCCAGAGATTTCTTTACAGTTCTAAAGTTCAGCCCCGTCTCTGTTGTTAATTTGTTCAGTGAGAAGGGCTCTCCACTCCTCAGTGTCTGGAGAATAATCGTTGTTGCTGTAACAAGATCCTTCCTATCCCTCGCATGCGCCCTAGTCATATCTATCTTCTATAGAACATAAGTACTGTATACTTATATAATGATTACTGTATAATTATACATAAGAGGACTGAGATACTGGCAGACCTTAAAGATTATGAGATCGCCATACTTCTGAAAATGTACGATGAGCATCTTATAGGCAAGGCGGGTTACAAGGCTATTCAACACGTTCGTAGCAAGATCAAGTGGGATGATGTAGCATCAGCATTTAAAGTTAAAGATAGTTTTGACAAGGTAGCAAGGAAGCTTGTTAAGAGAATGCTTCTTTCAGATGACGGAAAGAGTATGCAGGTACTCTATCTAGACAAATTAGGGGTTGATTTCGTGGTAGCGTATATAGGACAAAACCCTAATGTGTTCAAAGATCTAGAGGAAAAACTGAACCGGTAATAGAATTTCCTTGCTGAATGTGTATATCAATTTCTGGCTTGCGTATCTATGCGAGAACCTTCATGGCACGTTCGTATTCCTTCAATGTGTTAATAGGCAACCATTTGTCGCTTTCAATGAAGAAAGCAGAAAGCTTCCTCTCTGCAGATAGAACAGGAAGAATAGCTGATTCCAGTTCTATAGTTCTAGGTTCTTCCATGCTGATCCTTTCCTCAACAATTTCATAAACTTCTGGTTCAAGCGCGTAAATCCCAGTAGAGGTAGGCTCTCTTATGAACGGCTTTTCGGTGAAATTGACGATCCTGTTCTTGTTGTCAACCTTGGCCACTCCATACGGATACTCGGTACCTGGAACCAACATTACAGACGCAATGGTTCCGTTTCTATATGTAGCCTCAATATGACTCGATAGGAATCGCGAGTAAGCATCGTTCTCAAGTATAATATCATCTGGGAATACTACGATGCTTCTCTGCGATCTGTCTACTGCGTTGTTCTGCAAGGCATATTTCAGTGCCTTGCCCTTCCCCAAGCCTATGTTGCTTACGGGATCTATGCTGTATCTGACCTCGATCGGATAATTGCTACTGGATATGTGCTCCTTTACAAGCGCATGTCTATGACCCAGCAGAAATACAAACTTCCTGAATCCCTCTTCTGCTAGGGATTCTACACACCAGTCGATCAGCCTTCTGCCAGAAACTTCAAGCAGGCATTTCGGCAGGTCTATGCCCATTCTCTTTGCCTTTCCCCCAGCCATCACAAGGATCTGGGTTCCGGCTATTTCAGCTTGCAACTTATCCATCAGCAACCATCTCTTTTAGTTTCAGATTTTTTAGGAGCTCTATGTTGCGAACTTTTGAAGCATCAACGCCTTTGGCCTTTGCCAAATACACGCTTGTAAGATCTCCAAGATAGGTTAGAGACAACAGCCTTGCAAGCTCGGATCTTCCCCTGGTCCAAAGCTCGAATATCTTGCTCTTCTGCTGCACTATGTACTTCGTTGCAGCTATCCTCTCCTGCAATCCAGTTTCGCGTTCGTAGAGCGAGTCCCGCAAAAGTACCAAAGCGTATTTTTCATTACTTACTGGCTCATCCCATGCCTCGATCTCATTATGAAGCAGCTCTGGGAATGTATCATGGTAGCAGTGCGTCTTTGCATTTTCGTTTAGCATATGTTTCCATCTCATCGCTACTGCATCAGTGAAGTTGTATTCTCCATAAATTATGGGGAACCTTCCCAACAGTTCTGAAGCTAGAGAGCGAGCAGGGTTTTTCTTCAACGGCACTTCCGGTTTGCATGTATCCTTGATCTGATTCAATACTTCGACTGTTTCGGTTATGTCGCGATCTACTTTATTCAGGACATTGGCATCTTGCAGCAAATACAATAAGGGAACTAGCATATAGCCAAGCGATGCTCTGCTCTGACCATTTTCTGGAATTGTTATACAGGGAACCTTGCCTTCATTATGCATAGAGTTTAGTTCACGTTTGCTAGTCACGAGAACGACTTTTGCTCCTACTTTCATACACGTATCTAACGCGTCTAGCGTTTCTCGAGTCTTTCCTGAATAGGTTACTGCCATGACCAGAGTGTTCTTGCCTACGGACTTGGGTGGAATGGAATGCTTGTTGACGTGAAACGGCAGGGATGAATTTCTCAGCAAGACACGCAGATAATCGCCAACTATACCTGAACCTCCCATTCCAAGAACAACAATATCTGATATTTTGTCATAGTCAATGTTGAGAGATTTTGCTACGGTGAATGCATGATTGACTTGCGATGGGAAAGCAAGTACACTTTCCAACATTTCAGATCTATTTACTGGGACTGTGGTCAACTTGATTTTCTAGAAGTTTGTGGCACATAAACAACTATGGATGATTTTGAGACTTTTTCTATAATACAAATTATGTAACATTTGTTATATGTTGAAACCCTGTATTATGGAGCAACTAGACAGGTTTGTTTTGATCAGTTTTTCAAAAACTGCATATAGGCAAGATAATTACGTTCCTTCAATAAAACTATCTTACAACCTATAATCTACGTCACAATTTATACAACATATATATCACGTGTATGGTCCACATGGAAAAATAACTGGATTTTGTTGCCTTACTTCAGTGAATAGACAATGTTTGTGCCATTTTTTAGAATGTTTTGAAGTTCAGTAATATCGACCCCTGATATTATAGAATATCATCAGACATTTTATATCTGTGTTTAAATAGTAAAAAGGTGCTTCTGGAGTGAAATGCTGGTGAAATGCGAGCATTTCATAGCAAGAGTAAGAGGTACTTGGGCCGTGAGTAATAGAAACATGCAAGAGTGGAAAGTATCACCAGTCATAGTAGTTATACGTCTGATCGGAGCCTTGCTACGCTCACTGCATCTGGCAAACAGAGATGTGAGGAGGTTCGCGGTTATTTTAATTGAGGGATTAACATGATAACCAAAAGAGTTTCTCACAAGGTAACGAGTCTAACGTTGGCGGTAATGCTTATGGCAGCTACAATCACGGTTGCTTCTCCCAGCGACGTCAATATTTCATTTTTATCTCTTGTTAATCCTTCAGCAATACTTACAGCAATAAGTAATCTTGCTCAAAGCATAGATGCACGGTTTCTATATTTGATTAATCCCTCTTCAGTATTTACAACGCTTAGTGCATATGCTGAGGCAATGATTACAACAGACAAAGCAGATTACGCGCCAGGAGAAACCGTTATAATTTCTGGCTCTGGTTTCCTGCCGAACAGCAGTATTACTTTAACGATCACTCATCCTGATCTTAACATTGTAACATGGAGTGCTACTTCTGATGCGAACGGAAGTTTCACAACAACCTATACGCTTGACGCATTTGCAGAAACATATACTGTAACTGCGACAGATGGAACCTACACAGCCTCAACAACCTTTACCGACTCATCTACAATCACAGGAACTAAGTTTGGAGACAAAGATGGTAGCGGCACTATAAGCAGCGGCTCCTTAGACGACAAAATTCAAGGTTGGATAATTGCAGCGTATGGTTCTGGTGCCACTGCTGTTGCTACAGACGTCACTGGTAATAATGGTGCCTACACGTTGAGTCCAGGTGCTGGTACTTTTATAGTGTGTGAAGAACTTACACCAGGTGTTACAGAACTAATTCCTACTGGAAATACATTGTGTGTTGGCAAAACTCCGCCACTTGGTGCGAGTTCGTTAGCTCCCGCTGGATATTCAGTCGTACTTTCTGGTAGTGGTGGGCCAGCTTCTGGGAACGACTTCCTTAATTCAGGAGTCGTAGCAGGCGCTTCTCATGTTGACTTTACACAGTGCGAAAACGATTCTTCCAATACTAATACGATAAACAATTGTAACTGGGTTACTGGAGGTCTTAACCAAAACAACGCATTTTTCACTGAAGGAGATGTGGTGCCACACCGCTTGTTTCACACAATCGATACTGCTGGAACCCACACAATGCGGCTAACTTATGACTTCAGCCAAGCTAATATTTATGCTTATGATTTTGCCTCTACTCCTACTATCACCCAATCCGGTGCGCTTTTGGCTCAATGTGATGACTTGCCGGGCTTTGTAAGCGGTGCGACCTGTAGCAGTATCTTCTCTGGTGCCACTTCCGCTAGCATTCTATCAGATCCCTTCGATGCAGTGTCATCAAGAGAGGATCCTGCGAGCCGAACTTGGTTGGTTGGTGGCTCTTCTTCAATTTCTGGCGTTTCTATCGCGTTCGGAAACACAGTAGCAGATGGTGAAGCTGGAGAAGATCACGACCCTGATACCGATCTTGATTGCTTTCAGACTTGTGCTAGCAGTTCGGTTGTAATCGAGGTAACATTTACCACTAGCTCTGCGAATACCATCGTTGGTCTCTGGATGGGACTTCACTTGGCTGAGGCTGCAGATCCTCCTGGTCCGGCAGTGGGTTGGGGAACTGGATTTGGTTCGTCAGACGTCTCTGGCGCACCATTCCACTACAAGTATACAAAACTAGACGGCGCATCTGTAGGCAACAGAGATAACCAGATTCAAAGTGCGGGAGTTGTTACGCCTGGTACTATAATCGTAAAGAAGAATGCCATACCTAATGGTCCTACTAACTTTAATTTCACCAGCACCATACCTAGCGTTCCTACATTCAAGCTCAATGATACTGGTGACAATGTAGGCAACATGACGATGTTCAGCGTTGCTCCAGGTACATACAACGTTACAGAGACTCTACCAGTAGCCAGCTTTAGCTTGACAAACATAGTCTGTGTAGACTCGATAACCGATGATTCATCTGAAGATGTACCTAATGGCAATGCCACAGCTGTAGTAGAAGCTGGAGAGACAGTAACATGTACCTTCACCAACAACAAGCTTGGTAAGATAACGATAATCAAGGACACAGTACCTGATGACCCACAGTTCTTCAACTACACAACCATAGGCCTATCACCATCAACATTTGACCTAGATGATGATGGCACTGAGAACAACCCATTGAACAGCACCATAATGTTCCTCAATCTATCACCAGGCATGTACAACGTTACAGAGTTACTACCAGTTCCAGGATTCACACTATCAGACATAGCCTGTGTAGATCCTACTACTAACAGTTTAGAAGACGAAGCTAACGGTACAGCTAAGATAACGATAGACGATGGAGAGACAGTAACATGTACCTTCACCAACAACAAGCTTGGTAAGATAACGATAATCAAGGACACAGTACCTGATGACCCACAGTTCTTCAACTACACAACCATAGGCCTATCACCATCAACATTT
>JBMCYV010000008.1:0-83150 GCA_049199595.1 Candidatus Nitrosomirales archaeon
ATTCCAGGTATACCTTAACGTATCCGCATACTACGCAGCAACCGCTGGGTTCAGGAACATAGAACTGTTTCTGGTAGGAATAGTGCTGATCACGTTTGCTGGCATATTCCATATCTACAGGTATGCTAACCAGCAAGCAAGGACTCCCAAACCAGAACCGCCAAAAGCACCTGCAGCAACAAAGGAAGTTGTGGTGAAACCTGTAATGAAGCCAGCAGCTGAAGCTGCACAGAAACCCGTACCGCAGACAAGAGTTGTAAATCCTAGCGCTTCACTGCCAAGTCCTTCCAATCCTGCAACTGGGAGTATAGATTCGCAAACAATGGCAGACTCGCGCCATCAGCAAAAATAATCTTAGAAAAATCAAGTGATATCTGCATCAACAGTCGTTGATTGTTGGGACTCCATGTCAATACAGGGCAGGATCCTTGTATCAGTAACACCCCTGATGACCTGTATCTTGCGCATTACAATTTCGTAGATGTTCTTGAAATCCGCGGCTTCGATAACTGCATAAATGTCGCAGTGTTCAGAAACTGCATATGCTTCCTTCACGCCATCGATCTGTCTGATAAATTCCGCAGACGCTATCACATCCCTCCCGGACTCTATATCGATCTCCACATAGGCGCGCATATGCTAGGTGCATTAATAGGTTGTAGAATAAAAGCTTAAAGATGAAAAAAGTTTCATCATACACGGCTCAAGCTTTATAAGGAGAAAAAATATCAGGTGAAACGAATGACCTCTACGCAACGACACAGTCCTTTTGGCATAGGTGTCATTGCCTTTGTGATTGCCATAGGGGTCAGCTTGGGATATTTTCAGATGGTCTATCTGCCTGAGGTCCTCAAGAAACCTGTCATACCGAAAGAAGTACTTGAGCCAATAAAGACAGCTGAGGTCAAGATAATTGAAGGTGCAAACAACCCGCAGCAGACTGATAACTTTATACCAAAACTCATCGAGGTCCAGCTTGCAGTTGATAACAAGGTAGAATGGATCAACGAGGACGGAATAGGACATACTGTCACAACTGACAGCGATGCTGTGGACAAATACAGCGGGCGTTTTGACTCACTTGAGGAGTTTGGTCTCGTGCCTCCAGGAGGAAGCTGGGAGTTTCTCTTCACTCAAGAGGGAGAGTTCAAGTACCACTGCGAACCTCACCCGTGGATGAAGGGTACAGTCAAGGTTCTCAAGCAGAAGTTCTGACACATCTCAACTTTATCTAATTGTTTTAAGCACCGAATGAGATTGTTGCAACGAATCGTTTATTATTTGGACCAGACCCTAAAAACGTGTATGCGACGGTTACTCTTTGCAGTATTATTTAGCACAGTGCTTCTGTTGGGAAGTTTTGGTCTGAACAACGCGAATGCAGCTGCTGCTCAAACATCGGTAAGCTTGGATATGCCTGTAGAAAAAGCATTTCCAGTTACTCAAGGAGAGACAATAACATTCTCTGGACGGCTCATCAAAGCAACCACTTTGGCAGGGATACCTGATCTTACGGTTAACATAGTCCAGCAAGTATCGTTTGGCGAGTCCAAGCAACTTGTAAGCGGACAAACCGATGCGGAAGGATTCTACGCAATTCCGTGGGTGGTGGACGTTGAACTGCTTGCGGATATTTCTGGAGGATCTTTTGGTACTGGAAATACGCAAGGCAGGGAGAACAGGTTCCAAGTTGTTGTAGTTGCTAGGTTTGATGGAAATGAACAGTACAGTCACTCTGTAAGTACTGCGCAATCATTTGAAGTAAGACTTAACGCACTTACAATACAGGTTCAAAAGAAGTCGACATATCTGGCATATGAAAATGCGGCAGTCTCTGTATATGTCAGGGACATTAACGGTTTGTTAGTTGATCCTGACAAGATAACATCGCGTTTTGACAGCTCACCAGTTACGCTGGTGAAGAAGGATGTTGGAACTTACATTTTCTCGGCTGTGTCTCTGAGTCCTGGAAGCCATCAGCTGCAGGTGTTAGTAGAAAAGAGAGGACATACATCTGACGATGAGCTCATAACACTAGATGCTATGAAGCGAAAGACCTCGATTTCGATCGTTACGGATAAAACATCATACAAGCTGGGCGATACGATAAGGATAACTGCATCGCTAATTGATAATAGCGCCAATACTGGAGTTACCGACAGGATAGTATCGGGAGCTTTAACTTCACCGACCCTTCAGGTTCGAACGCTTGTGTTTGTTGACGGCAAGGCAAGTTACACACTTGCAAAGACCGATGCTGCCGGCACATGGACGCTCTCTGCAGGTTTTGCTGGAGACCAGTCGTACTTTGCAGCCTCTGCCCAGAAGACTTTCAGCGTAACGAAGGAAGGTGTTATTATTACTCCGCCAACGCCAGGGCTTAAAGACAAGGTTTCCTTGACTACAGTTTCGTTTAAAGATCAGCAGGGAAATAGGCTGCGAGAGGTAACTGTTGGTCAGGCGGTAATGATCGAGACGAAGCTTACCAGCAACTTTGAAACTACAGAAGAGGTAACTTACATAAGCCAGGTTAAAGATGCAGACGGAGTTACGGTAGCGTTATCATGGATAACCAGTACACTTGGGTCAGGTCAGTCACTTGAACTGGCAGTATCATGGACACCGGAAGAGCCCGGAGACTATACGGCAGAGATCTTCGTGTGGAAGAGCGTGAAAGATCCTCAGCCTTTCGCAGACATCAAGAGATCAGATATAAGCGTAGCATAATTTTGCAATTTCGAACATTTGAAAGTTAGTCTAGGTCCGTATCACGCGTTTCTGGATTGAGCCTTGCACCTACAAGCGCCACTATCAAACCTGCCATGATATTCAGCGAAAGAACAATTGGGGTAAGGGAACCTGCGTTGGATAATAGGTTGATCGCGATCAACGGAGACCAAGAACCAATAATTAATCCGCCGTTGTAAACAAAACCAGCTGCACTGTTCCTGACCTCGGTTAGAAACCTTTCCGACAGAAATGCCGGTATAGCTCCGAAACAGGTTGTAGCCACAAACACAAATGGTACGATGTAGAGTATTCTTTCAGAGGTGCTTGAAGCATTGTACAGACCAAACATTGCAGGAAATAATAGAACAAGAGCTGCAGCAGGAAATATAGTCAGGGTTTTTCTTCTACCTAGGTACTGGCTTATGAATCCTACAAAGACGTGTCCCAACAGAGATGAGATCGTGGCAGCAATCATTATTGTTGCCACTTCTGGCCGATCCAGCTTAACGTACTGATGAAGATATGTAGGCATGAATCCCATTGATGTGTACCAAGCATACATCAGACCCGTCATAAGGATAAGCGAAAGAAAGAAACGCTTCCTCTCCTCTCTACTGAACATTACTCTCCGCAGTGGTGCTCTCTCTACCCTCTTCTTGCGTGCAGTCTCCAGCCAAATTTCGGACTCTTTCATCTTGAACCTTACAAACAGTGCAACAAGACCCGGAATGATTCCAGTATAGAACATAACCCTCCAGCCAGTTTCTAAGAACGCATCTCCAGCATAAGCAACCGACGCATACTGGAAAGTAATTGATGCGATGAGGAAACCCAGCGTAAAGCCGCTCTGCACGAAACCGGAGAGCAGTCCCCGATGCTGTCTTGGTGCAGTTTCCATTGTGATCACGGCACCGCTGGCCCATTCGCCTCCGGCAAAGATTCCCTGCGTGAACCTTACAAGTATCAGCAACGCGGGTGCAAGAAGACCTGCCATCGCATATGTTGGCAAAAGACCAGTTGCAAATGTAGCAATGGAGAAGCCCATGATTGTTATTATCATGGCTTTCTTTCTACCATGTCTGTCGCCAAAACTGCCGAAGAATGCCCCTCCAACTGGTCGCATGATCAATGTTATAACATAAGTTGCAAAAGTTGCCAGCAAACTAAGCGTTGGATCTTGATTCGGAAAGAAGAGCTGGCTTACTGAAGGCATTACAAGAAGCATCAGTACTAGGTCGTAACCATCGAGCGACCATCCAAGCCATGACCCGAATACTACCGCCTTCTGCTGCCTTGAAAGGTGCAGCATACCCGTCTAGTGCTATAGGCAAGGGGTTAAAATTTTTGCCGATTCCGAGTCTGTAAAGACAGTTCTGTAATGAAAATACGCACGCGTGTGTAAAGCTACCCTAGCGGGGGTCTTGATATAGCTAGTATGAATAGTACGTAGAGGTATTCAGTAAGGTCTAGAACAGATTTTCCCTAATGCGCCAAAAAACGCACGCGTGTAAAAGCTACTAGAGGGGGGGTCTTAATAAAGAAGCCAAAGCGGAAATCATCCTGAGGCTCGTTCCTTCAAAGCGGAACGCAAGGAATTCAAGCAAAATTCAAGCGAAAAAACCAGAATTCACTTAGCTAGGCAGTTTTGTCTTTACCTTTTCCAAAATCCGTCTTGCTCTGCTTATAGATAGTCGAGCGTCTTTTGCAGTTGCAAAGTATGGCTGATACTCAACCGAGTTCTTAAGTTCTATGAGAGCTCCAAACTGTTTTTCGATATCATTGTAATCCTTGCCCAGAATTGGCTTTACAAGAGATAATACATTACTATGATCATCCGCAGCTCTTTTCCCGATACTGTAGACTGTCAGAGCATCCAGTGCGTTTATTGCGCTGTGTATTGCGTTGCCGACGGCTGCATCAAATGCGTCAACACTTAATGCTAATTCTGCAGTATGCAGTGATTGTTCGGCTTTTGTCAGATAATTCACATATAGCTTTTGATCTACCTTTCTGCTCATTAGACCAGCTCCCCAAGCTTCTTTCCGCAAACATGTATTGATTCCTGCATTATGTCTCTGACCAGATTACTCTTGATCTTACTTCTAAACTCCCTATGAGTCATTATGATAGGATTTAATCTGGAGCCAAACACCGCCTCTATCTCACCCATACTTTCGGCCACAGCATCTGTGGCCCGTTCTTTGTCTGAAGCTACCACAAATAGATCAATATCACTCGTTCTTTTTTCCTCTCTTCTTGCCACGCTGCCGAAAATCACAGCAGAGATCACTTTTCGTTTCAGGTGCTTGCTCAGCAGCTGTATAAGCTGTTTTAACGTTTCACCTTCCCTGCTTACTATTGGTTCAATAATTCTTTCTAGTATATAGCTTCTTTCGTTCAATGTAATCGAAAAAGCCCGTCCGACTGGCTGAAGCCTTACTATATTGAGTTCAGCTAACTCTCTTAGCGTTTCCGAAGCTTCCTGAGGAGAAATCTTGGCCTGCTCTGCCAAGCTCCTAAGCGTGAATACCTTATGCTTGTACATAACCAGAGTTCTTAATACCTTAATGCTAGATCTTGAACCCAGTACTTGTTCCAGATAGTCATGAAGTTGCATGTCTGATTTATCTGACATATATCAGATATATCTGACATATAAATCAACAACTCGCGCTTGATAAGAAACCTGGTGCTAATCCCGTCTGATATGATCATCAAATTATCTGTGACTTGTGGAGATGCCTAGGGTAACGCATTCATAACGCGTTGATGATTTCTTTACCTGTTCTAACAAGGATCAATATATAGGTAGGAACCCAGTAATACCCAGGTAAGATTGCAAAAGAAGCTATCAGTAGCAATATCAGGAGAGCTGGATGAGGCTCTTACATGTATCTGTATAGCCCAAGGCATTAGCAAATCCAGAGCTATAGAAAATCTGTTACGCGAACATCCTATAATTCAGAAAGAGATTCGGATAATTAGAGAGGAACCTAAGACTGGTATCCTTGCAGCATCTAGAAAGATAGTGAAACAACTAAAACGCAACAAAACTAGATGAATTGCAGAAAGCTATTTATGTATGAAAATCAGAAATTCATACCATGAGCACTGAACATGTAACAGTTATGGGCGAGAGAGGGCAGGTAGTCATTCCTGCAGAGCTCAGGAAGGAGCTGGGGCTAAAACCTAAGACAAAATTTCTGATCAAGGGAAAGGGTGGAATCTTAATCCTGCAGAAACTGGATCTGGAGCAAGAGATAAGAGAGATGGAGATGGTTTGGAAGGAGATTGACAAGGCTTTCAGGGGCAAGAGAAAGCCTATAGAAAAGGAAATCATGGCCGAAATTAAGGCCTATAGAAAAGAGAAGCGACTGAAAGGCAGATGAGATGCTAAGGGCAGTAGTTGATACCAATGTTCTGGTATCTGCACTAATAGGTACAGGCAAGCCAAGAGAATTGTGGAAGACAGCTGTCGAAAGAAAGTTTACGATCATAATTTCGAAGGAGATGCTTGTAGAATTTCTGGATGTCGTTGAAAGGAGGAAGTTCGTGGACATACGAAGGAATAGCTTGGAAAGATTTGTGACTCAATTGATCAGAATCTCTACCATGACTTCTATAAAGTCAAGCTACAGGGCTGTACCGGAAGATCCAGATGATGATATAGTTATCAACACTGCTTATGATGGTAACGCAGATTACATAGTAACAGGAGACTTTCATCTCCTAAGAATTGGTAGATTTAGGGACATTAAGATAATTAGTATAGATACGTTCTTGAAGCTGTTCTAGGCCTTGGGATGCTAGGTTATATAAGAACAGCTTACATAATCAATGCAAGGAGAAAGCAAAGGAGGTATGGGAGATTACAGCGTCTAGAAATATCCTAGATATAGATTTGAAGTATTCTCAAGAAGATCGAGAGAAGGTATAAGGTCAAACTGCCAAAGAAGGTTGTGATGGTTGATTATGGCGAGCGAGATGACCTCTAGATTAGATTCAAGATTGTGCGAAAACCTATAGGAGAACCGTCGGATGATTCTAGAGTAGTCTTCTTCTACGATGAGGGTAAGATAGTTGGATTAGAGATACTGCACCTGAAATATTTTGTCTGAGACTCCCAAAATCCCTAGGATCTATGGTTCTATCGCCAATGAATCTTGTAAAATCTGTTGTCACTATTGAATGCATATTATCTCTGCCAGCATATGTCCCTGCATGGATCTGTGGTTGATATCGCTGTATAGTATATGGAGTATGTTTGAGTAGAACAGGCCTGTATTTCCCTAATGCGCCGAAAAACGCACGGATGTAAAATTGTATAATAGGGGAGTCAATATAAGGGA
Organism: Candidatus Nitrosomirales archaeon; assembly: GCA_049199595.1. Lineage (GTDB taxonomy): Archaea > Thermoproteota > Nitrososphaeria > Nitrososphaerales > UBA213 > JBMCYV01. The sequence goes on from JBMCYV010000008.1 coordinate 7,080, forward strand.
GCCATATCAGGACTGTAATTCTCCCATAAATCTGGGAACCTCTGTCTTATCGGCTGAATCAGGAAAGGCTTATATGCCATTTTCCCATGACTATTTCATTGTGGTATAAATGGCAGAAATTGTAGAGGTCGACAAATCCGGAAGAATCGTTATACCCAAAAGGTTAAGGAAAGATCTTGGTATCAAGGAGAAGACAAAATTCATCCTGGCCAGAAGAGGCGAAGGGCAGATATTACTGCAGAAACTGGATGTTGAGAAAATAGCGCAGAAGCTGGAAACCGAGCTTGCCGGGAAGGACATTGACGCTATTACGGAAGCTGTAAGGAAGGAGATTAATGAAAAGATCAGGAAGAGATATCCGGACCTTCTTGCTTGATACAAACGTATTCGTTTCAGCCATAAAAGAACCTGCTAAGCAAACAAGCACGCTCAGGCTCATCATCAAGATTGTTAATGATCCGGCTCTCAAACTTGTAGGAAACTATCTTCTGGCGCATGAAATGCTGCGCTATGCAGAGCTGCTAAAGTCCGAGACCGCCAGTACATTGGTTGCCGTGCTGCTGTCGAAGATGGAGATCGTTAGAGTTGCGAAGAATTATAGAAAAGTATGCAAGGCTTATATCAAGACTCCTGACCGGGCGGACATAATGCATGCAGCGACCTGCCTTCAAACCAGGGCTGTCCTCATAACAAACGACAGGCATTTTGACAGAATTCGTGACGAAGGGATAATCGAGATCTGGAGCCTGTCGAAGAGCATAAGGAATTTGCTGTAGAATCTATGGCTTTCCATCATCTTATACATAGCTGCATTACTTCCTGTTCTATCATACTTCTAGCCCTTATGCAATGAATAATGTATGGGATGCATTCTTCACGGTACAGAACACTGGAGTATGCTTGAGTATTATTGGCCTGTATTTCCCTAATGCGCCGAAAAACGCACGCGTGTAAAAGCTACTAGAGGGGGGTTGGCTTAATAAAGGACGTATGAAATTGAAAGCAGGAAAGAATTTTGGATGAATACAGTTTGTATTTTATGTATTGAACAAGTGCAAGTTGGGGAGTATGAATGCCCGTGATTTGCGTGCTGTTATCCCTTGGTCCCTGCTTCTATGAGTATTTACTGCTTTAGTGCCACCAATCAACCATCTCTCTCCTTTGACCTACCTGATGCATAGAAAACCCCTAGATCTGTTAGAGAGTAGACTGCACCACTTTTGCCCTGATCCGATACATAGCCTTTATTTGCCAAGTGCCTCATCACTTTACCAAAACTCTTCTTTATTTTATACTTGTTAGCGATGTCTCGCCACTTGATCTTTGATGCTATTTTCTCAATAGCAAGATAGTCATAACGTATTATTTGATGATCGTACATTGCAAGTATGACCTCATCTTCGTAAAGCTCAAGCGACATTCACGACCGGCGATCATTGTGCTGGCAATGATATAAGGTTTGGTATAATTATACCAAAGCATTATTATAATATATGGTACTTATGCGATACATGGCAAGGCAGAAGCAGGAATTAGCTATAAGGAGAGGAGAGGGCACAAGAACTCCGCTCACGGAGGCGTGTGGGATAATCCTTCGAGCTCTTAAGCGAACAGGTAAACCAGTAACTATAAGCGAGCTGGTACGAATGACCGAGCTCAATAGAAAGACTGTGGAGAAATGCGCTGAGTTCCTGCAGTTTGTACAGAAGGAATTGGAACGCAATAAAGTTGTGTTAAATGAAATGAACAATCTAAAGCTTATGAAGCTGGAACCACGGGTTGGTATGTTATCCTTGCCAGAGAAGACTCAAAGACTAATAATAAGAACACTGTACTATCCAGCACCATCGGAAGAAGCTTATCTTCTTGCCCATCTTTACCTGAGAAAAGCGGTAGATCCAGAACATGCTGTTCGTATGCCAAAGACGAAACCTATGCAAAAATTGATCAGGCAGGGCCAGATTCTGGAGTCAAGGAAGGGCATATATCTTTCGCAAGAGGGAATAACGGTAGCCAAGGGGTCGCTCACAATCTACCCAGAACTTAAGAATACAGTACCTGGATGACGTTAAGGTGATTTGATATGGAAGCTATGCTTGCAGTACGCTGCAAATGTGGAGGAAAACTCAAGAAGAGCAAAACAGAGGTTGAGTTCCTTGACATAGATTTTGGCATTCAACCTTGTGAAGTGTGTACGCAGTGCGGTTCAGAATATCTTTCACAGGAACTTATAGAAAAGATAGAGAAAGAAGTAAAGAGGAGAGGATTCTTTGGCCTCGAGAGAAGAGCCAAGGTTACAAAATCTGGCAATTCGCTCGTAATTCGTGTTCCAAAGGAAATAGCCAAATCACTGAAGATAGATAAGGATACGGCAATTACCATCTATCCTACGGAAAAACGCAAGCTAATTGTTGAGATAGAGGAATGATTGGAAGTATTATTTGCTAATTCTTGTAGTTTATCATATACCCTACCTGTCACTTTGCGCTGCCCTCCTCCCACAATTCCTTCAATGCTTTTAGCGTAACATCCACATCCAGTATTGACTCATTGGCAATCGACGGTAGGTTTAAATACATAAATGTATCAATTAATACATAAATGTATCAGTGATATAATAATGAAAATGCATGCTCTCTACGAGGATCTGCTAGGAAATAAAACGAAGATAACGATCCTTAGAACTCTGTTCGAATATCCCGACAAGACCTTCTCAGAGCATGAGCTTTCTAGGTTCACACACGTCCCCCAACCAACGATTCACAGGAATATGGGAGATCTTGTCAGTTCTAATCTGGTTGTCTTTAATAGAATGGGCAAGATGAATCTGTTTAGCCTCAACAGGAATAGTGTGATGTATACGGCAGTGAAGCAGTTCCTCCAAGCTGAAAGAGATCTGCCTGCAGAATTGGAGAATGTAATTGTCGGGGCGCTTGAGCACGAAAAGGATGTGCTCGCAGTAAACCTATACGGAAGTTTTGCAAGGGGTTCTGAGAGAAGCGATAGTGATGTTGACATCATAGTTGTTGTAAGTAACGATGCTGATATTGTGACCATAAACGAAAGACTTGAGGAACTGGGAAGATTGATACACAGACGATTTGGCAATACATTATCGTACACCCTCAAGACAATCAAGGAACTGAAACAAATTCGGTCCAAGCAGATTTACAGCGAGATTAAGAAAGGCAGGAATCTTGTTGCAAGGAAGGGTTTCCAGTGGTAAGATCCAATAGCAGACCTACGAAGATAGGCACTGAAAAGGGTTTCCAGTGGTAAGATCCAATAGCAGACCTACGAAGATAGGCACTGAAAAGAACTTTCTTGCAAAGGCAGAAGAGTTTCTTCAGGGTGCAAAGGTGGCCATGAATGATCATCCCAATGCATCAACTTGATAAGTTTATATGCTCATTAGATTATTAAAATAGTAATCTAAATGCCACAAAAACTACAGATATTGCTCAGTCACATGGAGCAGACGGCGTACTTTCTTAGCCTAAGGCTTGGTAAGAGAATAGTAAATGCTGATTTTATATCTTCTCATCTGGATATCTCTGATAGCCATGCTATAGTTCTGCTTCATAATTTGGCAAAAAAACGAACAGCTGTTAGGCTTGCCAAGGGTAAATACTTGCTCGTGCATCCGGAGATTTTGTATGGAAGAAAAGCCTTCAGTGAAGACCCGTTATTAATAATAGACGAGCTGATGTCTGAACTAGAAAGAAATTACTATGTAGCATACATAAGCGCAGCACATCTTCATGGGATAGCGCACCAGCTACCCTTCGCCCTTCATATTGCTGTAGCAAGAAGGAAGAGGAAAAACATCAGAGCGTCTGGAATATCTATTCAGTTTGTTACTATAAAGCAGGATAGATTCTTTGGAATTGAAGATATGAAATACTCTGACACGAAGCTAAAGGTATCGAATCTAGAAAAGACGGTTCTCGACTGTCTGGAAAGATCAGATCTCTGCGGTGGAGTAAGCGACGTAGCAGTCATGATTTCTGACTCTGTGAAAGGAATCGAATGGAAGAAATTGGTAGGGTATGCAAAACAGTTTAAGAACCAGGCACTTGTCCAGCGTTTGGGTTACATATTGGAAAAATTGGCACATCAAGGATTGGATATTGACAAACGAACAATAGAAAGTCTGCAAAAGTTACCAGCTAAGAAATTTGCGTATCCTCTAGAGCCTAGACTTCCCAAGAAGGGAAGACTGAATCGCGACTGGATGATAATTGAAAACACGAAGATAGTGAAGTAAGACATGGCCGATATAACACACAGAATGTTAAGGAACTGGGCCGATGAAATTGGAATTTCCGATCTTTCATTAGTCGAGCAGGACATAAGGGTCTCCTACGCCATCAGGCAGATTTTTGATAATGAATTCCTGAGTTCTGTTCTGTGTCTGAAAGGAGGTACAGCAATAAACAAGCTCTACTTCAAGGACACCTCAAGACTCTCCGTAGACCTTGACTTTAATCACCTGGGGGATAAGTATACGGTGGTAAAGCAGAGACCATACCTGCGAAAGGAGATCGTGAAGGCATTGGCTGGGGACGACCCAAATTACGAATTTCGAGTTACCAGACGAGACTGGTATCAGACGACCATACAGGCAGCGTACAAGCCTGTATCTGGGTTGCCTAGTGCAAAGCTCAAGATCGAGATTTCTCATGTAGAGAGGTTTCCGATAGTGGATAAGAAAACAAAGTCATTCAAGCTCATTGATACTGGAGAATCATGCAGGGTTATTACATATTCACTCGATGAGCTCCTATCAACAAAATTACGCGCCTTATTCACAAGAGCAAGGGGCAGAGATATCTACGATATCTATCAAGCAAATAGGATGGGTTTGAATAAGCGGCTTGTAAGGAAGATGTTCATCTATTATCTGTTCAGAGCAGGTAAGGTCTATAATCCAAAGGTTGACTGTGCCAAATTGAAGGAGAGATTGCTTAAGAAGCAGTATATTGATGATGTAACTGGATACGTAAGACAGGCAGTTGATTTTAGATTGAATGAAGCAGCAAGGAAGCTGACCAAGGATCTGCAATATCTTGGTAGGTTGGATGAATTTGACCAGAATTTTCTGCTCATGTCAAGGAAACTTAAGGGCGAAGCAATACCCAAGGCAAAAATGAAGACCGTAGGAAAGATAAAACATCCATTGGATTATGTTTTTCACGATTCCAACATTACTAAAGAGGCGAGAAAAGTAACAGCTAAGGAGCTACTTCCTTGGAAACAGCATTAATAGTCCCCCGTCTTCCTGATTAAACAGCCCCTATATCTTCTACAATCAATAATAATCTGCTCCCCTTCCAGTCTATGATATACCCTACCTATCACTTTACCCTGCCCTCCTCCCATAATTCCCTCAACGCTTTTACCGTAAGATCCATATCCAGTCTTAACTCGTTGGCAATGTCAAACGTATCTGCTTCCTTTCTATTTTTGATGAATTGAACGATTTCTTTCTTTGCCTGTTCTTTGCTTATTTTCCTTATTTTTATGACCTTGGCCACTGGTTTTCGCACGGTTATACTGTGTATTGCAATGCATATAATTACTTTCTAATTTTGATTCAGATTTTCAGATCCTGACGAAAGCAAAAGTTTGATCTTTCAGAGTAATCCTTCGTATATCGCTGGTACATGTATACTTAATAGTATATACTTAATTATTCTGAACACATACTACGGTAGTTAAATGGAACTAACTCCTAACACCTGCTATGAATAACATAATCTGCAGTATGAGACGAAACTTTAAAATAGGCTATGTTGTCTAATAACCAACATATGTTGTATCACAAACAACAAACACTGCTTTCAAGCGTATTCAGGATGCGGTCATTCATTAAGATATGGCAGTATGTTGTGGCCAGCAAGTTTAACGAGCCATTTTACATAAGGGAGCTGTCAAAAAAGACAGGTACAAACCCAAAGGACGTTTATTGTTGGCTCGAGGAAGCAAAGAAGAATGAACTTGTTGTTGAGCATTCCAAGGCAGGCAGGACCAAGTTTTACAGGTTGAACCTTGACAACATTATAACGCAAAAGATCGTGGAACTTATACTGGCAATAGCTGTACGCAGGATAACAACGAAGGAGTTCTTCTACGAACTTGTATCTGAAGTTACTCAAGCAGGGGGCGTAGTTAGTATAATTCTTTACGGTAGCCATGCAAGGGGCAGTGCTAGTGAAAGGAGTGACGTAGATCTTCTAGTCGTTATAAATAATGACATGAAACCAAGGAAGATAAGAGATCTCTGTGAAGTTGTTGCCGATAGATATGCAAGGAAGATTGAACCGGTAATAGTTACGGAAAGTCAGTTTGGCAAGATGCTGCATGATAAGGAAAAATTCATAACCAACGTGATGAGCGACGGTGTACCTCTTTATGGATTTGAGAATTATCTAAATTATAGAAAGGAATCGAATCTATGAGCGACGCATCGAGGCTAAGAAGGCTGGAAGAAAAGCTGGAGAGGTACAAGCGTCTCGGCATTGCAAGATTCGATAAAACACAGACTTCGTTTGTGTATCTGTACAGGGGCAAGGCACGTCATAACCTTGAGATCACCAACTTCCTCTACAAAGCTACTTTGGACTCGAAAGGAACAAGACGTTATTACGATTGGGTCATAATATCGGGTTACTATGCTATGTTTCATGCTGCACTGGCAGCACTCTCCGCAATAACCTTAAAGATCACTGGTGCGGTTAGCGAAGAAGGTCCAGTTGGAGGTTCTCATCAGACAGTCATAGACGCATTTGAGTACTACTTTCATTACGTGCCAAAGAAAGTGAAGATTGAGGAGGAACACTTGCGAATATTGAAAACAGCTGCAGAAATTGAGGCTGATTATGTAGATTACATCAAGGATGCCAAAAGTGCCCGCACAACTGCACAGTATGAAGTAACTGCCGACATACAGGAGAGGGATGCGAAATTCATAGTAGAAAATGCACCAAAGTTCATTGACAGGGTCGAGATGCTCTTAGATGAGCTTGGTTTTCCGATAAGGCGATCATAGAAGTGCTCCCTTCTAATTTATGATCTACTTCTCTACCCGTGACTTTGCCCAGCCCTCCTCCCACAATTCCTTCAATGCTTCGTGTAACATCCATATCCAGTCGCAGCTCATTTGCAATATCAAATGTATCTACTTCCTGTCTTCGAGGAATTGAACGATCGGGATTGCGCCTACAAACCCCGCAATTTCAGAAAGATATTTTGAAGCGTTGTCCTTTAGACCACTCACGTCTCACACTGCTAGGAATTGTATAAGATTGTCTTGTAGTTAAGCAATTATGAATGCACAATCATGGTTCTTGTTATACTATCTTTCATTACTATGTTTTTCTTCGTGTATCACTAGTATACTCTATACTATATAGTATTTACTGAATTATTCTGAACAGATACTACGGTAGTTAAAAGGAAGCAACTAGCGTTACTTCGTTCTGGCGGCAACATTTAAGGTCAAGCTTATACATACAGCTGAATGGGCGAGTGAAATGATGCTCGATGCGTATGTCAAGGCAGTTCTAGCTCCTAAGAAGGAACGTTATTTGATAAGTAAGAGATTAAGAAAGTCGAAAAATATAGAAATATTTTTCGGTAGACAGATGCTAGGATCAGTTGGATTGAAAGACGAGGGAGTTGCAGGCGTATGTCCACATGAAATGTTGCGAAGGGTTATAAGCACTAAACATTTTCTTATTAACGATCTGGGGTCGAGTAGCAAAAAATGAAACACTATAGTTTGATTGACCTTTTTGGGGTTCCTGGTGGTTTAAGCTTAGGTTTCGAACAAGAAGGCTTCAAATCGCTAGGAGTGATTGACATGGACGAGGTTGGAACCACAACTTATTCAGAAAATTTCCCCCACGCAGAACCAATAGTAGGTGATATAAAAGAAATAGAAATTGCTGATATTAAGAGGAGACTATCAATCTCAGCGGGACAAGTAGATGTGATAATTGGAGGTCCACCTTGTCAAGGTTTTTCCAACGTGGGAAGAGTAAAGATTGCCTCCCTTGTACGTGGGGGTTCGTGGCAGCTTCAGAATTCAGAACCGAGGTTCATAGACGACCCAAGAAATAGGCTTTACAAAGAGTTTGTGAAGATTGTAGGCGATCTGAAACCGAAATTCCTTGTCATGGAGAATGTCCCGGGAATGATTTCCTATCATGATGGAAAGATAGTGAAGCACATAAAAGCGGATTTTGAGGCTCTAGGGTACAAAATAGAAGCACGGGTCTTGGCAGCGGAGAGCTTTGGCGTACCTCAAAGGAGAAAGCGAATATTCTTTATAGGGAACAGATTAAATTTACCAAATCCTTTTCCAAAACACACTCACATAGATCGAACGAAGCCTACGTTTGATGATCACGAAGGAAATGGTAAGAGTGATGTGGTTTCCGTGTGGGATGCAATAGGTGATTTGCCACGTCTTCGCTCGGGGGAAGGAAACGATCAAATGCAGTATGATAGAAAGCCGCTTTCCGATTATCAGAAACGGGCAAGAAAGAATTCATCTGTATTATACAATCACGTAGCAAGATGGCATAATGAAAGGGATATCAAAGTGTTTTCTAAAATGCGGGAGGGAATGTGGTGGAAGGATCTTCCCGCCAGTTCAAGAAAACTGTACGGATACAGAGACGATATATTCCATGACAAGTTTAAGAAGCTCAAACGATCTGAACCATCTTGGACGGTTCTTGCGCATCTTTACAAGGATGGCTATATGTATATTCATCCGACTCAGGCAAGAACAATTACTGTTAGGGAAGCTGCAAGATTACAAAGTTTTCCAGACGACTTCAAGTTCTGTGGCTCAAGAACGGATCAGTTCAAGCAGGTCGGTAACGCTGTTCCGCCTTTGCTCGCAAAGGTTGTCGCAAGAGAGATAAGAAGAGTTCTTGAAGCCACTTAATCAAACTAGAATTTCCGTTAGTAGGAAAACAGCAAGAATTTTCGTTCGAAAACTTTTGAAATGGGGAGAGACTAACAGGAGAAATTTCGTTTGGAGGAAAACCTGCGAACCTTACAAAATTTTGATCGCCGAACTACTCCTTCAGCGAACTGTTGCTGAGCAGGTAGAACCCATTTATATTAAATTTCTTAAACGATTTCCTTCGATAGAAGATCTATCAAATGCTAAAGTAAGTGAAATTGCCCATTTGATAAAACCTCTAGGATTAGCATATAGAGCAGCTAGGTTGAAGAGAATAGCTATAGAAATTGCCAGATATCATAACGGAAAAATTCCTTCAACTAAGACTGGGCTACTTGAACTCTACGGCATCGGTAACTATGTCGCTCATGCAGTTCTATGCTTCGCATATGGAATGGATGTTTCAATTGTAGATACGAATGTCAAAAGGATCGTTTCAAGATATTTTGGACTTGCATTGACCAGTGAATCCCACAAGGATGAGACACTTTGGCAATTAATGCAAGATCTTGTTCCTCGTGGCAAGGCTAGAGAGTTCAACTGGGCATTGCTAGATTTTGCTAAGCTAGTTTGCAAGCCTAGAACGCCTAATATAGAAACTTGTCCCCTCTCCGCTTCTTGTTTGTACGCCAGAAAACGATACATTTGATAGTACGCTCGACCAAGTGCTTATTTGACGAGAATGAGCGGAACGTCCAAGCAGGCTGCCATTTCATATTTTAGACAGAAACTGTCTAGAAACAAGGCTATAGGTGTGCTTGCGGAGCTAAATTTTACAAAGGAGATAATACAAAATTACGGTTTATCTGAAAAGATGGTGGAGGGATGCTGGATATTCACTCCTCCCGCAGATGATTTCTTCAAAAAGAGGAGAGCATTCTTTCTTCACTGGCCACGTGATAGTGATCAAGATCACATAAGTGTTCCCCGCACTATTCTGGATGCTTCACATTACCTTAGATCATTGGGCATAGCAAGCTCTTACGCTATACCAGATCTTAGCCAAAGCATTCCGTTTAAATGGAAGGTTATAGATCTTTCGACACCAACACTCGGAACACCCCAACCTTTGGAGAAATTTATGACAGACTTTCCTAGAAAGTTGGGACTAAGACGGAGAGGGAGTAAGGATTTGGATGAACGGATATAGAATGCGGAGCAAAAATTAAAAAAATTCACATCTGCAGCTGATTCAGACAGAGAGGAGAAGGAGAAGCTAGAAAGAAACATAGCTACGCTGAAGGATCTTTCACGAATTATTGAAAGATTTCGAACAATGGAAGACATTCTTCTCCTTGCTGCGCTCATAAAAGAAACTTTCGTAGATTACGCACAACAGACATTTAATATATCTGCAGTTGATGTGGACTACTTTCTGTTTGGCAACAAAATAACCTTTCCGATAGAGATAAAAGAAAAAACTCCAGCAGAGCATGCGGCGTATGGCCAGTATTTTGGGATTGACAGCGGTCACTTCGTTAAGCTTTCCTATTTCGTAAAGGCGGGAGATGCGATCTTTGCAGTAAGGGAGATTGACGACGAAACACATAGGCGTCTAGTTAGTTGGAAGTATGTGAAATTCTCTGAGGTACTCGAAAAATCAGACTGGGTGGGCATTCCGGGAGGCCCTCCGATGGTTGGTAGATATTCATTCACTGTAAAGATTCCCTATTCTGTATTTGCAGATCTTACGAGAGATGCTATAAACACGCTTTGACTATATTAAGTGCATAGATATGAAAGGCATACTTCAGTCTCGTTTGAGAATTCTGCTATATTCAATTTTGTTTGACACGAAAGGAAGATCGAAGCCTATGGAACTAAAACAAAATTCTAGGTACTACAAGCAGACTGGAAGACAATCGGGATTATAGCCTTACTGACATCGATGATGAAAGATTCTTAACAACTTGGAAGCATCCAAATCCGCTCGTAGAAGCACCCGTAGCGGTGCAAATGAATGACCTCCTTGGATTGGTTTGCAATTGATTTACCTTGAGATGGAGCAGGACCAGAGCATGAATAGAGTATAATGAGATGAAACTGGAACGCCAACAACATGTCTCACATACCCGTATGTATCAAACTATACTTACATCAGGCACAAATACTGGTTAGAGATATCTATGGGTAATTAATTTGGAGCCCATAAGAACCAAACTGGTACACGCTATTATTCGAGATCTCTTAGGCCCTAGGAATGGTTCTGAGGAGGAAATAACGGATCCGAACTTCGAGTACGTTACCGGTGTATTGGAACCTAGAGATTACGAGTGGGATCCTATCTTCGACTATGATTATCGCTATCACGAGGTGATGCCGCCATCAGACTACAAGGAACGCTCGACGAATGACCTAGATGATATTGATGGTGACGCTTGGAACGAACTGACCTTTTCTACAGAAACCAATCTTGACCCTAGGGCACGACCCAAATCGTTGGGCATCTCGTTCTTGGTGAAAGGTGACGATCATCCAAAGTTGGACCTGTGTTTTACTTGGGCACGTTACAAAAAAATCAGCAAAAACAAATGGAAAAGGATACCCCAAGGTTTTTTCCAGCGTGATATCAACGCGTCGGACAAATGGGATCATACAATGTGCGATTCAAAGATTCCAAAGGGCACGGGCACCTATCTGCTACCGACCAAAGTGGGTGCGAATGTATGGCGTGTTTCAATCTACTTTGTCAACGAAACACCACTGGCTAACAAGAAAATGATGTCGCCGGATAATCTTATATTTCAACCACAAATCAGAGTCCGATGTGGGAAAGGAACGCAGCTTGTCCATATGCGCGAAATCGAACGGATTGAGGAGGATGAAAGGAACATGTCTTTATTGTTTAGCAACAGACCAATGCTGGGGCGTGGGCATTTCTGCAGTGCCGTCTGGAAGGATGTAGACCCAGCAAGATCGTTTGAAAACCAAGCAGATAGTCATTCACCTTTTAATTGGGTTGATCAAAATCTATTTCCGGCCGAGGTGGCGGACTATTTTAAAATAGCCGACATACGGAGCGAGTATCTTCCATGCTACTCCATGCAGCAACCCCGCCTTGAACCGTTTTTGGATGTAGGAGTGCTGGCCGAGACTTGGGAGCCGAAGGAATTGCTTGCCAAGCTGCAACCATTAGCAACCGATTATGAAAAGTGGATCAATGTTCAGGAAAAGGAAATCGATAATGTTGATAAGGAATTACAGAAATATGCCACAAAAAATCTCGATAATTGTAGAAGAGCGCTCTCACGAATTAAGGCAGGAATCAGTTTGTTGATCACCGATGAAAATGCTAGACTGGCATTCTGTTTTATGAACAAGGTCATGAGCATGCAATTCTGGTGGACCGAACGCCTGCGAGGAGTTGACCCACCACGGCCGCTTAAGTGGTATCGGTTTCAGATAGCGTTTATCCTGCAGTGCCTCCAAGGTATTGTAGATCCTGCTCATCCTGACCGAGCGCTTTGTGACCTGCTGTGGTTTCCAACCGGAGGTGGAAAGACAGAAGCATATTTGGGCCTTGCAGTCTTTGCCTTGGCCCACAGACGAAGGGTAAACAGCGATATTTTTACTTGTGACGGAGGTGTCGCTGTAATTTCTAGATACACTTTGCGTCTGCTTACGATTCAGCAGTTCAGGCGTACTCTGAAAAGCATACTTGCATGTGATATCCTGCGGGTAACAAACTGGAAACCCGAAGGCTGCAGTACTGTAGGGGAAAATCTGTGGGGAAAAGCGAGATTTTCCATAGGACTGTGGGTCGGAGCTGGTATTACACCAAACAACTTGGAGGAGCATTATACGCAGCACGAAGTGTACCTTGGAGCACTGGGTCTGCTAGCGGGTAGAGATAGTTTCAGAGCCGAGGGTCGACGTGTTGTGGACTCCGGCCAAGGTGAGCCCACACAGATACTTAACTGTCCTTGCTGCGACACGATTTTAGCCGTGCCATCAGATCCTCAGAGCACGGGTCTTGAGGGAGCCGTACATACTATGAACTGGATATTCCGATCATCTAATCCAAGACCAGACATTCAATCGATGAATGCGCAGGGATTCACGGTTCAGGAAATCAACATACGCCAGCTCCCTAGCAATGGATACTACGCTGCATCAGTAAAATTTAGCTCGCAGTTTTCAAACATTTCAGCAGAGAGAATCGATAGTTGGTGGAATTGTTTTGTTTCTAAAGGACTTGGAAATGCAGAAATCTGTTCAGCAAGAGCTTCCAGACCCGGATATTTCATCAGGTACGCGCCGGGAGGGATTCCGTTTGATTTCGAAATTCGCTGTCCTAATCTGGATTGTCCCCTTAATAATGTTGAATGGTTCGAGCAAATTCCTTCTCCAGATACAGAAAGAAAATACGACTACGTCTTGGAGCCGTTCAGAACTTCGACGGCGCGTCATTACTCGTTCGGAGTTCCAATATCCGCTTTTATGGTAGACTCCCAGATCTATCGTCACTGCCCATCTTTCATCATATCCACAGTAGATAAATTCGCACGACTTTCTTTCGAGCCGTATACTTCTTCCTTAATTGGTAATGTAAATAGGTACGACTCGATGCTGGGTTATTTCAGAGAGGAACTTGGACCGGAGGGCACTAGAGACAGGCTCGGTTATCAGCTTGCAGTGAAACCCTTTGCAAGACCCACTCTGATAATTCAGGACGAGCTTCATCTGATTGAAGGTCCGCTAGGCAGCCTTGTAGGGCTCTATGAGACAGGTATAGATATTCTTACAACCTCAACGCATGAAGGAACAAAAATTGTCTCGAAGTATATCGCATCGACGGCGACAATAAAGGAAGCCACGAGCCAAATAAGATGCCTATACAATCGCGATGTAGCGCAGTTTCCGCCCGCCGGAATGAACGCAGAGGATAATCATTTTGCGGTAGTCTACGAATCGCATGCACTCGACGCATACCCGCCAGGCAGATTGTATCTGGGTGTCTGCACACCGGGCAAGGCCCTCTTGACGCAGGTGCGAATATGGTCTGCACTCATGGCTGAGATGGAGAGAATAAGAGACAATTCGCATGACGGCATAGAGGATGAAATAGACTATTTCTGGACTGTGGTTGGATATTTCAATGCAGTACGGGAGCTGGCCATCGGCCTCGGGCTTTATGGGCAGGACATAGAGGGTAGGCTGCGCGATACAAGAGAATTGAACGATGACAACAGACTCGAGCTTTCGAGTCAGTCCTCTTCTCACAATCTGCCTAGCATTTTGAAAAGGCTCGAGAGTGGAACAACGAAAGTAGATGCCTTATTTACAACGGCAATGTTTGGAACAGGAGTCGATATTAACAGACTCGGACTTATGATAGTGCACGGCCAGCCCAAGAATACTTCAAGCTACATTCAGGCCACGGGCAGGGTTGGAAGAAGAATCGGCGGACTGGTTGTTACCTTTCTTCGTTCTACACGTCCGCGTGATCTTAACCATTATGAATTCTTCATGGGATATCACAGAGCTTTGCATCGATTTGTGGAACCGGTAACCGTTTCTCCATTCTCTCCAGGCGCGCTCGACAGGGGGCTTGGACCCATAGTCGTTGCTCTTTTGAGAAATGCACTAGAAATAGACGGTGTAAAAATCAGTTCGATTTGGTGTCAGGAATCTAGAACAGGCAAAAAGGGATCCGGTCCTCTTAGAAGTGGCTCCCGCGCAATGAAGAATATGAGGGGTAGTGTTGAAGTTAGAAAAATACTGGAGATTCTTGAAGGACGTTCTCAGAGACAACCTGTCGAAAGAAAACCAGCACCATATTCCGTTTCGAAACTAGCCGGTGATCTACTAGACAGATGGGAAAGATTCGCAAAAGTGGAAGACGACCTTATTTACTGGGAACAAACCATGACGGGTCTGCCCCAGCATCCAAGTGTGCTGGGTTCTCCACAGTACGAGGACGAGGAAGTTGTTTTTAGGAATGCTCCACAATCCTTGCGCGAAGTTGAACCAGCCGCTCAATTTGGAGATGGGGAGTAGATGGCCGGCAGAGCAATAAGACCGTCGCAATTTATTCTTACTTATGGCGTAGGAAGTATTTTAGAGATGTCTCGTGGTACAAGAATAATCCGAGATTTTTATCGATGGGGAAGAAGGCTTACAGATGAACTTCACAGATTTCAGATTGAAGATGTAAATGCCGTTGATCAGCTTAGACAGTTCTCTAACAAGCCGGTAAAAATTTTTCGATTGCCCACTAACGCAGAACTGCGTATTCCAGACGGCCAGAGCCTTTATCAGACTGATGTCTTCCCTCGATGGTCTCTTTGTATGAAACATGGAGGCACACCGATACTGGCTCCCCTCTCTGACAAAGGTCTTATCCAGTGTATACCATGCGAAAAGCAGGGAATCGGCGACAGAAATCGCAGTGGCATCAGATTCATAATGGCATGTTCAGCGGGACATATGAGCGATATTGACTGGTATGGCATGGTTCACAGAACGCGAAATAACCGCTGTTCTTGTATGTGCTTCGAATGGGAAGGCGAGGGAGAGGCCGCAAATAAAATCGCGATAAGGTGTATCAGCTGCAAAAAAGAAACAAAACTATCAGATATTTACAGAGTTTCAAAGAATGATAAGCTAAGATGTCTGGGCAGATGGCCAGAAAGGAACACCAGTTCAGACACGTGCAACAGGCCGGCAAAGATCATTCTTCGAAGTGCCAGCAATCTGAGAGTGTCAGAAGTTCTGACCAGTATTACAATTCCTCACAGGGATACAGCTCTCTACAGGATTCTTGCCAACGATCACATATATGGAATTGTATCGCAACAGGATTCTTGGACCATAAGACAACTTGCACAGAAACTCAGAGGCGCCTTGCCCAGAAACCCAGACATAAGAGAGGTCTCCGTAGCTGAAATAGAAGAGTATACTGATGAAGAGCTCAGCGTTACGCTCCAGCAGCTCTTCAAAGACAGGACTAGGAAATCGATTACGCCGGACGAGGTAAAAGAGGATGAATTTTTTGCCCTGAGCATGGCTGCGCTTGACGGACACCCGCCGGAACATTCCGGTCGAACAACACACTTCGTGGTAGAAAAAGAAGCAGTCGTTCACAGATTGATAAACTCACGATGGCAGCTACCATTTACTATTACTCCCGTCAAGACACTCCGTGTTGTACTTGTCCAGCGAGGTTTTAAGCGGAGCATAGGGGGCGATCAGCCCACCATCGTGGATACATATTATGATGACGGAGAATACAGATGGTATCCAGGCATATCACTCCTAGGTGAAGGCATATTCATTCATTTTGAGGATGCGAGAACGGAACCAAGGGACAGTGCTTGGGATGAATGGATAGGGATCTTTAACGATGCCCTTGATGTGAGATATCACCCGACTTTTGTATGGTGGCATTCACTATCCCATCGCATAATCAATTCGCTGGCAGTACATTCCGGCTATTCATCAGCCAGCATTCGCGAGCG
The DNA here is from genome assembly GCA_049199595.1 of Candidatus Nitrosomirales archaeon. Taxonomy (GTDB): domain Archaea; phylum Thermoproteota; class Nitrososphaeria; order Nitrososphaerales; family UBA213; genus JBMCYV01. The sequence continues at coordinate 23,520 of JBMCYV010000008.1, forward strand.
AGTCTATGCCGGTATAGATGAAAGTACTGGAAAAATGCGCGGAGGCGTTCTTCTCTATACTTCACAGACCGGAGGTGATGGGACCTTGGGTGGTTTGATTGCACTGGTCCCGAAATTTGATCGCATTCTGGAAGGTGCGGCGGCGAACATTCATTCATGCTCAAACGATCCACTATGTACAGGCCAGAAAGTTACGTCGAGTAAGGTCAACGGTGCTGCCTGCTACACATGCATGTTTGTATCCGAAACTTCGTGCGAATACAGAAACCAGTTCTTGGACAGAAACCTGCTTCGTGTTGGTGTTAAATTGTGAATTTGAAGATAAGAAATCCGATTGACATTGCGGTAACGGGGAAATATTGGGTTGGCCGTGGTGCGGGATCTATAACTACTGCACTGAAGCAGCTACTGTTACAGGCTGAAGACGAGGTTCAGATAACGTCATATTCGCTGGGGAGAAATACACTCGATCTGATTGATACTCTAGACAGGCTGTCTGCACGCGGAATACGCGTTCAGCTTATAGTTAATAAATTTAACAATCAGCCCCCCGAAGCCAAGACCCGTCTAAAAGAAATCAGCAGGAGATACCCCTATTTTACCCTGCTAAATTTCGAGCCAAAGAACAAGAGCGAGGAACTGCACGCGAAGATAATAGTCGTGGACAGACGTTATGCTATGATCGGATCGCCTAACATTTCTTGGCATGGAATGATCGCCAACCACGAGATCGCTATTATAGTTGAAAATGGTGTATCTGCAAAAATTGCATCTATGATCGATAAGTTGGCCAGAAGTCCTGTCATCAGGAGGGTCGGAGTTTAATGGACTACGATGAACGTGAATATAGCGAGCTGCGCCTCCTCGAGCTGATAAAAAATAGCAACAGATCCCTCGCAGCCCAATACTTTTATGCCTCCCTAAAGGAACTCGATGAGATCGAAAGACGCAGTCTTTTTGATGATTACAGAAAGATACAGATCCGTGCCTTCAAGGATGATTCTTGTTTCAGAATCCAATTTAACAATCCAGTACTAGTTCTGGTATCGCACGCAATATCTAGGTTCAGAATGCGAAAGCGTTACTACAAATCTGACATGGGGTTTATCCCGTTATACTTGGCCAACGTTAACCTAATCACCATGCTCAAGACATACGGTTCGCACACACTCGACTTCTTTTCTCCTCACTCTAGACTCGTGCAAAACTCTGACTTCACATGCATAGCATTTGTACCTCATAGCGAAAGGAAAATGGAATTATCCAGCATGAATTTCCTTCTTCAGCACGATATGACGATAGAGAGTGTGGAGGGAACCGAAAAAGATCTGATGGTCAAATACTTCCGTTACCTGTACTGGAATATTCCTCGGCTTGGTTTTCCAAACTTTGTGCAGTTTTTTCACGATTACAATAGGATCACCATGACCATGGAGGTCTCGAAATCATTGTTCGCTATTGATCATTTGGGACGCATGGAAGAAGTTGTTATTGACGGAATAAGTATGAGGATCAAGGAGGCCACTATTAGATGCCTGACTCTCACGGAAAAGGGCTATGTCTTTCAAAGGTTTAATGGCTATGTTGATGATGTAACGGCAGCAACCATGCAGCACCTTAGTAACGAGTATTTTGTTAATGGTCTGCTGTATGCGGTAACTTTTCAGGGGAGAAAATACAAGATTCTTACAGGAAGTGCCGAACTTGCGAGTTCAGTGCCAACTCTTTTCAAAAATGTTTTGGGAATAGTGATATCAAATAGATTCGATGTAGGACCAGATCTTGCAGCTGTGGGAACTGTTTCGGACGTAACGCACGATGCACTAGAAATTATTTCCGAAATGGGCGCAGTGGGTCGCAGTGCTATCACTGATTGCAAGGACACATTTGTAGAACGAATCTTGAAAGAGCTTTATCCGTGTGTTATCACAGACGATCGACAAGTATATTTTATACATCCTGTTATCGTGATGCTTCTGATGAAATATGAAAAACTTCATATGCTTGATGGCACTAGTCCAGTAATCGTAAACGTAGCTAAATTACTGGCCAAAGTGCGGGAGTCGAGGATGGAAATTCGACTTCTTCCCGAAATGGAGAATTTAAGGCAAGCGGGTTTCAATACTAACAATCTGCTCAGTGATCTTTCGCTTATAGCAAACAAAATTGAATATAGTCGCATTCTGAAGAGGTATTAAGTTCATCTACAGTGAAGTAACAGGTGGGTTGGGTGTTGGTTGCTCCCAGAGTACACTGCTAAACTATTTCAAGTGTTCACCGATGGTCTTGCTGAAGGTGTCCCTGAAAAGTGATAAGGATGTGCGAGTGCTATAGTTTAGAGACACATTAGTGCATATTATGAATGAATAAATCTGTAGTAGTTTTCCAGTATATCATGACAATTTCTGCACACCATTACTACCTTCTTTAGATTCTTGTCATGGTGCTTGGTCAATTCCGTTTTCTTATTACAGGCCACACAGATTCCTATTCCCATATAATCAGAGTATAGTGACGTGTAGATTAACTCTTGTTACAATCCCTCAATACAACCTCGATATGAAGACGCTAATCTTTAAAACCACATGCTAGGATGTATTACCGGATCGGTCAATGAGTCAAGCAACAACCAAGACAGAGCGGGCTATTATTCTTGAACTTACAAGACAGTTGCAGAATTCGCCCAGAGTAAAAGAGCAATATGAACTAGCAGCTAATCCGACTGGAATATTTAATGGAATGAAAGACAGTCTTCGCCCTCTTTCAATTATACGACGATATCCTGACATTCTAGTATTGGATAGAAAACTGCAGAGAGGACTAAAGAGGAAACGAATTATGGCAATAGAAGTAAAATATTTCAGAGCCGAGCATCAGTACGTCGCTTATGAAGGAATAGATCAGGCAGCATCATTGTTACTTTATGGGTTTGATTATGTATCTTTATTTCATATTTACGATTATGAACTTCAAAACAAGATCAACAGAGGTCAATTGGCTTGGCAGACTATTAGGATGCAAAACATACCAATTGACTTCACATTATTCCTAGTTAAAGACTTCAAGATAGTTGAAGATTTCAAGCAGAGCAAAGCCAAATTTTGGAATATTGTAGCTAGTTGGGAAGAAGGCAAGTTACAAAGAGGTAAACGTGTAGGCGACGCGAAGTATGAGTTTAACTGGAAATACCAGAACTTACTTCGAAATGAAATTATTTTGAAACGTATGCGTGAGTTACAAAAATCGTATAAAAAATTACGCGTTAATGCAGAAAAGGAAATCGTGAAATTTAGAAAAACTAATTACGTGTGCCCCTGACGTCCTTTTTGGTTGACTTTTACGGAGGAATGAGCCACGAAATACATAACGCTAGAAAATCGTCAATCTTGAAATTCTGGTCCTGAAAAAGCGAGATATTCAACAAACATAAGCTTACTTCGCCACAATAATCTACATAGAATACTAAACATGACGCACACGCGAATGAATCTTAAGGCCTTAACAGTGAAGATTGAAAGTGTTGTCTTGTTCAAGAACTAGTGTAATTTCTTGATAGTAAAACCATAATCCAAGCAGTTTGAGTAGTGGTGTCTGAGTTCTGTTTCCCATCCCTTCCCAGCATCCAAATTATCCAATGATTTTTTTAACGCCGAAAGTTTCTCATAATACATGGAATTTCTTTTGATCAGTTCCCCGAGAAACTCTTCTTGTGCGAGTGAGTCGCTTTTTTCACGATTGCAGTCTGAGCAGCTAAGCACAAGGTTCCATGCCTCATCATCGAAGATATAGGACCAGGGTATAAAGTGGTCAACATGGACATCACCTCTCTTGAGCTTTGAATTACAGTAAAAGCAGTGATCCACATCCTTGAACAAAGTGACATATTGTTTCAAGGAGTGTCGCTTTGACTCGGCACTCTCAATCTTTGCAATAAGCCTTGGGAGTGTGTTGAGTTTTTCTAGAAATTTAGCCCATTCTAAAATCACGGCTTTTAACAGGACGACGTAATTCCTCTTGAAAAATTCAAGTGCTACTGGTTTTAGAAAAATCACTTGTTTGGAATCATCGTAGTCATAGAAAATCTGGTTACGCTTAACTGTCGAACCCACGGAAAGATTCTGGAATCTAGGAACCACATTCGAGGTCTTTTTCGCCTCGCTCCCGAATACTTTGTCAAGTATTTTTTTCTCAGCGTTCCTTATGGAATGGTTTGACATCTCTTTGAACGACTCTGGTATGTATTTTGTACCGAATTCCTCCCTGATTATCTTGATTACAGCAGGTGGCTTTTCTTTGTGAAAGTTCTGCCTTATTCTAAACCTGCATTCCTGGTGCCAGTAATATTTGAGAAAAGCACTTGCAATGTCACCATACGGAATCTCAAGACTTTCAGTGGGTCTGTTGGAATAGTCCAGAAGATATCGTCCAAGTGCAAACTTGTAGGTGTTGTCCTTTTTTCCCTTTGTCAGTATAGCGACAAAGTCATGCTTCATTTGTTCGTCCGAGGTCATCTTTTTGTTCTATTTTGATTCGGCGATCGACTTTTTATGTATGATTGTGTTTATAGAAGAAAATACAGCACATCGGAAAAAAAAGAGGGGTCGTGCAACCACCCCTCTCAGATTGGCGACGTAGTGTTTCATTTTTTTGCTGCATGTCTTGCTGCGGCAGATTGTGCTCTTGCTGCAAAGTCTAGGTTAGTTCCAGTTTTTGCTGCGTTTGACTGGATCCGTGCTGCAGCATCAGCACTCATTTTAGTCGATTTTCCCATACGAAATAATACTAATTGCTAGCTGATATAGGCTATTTTTTGTCGATGACCCACCAACTTGATTCAGAACCGCATAGGTCACCCGAAAAAATTGACCTACCAAAGAACAGATTAAAATTATCGAAATATCATGAACAATTTACGAGCCAAATCAAAGACGGTATTCACACTCAGGACCGTCATAATACTCTGGTCCACAGACTAGTAGAGCTTATTGCAACGCATCCTGGAATTAGCCATAATGAACTTAAGAGAATAGTTAGGGACAAGGATCATATCACATCAACAAAAACTTATGATAACACAATCAAAGAACTACTAAAAGATGAAATTGTTGAACGCAAAAGAGGCAAAGGAAAAAGAATACACTATTACATATACGACAACTTGGAGCATAAAATAATACACTTTGACAAAAAGTTCAGCAAAGAAATTTCGCATGTAAAGAGACTAATAAGCAAGATAGAAGCGGATTTCCCAGATTACAATGATTACACAGCACATGGCGCATTTGAATTACTGGACTACATAAAGACGAATTGTTGGCATATAATAAACTGGTATAAAGGTCAAGATAATGTCAATCTGCACGCGGAAGATTCAATTCTTGATAGTATAAAACAGTATTTCATGAAACAAAAGAATGATGTATTTAGTCAAGAATTGTGGAGGGATGCACAAGTTGTCCATAAGCAGATTAAAAACTCTAGGAAAGAGATATGTGATATCATAACACAGCTGCTGGAAATCGAACCTTCACAGAAGGCAAAACTGATTGAGAAGTTGATTGAAAATACAAAATTGTGGAAGAGTAAGAGAGAAGAATTATTTCATTATTTTGGTGTGATTGGTAGACGAGCAACTTATCTTAGGATAAAGCCAGAAGATAGGCACTTGTATGTTGAACCCAACTGATGACAGATGAATAGGTTCAGGAAAATTAGTCCGAAAATGCACACGCATCCAAACAAAGAACGCACCTGAATTCAATCTAGAATAAAGTTATTCAACAAACATCAACATTACTTCTTTCCCTGAACCCTTCTTCTCGTAATCCTCAGTCTATCTTCAACACTCTTAAGTATATGTTCATACTTATCCGGAAGATTCCTCCCAACAAACTTAAGCTGCTCGCGCTTCTCCTTTAATTTAGAAAGTTTCTCCATTTTATTAATATTCCAATTCTCCATATCGCACAAATTATCATATACATCCGCAAGCTTCACAACCTTAGCCTTCCAATCAGCATTAGCAAGTTTCTCATTAAACCTCCTCTCCCTAATACGCTCAGGCAATGACTTATCTTTCGTAAGAACCGAAACAATATCCGCAATCTCTTTATCAAATTCTTTATTAATATCATCATAGTCAGTTGTAGTATCTTCAATCAGATCATGCAAAAAAGCTGCAGCCAAGACCTTCTCATCATATATCTTTGCTTCATCAGCTAACCATAGGAATACTCTAAAGGGATGTACGATATACGGCGTCGAATTATCCTTTCTTAACTGCCCCGCATGCCTTTCCAGAGCGTACTGGAATGCTTTTACTATAGTTTGCAATCAATAAGGTTGAGAACGATCTTTAATCAAGTTTTCTGTAAGAATGCAGCTTTAAAGCTTACTATAGTCTAAATACAACACTAAACGTAAAGCACGCTATCATTCAATCAGCAAGAACACATAATCACAATTCACAGGTAGTAGAACAACATTTTCCTACCAACCAAAATCAACAACCAAATACATGTCCTAAATCTTCACTGTGAAGAGCTTGAAAAACAGCCAAAAAATGCTACTGCCTTTATAAAGAGACCATGGAAACACCTATGAATTCCATGAGAATACCATATCCACTCCAAATACATACACGAAATCTCATGCGCGGAGAGCATGAGTACATGAATCCTTTTGTATCGCAAATGCTTTGTATGAATATTTGCATATTCAAAACTGAAAGATTGCAGATCCGATGTTAATATACGGATTCATCCTTTCTTTATTAAGACCCCCCCCCTCTATAGCTTTTACATCCGTGCGTTTTTCAAAGCATTAGGGAAAACCTGTTCTATACCATACTGAATGGCTCTTGCTCAAACAAAAATCAACAACCAAATACAACACCCGAAGATTCAACTGAACCATAGGATTCCTTAGCGATATGTTTTTGTCCATGTCAATATATTCTATAGATGATAGCAACATGGTTCAGAGACAAGTGTCAACCAAGGAATTCGAAAAACTTACGGCAGAGATTCATCGTGCTGTAGGCAATAAGTTCAAGGATCACAAGGACGGAGATTGTGAAAAACTTCTATTCAAAGCCAAATGAGGATTATAGATACAGTTGTTCTTGTCGGGTATATCAGATCTAAGCGACGAAACCTATTCCTTCAACTATGTATAGATCTAGGACTGTCAAATAGTTAACTATTTATTGATAACAGTTATCAATACAATCTATGCCTTCAAGCTATAATTTGCCCGAACTTGTGAAGAAGGAGATAGAGGCTCTGGTGAGATCTGGCTACTACTCAAGCAAATCTGATGTCGTGAAGGATGCACTGAGATATATGCTGGAAAGTAAGAAGAATTTGAGACTCGCTGCCGCTATTGAGCTTTACAAGCAGGGCGACATTTCTCTAGGAAAGGCAGCAGAGGTTGCTAACATGAGTATAATCGAATTCAAGGAGACACTATCAAGCCAGGACCACAAAAGACTTCTAACTGTCAGCAGGAAAGACATAAAGAAAGCGGACGAACTAATGGCAAAGTCGAGATAATGGATGTTGTAATTGATACTGACGTTCTTTCCACATTTATGAAGATCAACAAACTGGATCTTATACAAAGATTATTTCCCAAGTCTGAAGTTCTTCTCACACCTAGCGTCTCGAAGGAAATTAAGAAAGGCATACAATTGGGAATAATAAGATCGCAGCGTATAAACTTCTCAAGAATTAAGCTTGATCTGTCTGAGAAGAAACTTGTTAAAGAGATTCGAGCAGGTAGGAAGCTTGGTCTCGGCGATGCTGAATGCATTTCTGTAGCAAAATATAGAAACTGTCTGCTAATCACGAATGACCGCCAAGCAGAAATAAGTGCTGATTCTCTTTCTGTAAGCCATATTAACCTGCCATTATTGCTTAGGGAGCTCTGGAGGAACAGGGTAATCTCTAAGCATCATGTCATTGAACTTATCAAGGAGATTGAAATCAAGGATAGAATAGTAATCAAGAACAAGGAATTAATTCTGAAATAACGTGATCTGAAAGTACTTATGAAACCTATTCCTTCAACTTGAAGAACAGCCAGTTCTTGCTTCTGGCAATTAATCCAGCAGATTCAATGCGGTCAATCAAGATAGACGACATACCAGTATCTATGGCATCAGTTGACATAGATTGCACGCATATCATAGAGAACATAGGTGAAGGTACAGGATGGATAATAATTGAAGCGCCCCAGGAACACCAGATACAGGTCAAGGCAGTTCATACATCGAGAGGAGATATGGAGATAGAAGATATTCCTCCCCGTTAGAGTATAAGATTGCCCAGACAGCTCATCGATTTTTCTTAGTGGATAGTTTTTTCCTGACGCCTTCAGCTTCTTCACGAATCTTTTCCTGCGATGTCTTTGCCAGACGCTGCCGTATTGCATGGAGTTCGTCAACCACGTCTATCCTCAGCTTCTTGCGCATAATCTCGTTCACCTAACGTACGATTCATGTTTTCATCTTATAAGGGATCTTCTCTGCTTTGAGCATTTGTCTGAGTAAACCACTCTCGAGTTTATGTGATATGCCAAGAATTTCTATGCCAAGAATTCTACAGTTCTTGTCTAGATCTATTATTACATCGTCGGAGATCTCTTCGCTTATTTTATACTGTCCTTTACGGACGGCAATATAAAGGGCATCTGCATCATCATCGTATTCAACGTTCATTGTACAGTTCTCCTTGTCCAATATGCTGTTATAACTTTTATGTCTTCGCCCTGTTCAAATACGACTTTTATCCATTTGTCTCCATGTCTTTTTAAGGCTATCCTTCTATTCATTCTTCCAGTTACTATTGTGTCAGGGTTGGCCAGTGCTTCCTCGACGATTGGCTTTGTAATTTTCCGTAGCTTCATCCTCTTGCTAGCATGTGACAGGTATTTTATTTGCAAGTTCTGTTATGATGAGTAGAAGCTTCGATTTAGACTTTTTAACGTCATGGATTTATGTTAACTGCATTGGTCGATTGCAAAATTTTTGGCAGATGAAAACATACCCACCAAGACCGTTGATCACCTCTAGAAATGATTAGACTTTGATCATGGAGAGTTGCTTCTTCATGCTTTTAACATCTTTTGGAAGCATCTTTTCTATTTGCGTTCCAGCAAGTGCAAGTGCAAGTTTTTCCAAGAAGAATCCGGTTTTCCTTGACTTCTCCAGTTTGTACATTTTGGCCTTGCCTACAGTTCGTGTTAGCGTTACCAATCTATACCTTGTTAGTTTCGAGATCTCTCTTTGCACCGTCCTGACAGATACACCCGCGTTATTTGCTATGTCTGATTCCGAATAGTCCCAGTCCTGGAATGTTATGAGGAAATCTAGAATCTTTGCTGTTGCATTGCCAGAGAACAGACTTTCCAGAGGTCCGCTCTCCAGAGCTTTTGCATCTCTGTTCATATGAATGAAGATCTTGGGTTTCTATATAAACATGACGTAATATTACGACATACATGTCGCTATATTAATATGCAAGGCTACATAGCAAAAATTATTGAATGTAACTCAGAAAGCTATATTGAGAAAGATGTACCTTGACAAGATTATAGGAGGCAAGCATACTGCAATAGAAAATCTCAAGAAGGGTTTTCCTTCTCATCTGAGAGGTGATGTTGACGACGAAGTTAAGGAACTCATCCGGAACGGATTCATAATTCCAAAGACAACGAGCTATGGTTTGCAGGTTTCGCTCAATCCAAGAATGATTGCAGAAATCGAAAGAATACTGGAGATCTGATTGAGTTCAATTGAGAGAGCCAACTGGTTGCATATGTCTTCTTCATTCAATAATGCCCTTGTATTCTATACTCTGCCTGTCAATATCTGCCAGCCACATGAACACTCTAAAGGGATGTACGATATACGGCGTCGAATTATCCTTTCTTAACTGCCTCGCATGCCTTTCCAGAGCGTACTGGAATGCTTTTACTATAGTTTGCAATCAATAAGGTTGAGAACGATCTTTAATCAAGTTTTCTGTAAGAATGCAGCTTTAAAGCTTAAAGCTTACTATAATCTAGATACAACACTAAACGTAAAGCACTATTATTCAATCAGTAAGAACACATAATCACAATTCACAGGTAGTAGAGTCACATTTTCCTACCAACCACATCCACTCCAAATACATGTCCTAAATCTTCAGTGTGAAGAGCTTGAAAAACAGCTAAAAAATGTTATTGCCTTTATAAAGAGACCATGGAAACACCTATGAATTCCATGAGAATACCATATCCACTCCAAATACATACCGGAAATCTCATGCGCGGAGAGCATGAGTACATGAATCCTTTTGTATCGCAAATGCTTTGTATGAATATTTGCATATTCAAAACTGAAAGATTACAGATCCGATGTTAATATACGGATTCATCCTTTCTTTATTAAGACCCCCCCCCTCTAGTAGCTTTTACACGCGTGCGTTTTTCAAAGCATTAGGGAAAACCTGTTCTATACCATACTGAATGGCTCTTGCTCAAACAAAAATCAACAACCAAATACACACCCGAAGATTCAACTGAACCCATAATCACAATTCACAGGTAGTAGAGACAGCACACAGTATACCAGTATCTATAACATCAGTTGAGATCGATTCCAGCCATATATTATGGAATGAAATCGTGACAATATTATAGAGTATCTTTCACCATATTGACGGTAAGTTACAAAAGATTTTAAGCCTAGAGCTCCTATTACGTGATGATGAACTGGAAACAAAGAATAGTAGTAGACAAGAAGATACTGGCCGGTAAGCCTATCATCAAGGGTACTAGAATCTCGGTAGAATTTCTGTTGGACCTGCTCGCGAAAGGCTGGACTCACCAGAAGATACTGGAAAACTACCCCCAGTTAAAGAAAACGGATATCCACGCTGCATTGAAGTATGCCGCAGAAGTCCTGAAGGAAGAAAAAGTGTATTCGATTGCCTAGGTCGATTGCAAAATTTTTGGCCGATGAAAATATACCCACCAAAACCGTTGACCAACTAATAGAAAATGGAATTGATATTATTCCTATTAAGAGTTTCAAGTATGGACTAGACGACGATGAGATTTTAAAATTAGGCTATAGACAGAGGAGAGTGATAATAACTTTTGACAAAGAATTTGGATATCTTGTCTTCAGGAAGAAAATTAAATCATTTGGAGTTCTCCTGCTTAGATTTGTTCCTGAATCGCCAGAAGAAGTGTCTAGAAGAATAGTTGAACTGATCAATAATAAAGTAAAATTTCCTCGAAATTTCATAGTTCTAGAGGAAGAGAAAATGCGTGTAAGAGCTATTGATTAAGTATATCTTGTAACTGTATGGATCGTACCATCATTAACTGTAATTAAAAACAGCACTCAATATACAATCTATAGCATCATTTGACATAGATTGCACGCATATCATAGAGAATACAGGTGAAGGTACAGGATGGATAATAATTGAAGCGCCCCAGGAACACCAGATACAGGTCAAGGCAGTTCATACATCGAGAGGAGATATGGAGATAGAAGATATTCCTCCTAGATAGAGCATAGGATTCCCCATAGCATAAGAGCAAACAACTTTTTATAAAAAGCTGGTCAATCACAGAATACGCGTCTAGACTATTCGATACATTGGAAGAGGAAGAGAAGGTACAGAAAGGAGATAACGGAGGTACTCTTAGAGTTAGCTATCTCGAAAGGAAGAGTTGTTCGGGATAATCGATGGATTAATGCATATGATGCAATTATAAGAGTGCCTAATTATGGACGCACGCTCAAGGTTGTATACAGAAGGATCGGTCCGCAAAGGTATAAAATAATAACAGCCTATTGGTTAGATTAGGTATGAGCGAACTTTGGTATGATGCTGAGGAGGATGTATTGGGCATCCAATTACGCAAAAAGAAATACTGGAAAAGCGTCGAAGTTGCATCTAATGTAGTTGTGGATCTGGCTGCAAATGGAGAGATTATAGGAATTGAAATCCTGAAGGCCAAGGAATCGTTCAAAAAAGATGTTCCAGTGATAATTTCTAATGCTAGAAAGACACATAGAAACTAACAGGACTGCAACAGCGTTCGTAATGTCAGACAGAAGATTGAGAAGGAGGTTCAAAAATTGGAAAAAGTTGAGGTAAGCATGGGTATAGACCCTTTCAATACAATAAAGAAAGCACTGACAAAGTCCAAGAAGCCTATAAGGCTAAAAAAAGCAGTAAGTCTGAGCTATGATGAAGAAGCAGATGTATTGTATGTTAAATTTAATTATTCAAAAATTGTGGATAACGAACCACTGGATGACGATGGGTTAATTTTGGCTTCTCTTGATAGTAAGGAAAAAGTTGTAGGGCTCATAATAATGGAAGCGTCGACTCTCTGAACTCTCACCTGGTTCTATTCTAAAGGTATAATTTCAAGATATTCGTACTAATATTATGGCTTCCATGCCGACGAAACCCAGCAAAGGACAAGTAAGAAGAGCCATAGAAGGCAGCCTGAAGGATAACGCAAAGTTATACGAATTGCTGGCGCAGTATGATGAAAAGAATCATGCAAAGTTAAAGAGAAAAACTGTCAAGACAAAACACCGATAAGTTTCTCGCAGTCTCCATCTTTATGATCCTTGAATTTATTGCCTATCACGCGATGAATCTCTGCCGTAAGTTTTTCGAATTCTTTGCTCGACATTTGTCTCCGAACCACGTTGCTATCATTCATAGAATATATGTATCAAGTATTGATCTGCTTTCTTTATAAAGGGTATAGGTAAAATGAGAATTGATGTTTGAGCAGAGGGATCAGGAAGTTAGCAGGATAAGGCGAGTATTGAGTAAGATGGATGCAATAATAACTACATACAAAAACGAGCTCAAGGAGGGCAGGTTCAGGCCAAGAAATGGAGATCTGTGGGAGAGGACCGTTGAGAAACAATTAGTGGAAGTTGCAATAACAGAACTACAGGGACTCACTGAGCAGGAATCCTTGGCAGAGATGTGCAGACTTGTAGACGAGATCGAGGATTTTGCGGAAAAGGCGAGTTAAATCAATCTTTCACCTTGAAGAACAACCAATTCTTTTCATTAGGTCTAAAGTGCAGCAAACAATACCTTCCCTTCAGTTTCTTGCCATGTATGTTAACAATAATTTTCTTCTCCTTCCTTGACTCAATATCAAAGGTACCGTTGTCCCATATCATGACCTCGCCAGCTCCATAGTTCCCTTCGGGTATAGTGCCTTCAAAGGCAGCATATTCAAGGGGATGATCCTCAACCTGCACGGCAAGTCGCCTCTCACCTTCCAATGGTGCTCCCTTGGGAAGTGCCCAACTCTTCAGAACATTGTCCATCTCCAGCCTAAGGTCCCAGTGAAGTCGTTTTGCATGGTGCTCATGTATAACATAGACAGGTCTCTGCAGCTTTACATCTTTGTATTTTTGGATAATCGTATCGCAGAAGCCTTGGGTAAGTTCTTCGGTCATGAATCTAATATCAATTACTAGGAATTATGTCTTATCTCATTGTAACAGAACCTAAAAAACTAGTCCATGAAACTATACGCATGCATAACTACTGGGTCTTCGTTGTCGTTGACCACAAGGGCAGAGGAGCGCCCAATGCTGCAGAGATCTTTGAAAATCGAGTAAGGAAAAGATTCTGGGCACTGAACCCCAAAGGTGCACATGCAAGGAAACTTCAGGAGGGCGACAAAGTTGTTTTGTGTATGGCAGGAAAATATAGTAGAGGTTTTGCAGGACAAGCTATCCTTGGCTCCAGCCTCCGGAAGATCACAGGTAGAGAAAGAGAACATTTGCATGGATTGCCCTCGAAAGGATTCAATCACTGCGTCAGGTTCAAGCGCGTGAAACCGTTTAAACAGATAAGATGCCTGGGTGATTACCGTGGCAAGATTTCATTCATTAATGGTGCAAGGCATCCAAGACTGCCGCAGGGTAGTATTATCAAGATAGACAGGTCGCAGTACCATAAGCTCGCTCATTAACTAATAATTCAAAAATCAACTCTTCAGGACCATGTTGAAAAGCTGCCTTGCAGCTGTTTTTGGATGATGCAGCGCAAGTTTGAGCATCTTTGACATGCTGAAATCTGCACGTATAAAGTCAAGAAATTCATCCATGCTCATATCTCTTATAATATCGATCTCCTTATCCCATTCATCATCAGTAAGATCCAGCCATCTTGACTGAACTCTCAACGCAGCGGCAATTTTACTTTGCACTCTTGATCTCCATATCTGCTCGTATTCCTGTAAGGATTCTTTTGTTGCACCTTTCTCCAATGCCTTGGAGCCTATCTCTCCTGCAAGCCTTCCAAACTCGATAGCGTATCTTATCCCCTCAAGCACCAGAGGATTTGCCTGGCCCGCAGAGTCGCCGACAAGCATGAAACCATCTGCTATGGTACTTGCTCTCACACCTTCATTAGGAATGAAACCGTAATGCAACTCAACAGGTTCAATCTTGCCCATTCTATCCAACGGTTTCGGTTTCTTTTCCAGCATTGAATTTAATCTGTCAAGAGGCTCTTCACTTGATTCTGGCCTACCTATGCCAACTCCGATTCTGATCCTATTTTTTCCCAAAGGAAAAGCCCATGCATAGCCGGCAGGTGAATACTGATTTCCTACCATGAGCATCCATGTTTCATCGTCGCAATTTTCTGCGAAGCATTCGTACTCCGCACCTACACCATATCGCTTCCATTCAGAAACAAAACCAAACTTTCTTCCTACTACAGTGCTAAATCCGCTTGCATCTATGACAAGATCTGCGTTTATGCCGAATTCGCCTTTGGGGGTATTGATCTTCACGCCAGAAATTCTGTCGTTACGTACTATGGCATTTGTTGCATTTGCCTTGACCATTATCTTCGCGCCAACGCTGGCAGCTTCGAATGCTAGATGTTGATAGGTACTCCTTACGTTCAGAACGCAGCACTTTGGCTCATTACCCCTTATCATAACTTCGTTTGATGGTGAAAAGAATGCATAGTTTCTGATTGGGTTATAATGTTCCTTACCTATCCCAAATTTCGTCATTTCATCTATCCAGCTCACACCGCTCGTTCTGATATTGTGTGCTATACCGTCATCTCTTTCAAGTACAATAACACTTGCACCATTTCTTGCAGCTGAGTAAGCAGCGGAGAGTCCTGCCGGCCCAGCACCCACTACCACAATATCATACTTGTCTTGCATGCTCATCCTCCATTACAGGAACCGATGTGGGCAACCCAAGCATCTGCATGCTCTGGTCTCACTTGTACTTTTCTAAGAACTGTTCGGGAGTGAGAATCTCCAACCTACTTGATACTCTTCCATAATCCCTCTTGTTTCTTGTGATCAGAATTCTCGTCTTGTCCTTTGCTGAATGAAATTGAATTGCGTCCTCAAAATCACCTATACTTTTATCGTCAGCTGCGTCTTTGACAATCTTACTAGTCAGATCTACTATCTTGAAATCTCTCACGCTATCCAACATCTCTTCTCTAGCTTTGCTCTCGTTTGCAAGCGGCTTCCTCAAAAAGTAAATTATTGCAGGAGTTAATGCGGACACATAACCTTCATTCTCGCCTTCCAGTACAGAACGTATAACTTCAAAACTTTTAATCCAGCCTTCTCGTTTTCTCTGAACATCAATAAAGACATTTACATCTACGAAAATCTTCACAAGTATTCCCTTGATACTGTTTCTGCAATGATTCTTTTGTCTCTTTTAACAGAAGAATACGGCAGGGTCCCGACTAGTCTTAACAACCTCATGGTCTTTGGTGTAAACTCCGTTTCTGGATATTCCTTTCTTATTTCCTGTTTCAATCCTTCCAATTTTTGTTCCTCGCCTCTTCCCTTAGATCTGGCCTGAGTCTTGACTTTTCTTTCCAGACCGCGCGAGTGCCGTTTCAATTTGTATTTCTTCTTCTCCAAGCGGATCTCTTCAGTCATGCAATCACCAATAGGCAATTAATACAAAGTCACTTAAATAACTTTGTGAATAGATATGTTGTGTCAAGGACTGGGCTTTCAAATGAATCTACCTGAATCATGCAAACTGCAGTTAACACCTGACATGCGTATCTGCAGAATCTTGAACGGCATGTGGCAAGTTTCAGGGGCGCATGGATCCATCGATCCTGAAAAAGCTATCTCAAGCATGTTCACTTATCATGATTCAGGCTTTACAACCTGGGACCTGGCAGACATTTATGGTCCAGCGGAGGACTTTGTAGGAGAATTCAGGCGTAAACTGGTTTCTGCCCACGGTGCTGATGCACTGTCAAACATCCAAGCTTTTACGAAGTGGGTGCCACATCCAGGTCCCATCACACGAGGCATGGTCGAGGAGAGCATTGCGTTATCGTTGCGGCGTATGAATGTTGAAACGCTTGATCTGTTGCAATTTCACTGGTGGGACTACCAGAATAATAATTATCTTAATGCACTCAACTATTTGTCGGAGATGCGTGACAAAGGCAAGATCAGACACCTTGGCTTGACCAATTTTGACACAGAACACTTGAAGCTCTTCATAGATCATGGAATTAAGATAGTATCCAACCAAGTTCAGTTCTCACTAATAGACCGCAGGCCAGAAGTAAACATGATTCCTTATTGCAAGGAGCATAACATCCAGCTCCTTACCTACGGAACTCTCTGCGGAGGTTTGTTATCCGAGAAATACTTGGGCAAGCCTGAACCTAGAGGCTATGAATTGAACACGGCGAGTTTAGGGAAATATAAGCAGATGATCGATTCGTGGGGTGGTTGGAACCTGTTTCAAGAACTGCTCCTAGCGCTCAAGCAGATCGCAGCTAAACATAAGGTAAGCATAACAAACGTAGGCACGCGTTACATCTTGGATCGTCCAACCGTTGCTGGCGTGATCGTTGGCGTAAGGCTGGGCGTGACCGATCATAGAGAGGACAATGCGCGCGTATTCGATTTCAAACTTGATGAAGAGGATCATGAGTTGATTGAATCTGTTCTGGGCAAATCACGTGATCTTTATGCATTGATCGGCGATTGCGGTGATGAATACAGGTAAATCGGAATATTATCCACCGGTAAACGAAATTCCTTCTATAGTTATGTATGGGAGGAAGGAATCAAATATCTTCTTCCTTTCACGCGAGAGACCAGATATATTTTTCAGTGAATCGAATACGTTCCCGGCAACCATGACCTCCTTTACTGGGCATACAATGCTACCGTTCTCAATAAGATGACCACCCTTTACAACACCGGAAAAGTCTCCATTGACAGGGTTTACATTTCCCGAGAACCTGTTGATCATAACACCTTTCGTTATTTCGCTGATCAAATTATTTAGATTCTTGCTGCCACTTTCGAAGATCAGGTTTGTTGGACCTACAGATGGCGGAGAAGCCGTACCACCGGCAGCATTACCGGTACTCTTGGTTCTGTCCTTATCAGCGGTGTAGGTATTGTAGATGTATCTCTTCAACACGCCTTTGTCAATTATGACATTCCTTTTATGACCAACACCTTCTCTATCAAAACTCTCAGCCGAAAGCCCATCAGTAAAAGTTGCATCATCTATGACAGTTAACTTGTTTGACACTACCTTCTTTCCTACTTTCCTTGCAAACTTGCTAGTCTTCTTCTGCACATTGTTTGAATTAATCGAGAATGTTAAAACACCCTGTATAAGTTCGTGGGCAGCATTGGGGCTCAACAACATCGAGCCTTTCAGGCTATCGATTTTTCTTGCGTTCAGGGACTTTAGAACCGTTTTTGCAAAATCTTCAGCAGTTGCAGCCACATCAATATTTTTTACTGAGTGTGTGCCGTTAAACTGGAAATCAAAGTTCGAAACATCATTACCGTCCAGTGCCATGCCCATGATATCCCATGAGAATACGCTGATTGTTTCTTCCAGTTCGATATTGTTCGAGTTGCATAATGCATGTGTAAGAACGGAAGAGTTGAAAGTACCGCTATCAACACTGACCCTAGGATCATAAGATTTAGCGGTCTTCAGCATCTCTGTTGCACATTTCGTAGCATCTGCAGGTTCGAATGCTTCAGCATTGCTGTCGTAAATTTTCTTTAACATTTGAACAGAATTCTTTCTTGGTAAACCATTATGCTTGTCCTTTGGACTCACGCTAGCTATCCTGATTGCTTTGTTTACGGCATCGAGAACCTTTTCCTTTTCCAAGCTGTTGACAGACGCAAATCCCAGCGAGTTTTTGACAAATACCCTTATCCCTATACCTCCAGTCTTATGCGACTTCACCTGCTTCAGATCATTGTTCTCCAAGAACACTTCAGCTTCTCTTTCAAACAACGCATAAGCTTCTGCCTCATCAGCATTTCGCTTCAACGCTTCCTTTACAGCATATGAACAAGTCTCAAGCAGCATTACTGCAGACCTCCGATTATTGCAGTGCACCGGATATGAGGTCCGCCACCATCTACTTTCATTGGCTGGTACTTGCCGCAGTAGCCAGTGCCGATGTCATACTTGAAGTCCTTGCCTACAGCATCGACGCTCATCAAGACATCAAACGCTCTGCCGGATATGCTTGCACCTTTTAGCAACTGTTTGATCTCGCCCTTCTCTATCAGGTAAGCTTCCTGTGAACCGAACATGAACTCGCCATTTGCGTCTGCCTGGCCGTTTCTTGCTCCCTTGATCAGGTAACCATGTTTTGTTTCCTTGATCATTTCATCATACGTGTAGTCTCGCGGCTCGATGTAGGTGTTGCGCATCCTTATCAAGGGTTCGTTATCATATTCAAATGCTCTAGCATTGCCAGTTGGTTCGGCATTGAGTATTGACGCACTCTCTCTGTTATGAAGAAATGACGATAGAATGCCGTTCTCTATGATGGCAGTCCTTCCTGCAACCACACCTTCATCATCAACTAATGTTGTTCCAGCAGCACAGTTCTGTATCTGGGAAGGTCCACTATCCACCAAAGTAATTAGATCACTAGCAACTTTCTGTCCAATCTTGTCTTTAACAATTGAACCCGATAAAACGAAATCTGCTTCTACAGTATGACCGATCGCCTCATGAGAAATAAGACCCACCATGCCAGGGTCAAGTATGATCGTGGTCTTCTCACCTTTCGGCTGTTTTGCCTTCAATAGCTTTACAGCTTTCTGCGCAACTTGCTTTGCCATATCGGCTGCGCTTCTGCTCGAGAAGAGATCCTTCCAGCCTCCAGTTATTCCAATACCTTCAGAAGCGGTTACACTATTGCCAGACTCCACGGCAACAGCGCTTAGTGAAAATTCTGGTTTTGAATCGAAGAGCTCTGCAGACGCTCCGTCAGTGTTAAGGATTATTTTATGATCAATGGTTTCACGGTAGGTGCAGGAAGCCGATTTTATTTTGCTAGAATATTTTCTTGCATACGCTTCCGAATCCTTGACCAGTTTAACCTTGTCCTCTATGCTGTAGTCTTCCAACTTGCCATTTACTGGGGGTTTGAATGTTCCTACTGCAAGGTTTGCGTCTGCAAGCTTCTCTACCTTGCGCTGCTTGACCTTTGAGAGAAGGCTCGCTGAAGAGAGAGCCGCACGCATGGTGTCTAAAAGTGATTCTTTCGTTCTCTCGCTTGTACTGCTGAATCCCCAGCAGCCATCGACAAGAACTCTTATCCCTACGCCATCATTTACGACTGAACGGATTCTGTCAAGCTCGCCATTGCTGATCCTTATTTCATTGAGCAACCTAGAGTGATACCTTATCTCTGCGTAAGATGCGCCCTTGGCTTGTTCCAAAAGATTTCTCAGTTCATCAACAAAAACTTTCTGCATGTACAGTAGCTGATATGGACAGTATTTAATCTGAACTGTTTCAGCAAAAAGGTAAACTCTTCAAACTTTAAATAATGTAAGAATCGCTTTGCAGTTTATCATGGATGTAATACCAGCAACTGCGGCTCCGGATTTTGCAGGCATAGAAGAATGGATCACTACAGAATCATTATCGCTCAAAGAATTAAAGGGTAAAGTTGTTTTGCTTGACTGCTGGACATACACATGCATATTCTGCCTACGATCAATTCCAATAGTGAGAAGGCTGTACGAAAAATATTCCAAACATGGATTAGTTGTAATTGGAGCACATTCTGCAGAGTATCACTTTGCCGCTAATACAGCTAATGTAAAGAGGGCACTTGAGAGGTACGGTGTAAACTTCCCTATTGCATTAGACACGAAGAACAAGACGTGGGAGGCATATGGGAACAGCTACTGGCCAAAACATGTTTTCATAGATTCGAACGGTTTGATCAGGTACGAGCATGCCGGGTACGGCAGCATACAGGAGTTTGAAGCTCCGATAATAGAACTGCTTCAGGAGGCTGGACAGAATCCGCCCACTGAATTAGAGAAGCAGGACCCTGACGACAAGATTTACGACATACACGGAATGCACTTTGACGGCATGAGTCCTGAGATATGTGTTGGACATTCAAGGCTGATGCGGTTTGGGAACAGCCACAAGGCAGAGCCGAACAAGGTCAACCAATTCAAGGATTCTGGAAAACATATGGATAATATGGTATATTTGCGCGGTAGCTGGTTCTGGGACAGAGAGGGCGTCAAGTATTCTGGCAAGGAAAGCAACAACGCTGCTGTGATGATGAAGTACAATGCTAAAAGAGTCAATACGATAATTGGAACAGAAGACGGAAAGCCTGCTAGGATCGAAGTCAAACTTGACAGCAGTTATCTAACGAAAGAAAATGCTGGTAACGATGTTACTGTAGAGAATGATATCAGTTACGTTGATGTCAGGTGGGATTTCATGCATAATCTCGTGAAAACAGAAAAACCAGAAATACATGAGATAGAAATTGTCCCTAAAACAAACAACTTTGTATTCTATACTTTTGTTTTCGGATAACTTTGATTAGTGAATAACCTAACCTGCTACAAGCAAACCAGTTAGGTACATTATTACTATTCCAACTATGAATCCTGCAATGTTATGGGGTGCAGTTATCTTGCTCTCCATTTGTCTGTTCATCCAGTTGAATATAGAGTATACTACTTGGAATATGGCACCAGCGCCTATCGCCAGAAACACTATAGATGCTACTGGCATGTAGGTGAATCCTCCGATCCACGTTCCCACAATTGTTGGTGCGCCAGCGATCAAACCCAGTGATAGCAGGTGCATTATCCTAGCCTTCTGCTTAGCAATTGGAGCAATAATTGCGAGTCCTTCAGTTGTGTTGTGTATTGCAAATCCTACCACGAGGAATTTCGAGAGGGCAAGTGCTCCTACCGCAACTGCCGCGCCTATTGCCAGTCCTTCACCCAAATTATGCAGCCCAATGCCAATAGCTACCATGTATGATAGAGAAAGTCCATAGAGCACTTTTGTCTTAACTTCCATCGCTCCTGCTGTCGCAGTCTTGATCTTGATCGCAATTCTGTTTGAGAACATCATTAACACAAGGACAGTTGCTATTGTGACAGTTACAATCAGAACTTCGCCTCTAAACGCGCTCGCAATATTATGGGTGATTTCAAACGCTTCCTTCAGTGCATCGATAGCAAGGAATACGAGCAGTCCAGCTGTAAGGCTCAGGAAGAAGTTGTACCACTGCTTGTTTATTCTGCTCATGAACGGAAACCATAACAAGCCTATTATCACTGGCACTATGCCAACGTAAGAACCCAAAATTGCAAAGTACGATAGCTGCTGAGAGTTCAGTTCAGGAGTTGGTGCAGCAGCCTTTACTTCATAAGCAAATCTAGTGCCATCCGATGATGTTACACCAATCTCATATGGTACGCCTGCCATCCAAGGATATTTCATTGTCAGCTGAGCGGTTGCTAGCCTGGGCAAAACATTGCTAGGTTTGATCAGAGCATCCCAAGGTCTATCGTTTATATCTGCTTGTGCTATCGTAACAGCTTCTTGGCCGGTGTTGCGTATGTTCACAATTATCTGTCCTTGTTTGAATACAGTATTTTCAATCGTAACATCTGGTAATGGTTGTGTAGTATAGAGGAAGGAAGTTCCCGGGCCCATCAAGTAGTAAATTACGCCACTGAGAATGAATAACGGCACAACGGCCATTATCAATGCCTTAGAATTCATTTACATCAAACCTCCGTTTGTTGTTTCGCCTTCAACTACATTGAAGAAACCGTTCCATCCCTTGTCCGCGAATTCTATCTTGTGTGCGTGGAACATGTACAATCCAGGAAGATCATATGTAAATTCTATGACACCTCGTTCAGCCTGGCTGAGCGTTATTATATCCGTAAGTTCGTAGTTATTTAGATCCGTGCCAGTTGGATAATACTTGAAGACGTTGCCATGAAGATGGAAGTTGTTGACTATATCAAACTCGAGCATGTTTATCATGTAAATTCTTACGGGTTCTCCAGTCTTGATCTTTATTGGGTGATGCATGTAGTGAAACGCAACGCCGTTGACAGTGTAGAAGTTGTTTTCTGTGTCAAAGTCCGTGTCATAACCATTTAGAAGCATGACCATTTCTGTAGCTTCGGGTCTCGGTGTTTTCGGATCAACTATGTAGGCGCCATACAGACCTCTGTTAATGTGCTGTTCAATCGGGTCTACATGGCAGTGGTACAGAAATACTCCGAAAGGCTCGGCAGTAAATTCGTAGACAAACCTACCGCCTGGGTATACCCATTCGTTCACACCATCCATGATACCAGCATGTATGCCATGGAAGTGTATCGTATGCGGATGATCTGCCTTGTTGATGAATTCTACACGTACTAGATCGCCTTCGGTAACACGTAATGTAGGTCCTGGCACTGTTCCGTTGTATGTCCATGCGTTAAAGAATACACCAGGAGCAACCTCGATCTCTGCATTCTGGGCAATCAATGTGAATTCTCTAAGTGTGGTTCCGTCGGGCAGTTTTGAAACCCTGCCGTAATTGAATTCAGTAAGATACTTGTCTGGATCTACACTATATTTTTCAACCATACCATTCATTGGAGATAATGTAACACCTTCATCAGAACTATCGTTAGATACGGTAGCTATTACAGCTGTTGTTGCTATCATCGCTACCAGTATGGAAATAATCGAAACTTTCGTTAGGATTGGTTTAAATCCCATCAATACATGATATATAAGGAGTTAGCATTATTTAAGTTTTTTAGCCTGTGGAAACATTATTGCTTCGGGCTAACATACGGCAAGGCACGGTTATGCAGAACAAACGCTGAATCCATAAAATAGCAGAGGGCCTTCTGCAGCGAAGCATGGCACGTTACATCGGGAGCAGGGTGACTAGGATTTATGCGTGGACTTGTTACGCGTGCTTTTTACGAACAGCACGATAACAACTATCACGCCTATCACTACTGCTATGTCGATATAATCAGAGTACTCAAGCATGGTCTCCCAGTTTTGACCAAGCTTCATGCCTATGTAGGTTAAACCTGAGTTCCATATTATCGATCCAATTAATGTGTAAACAATAAACTTCCTCATATTCATCCTTGCCAAACCTGCCGGCAGTGAAATGTAAGTTCGAACAGCCGGGAGAAGCCTACCTATGAAGATTGATCTGTCTCCATACTTCTTGAAATATGTCTCCGTAAGCTCTAGGTGGCTTTTCCTCAGCAACACGTATTTTCCGTATCTTAAAATGAACTCTCTTCCAAGACGTGAGCCTGCATAGTAGGCGATAAGCGAACCAGCTAGGTTTCCTACAGAACCTGCCAGAACCACATATACAGCATTGAACTCACCGGTGGAAACAAGATAGCCGGAGAAGGGCATTATAACTTCGCTTGGAATCGGTATCAGCGCACTTTCGGCAACCATGAGAAGGAATATGCCACCATAACCCAAGCCAGAAATCGTAGATGTTATAAAGTCTATCAGCGTACTTACTATTTCCAGAAGAACCATTTATTGAACACCGCAGAACCATTGGCTATATGGTCTACTATGAAATCAGGGGCATTTTCGTTGTCAGAATCCAAAATCAAGTTCAACTTAATCATCCATATTGCATATGAAATAGTATCACGTTCTGAACTTTGACGCAGCTTCTACTATCCTGACGATCTCATCGTAAGGTGTATCCTTTTCAACCGTTATGTAGAAGATTACAGTGTCGCTGGAGAAGGACACTATCTTCACTTTTTCATGTACGGTCAGAGTGAAATTGTTCTTTCCCAATGATGAAGCAAAAGATTTTCGTAGCGATTCCCTAGAAGTCGTTAGAAAGAACTCATCCATCGCTTCCTCTGGCTTGAATAATGGTCTCATGTCCTTTCTCAGGGCAGCAGCAATGGTCTTTCCGAAAATGTTTATCATGCCAACATATCTTATCTTTGGACTAGTCGCCAGTATCTTGCTGCAAGTATCCTTGTGCTTGCGGATCTCTTCGATGTTGGTTGGTCGTGCCTTAGACATGCTACTATGACCCATTACAGTCATTATTCATAAATGTATTCATGAATTCGAATTCGGTGCCTCAAACGCCTCTAGGACTTCATCTGCATGATGTTTTACATCTACTTTTGGCATGATCTTAACTATCCTACCCTTTTCGTCGATCAAGAATGTTGTTCTCTTGACACCCATGAATTTCCTTCCCATGAACGTCTTCAATCCGTATACTTTGTAGACCTTCGCCACTTTGGCACCTACATCTGATAATACGGTAAACGGTAGTTCATACTTATCTGCGAATTTCTTATGTGATTCAATACTGTCTGTGCTCACTCCAAGAGTCACAACACCATTCGATCTTAACTTATCACTACCATCTCTCATACTGCAGGCTTGATTCGTGCATCCCGGTGTAAAATCCCTGACATAAAAGTACAGAGCAACTTTCTTGCCCCTAAAGTCTGAGAGTCTGACAACCTTGCCGTCCTGAGAAGCTAACTTGAAGTCTGGCGCTCTGTCACCTTCTTTTAGCATATTTAGCATATAATACTTGCAAATAAAAATTATATCAGTTTCATTATGTTTGGTTTGAAGAGGTAAAAGATCAAGCGCTAGGTTATTGCATACAATGTTAACTTGCTTTGCGCTATTGTAGAGAGGTACCTATTCAGTAAGGTTCAGAACGGTTTTCCCGCGTCAATCATGGATACGTACCATGATCTCATATCTGAACATAGAGGATTTTCCCTAATGCGCCGAAAAACGCACGGATGCAAAAGCTATAGAGGGGGGGGGTTCTATATAAGGCTAGGAATTTTTGGATCTGGTTCGTTCTTGAAGCTTGGGTTCTTCCATATCAGATATGCACAGTCAAGTCGTTTACCCGCCAACGTCTTTGCTATTGATTCATGATCAAGATTCATCAATTCATGTTTCAATCTTGGATTTTTGAACTTGTTAGCGACAAAATGTTTCAACGCAATATCTCTTACCACATTTACCTGTTTATTGGGTGATCCTAAGACTCTACTTCAACTGATATTTTTCTAGATGGCGACAATATAGTCTCTCCCGCAATACTATCCCACACGAATGTCTCTACATCATATGTTCCAGGAGAATCAGGGATCCATGACTGCGAGACGTTAAACTTCTCGTTGGGAGGCAGCTCCGATCTGAACCACGAAAGCGAGACCGTTATACTCTCAGAATTTGTTATATGAACTATGTACACAAACTCTTGTTTCTTATCCTGCTTGTTGGTAATTTCAGACTGGAAAAGCACCTGTTCATTTACTGTAATCTTGCTGACCGGAGAACCAAACGGGTCCATCAAAACTGGTTCAGACGCTGGCGCTAAAGCCTTCTCTTCAAATGGATTTATGGATCCGTTAGTGCCATTTGGCAAATTACCTCCATCTTTATTTCCAGGGTTCATAACCGAGGTTATCACAGCAACTGCAATTATGACACCGATAACGGAAATTACTATAATGTCAACCGTTCGCAAGTTCATCGAACTTGCCGTTGCTCAAACATAAGAAGTTATTTATCACGCACTCTAGTTATGCTAATTTGCAAACTGAAATTGTTACGCATTAAGGATAAGAAATAATAGCATGATTAGTAAAGCACATGTAGTTGAATCGCCCTTTTGGAAAGATTAAACATACTTCATTTTTCCCTCTAATTATATCTCTGGCATTATCCGGATTCATTCATCTCTGGAATCCCGTAGGATTTCCAGATCTCTTCTACGATGAAGGCATATACATGCGAAGGGCTATGCATGTTTTGGAAGGTTTAGGCCCTCAAGAAGCATTCTTTCACGATCATCCTTTCTTTGGACAACTTTTTCTTGCAGGTGCAATGGCAATTATTGGTTATCCGGCTTCACTGAATATTTCTTCAGACGTAAATTCAATGGAGTTGCTTTACTCGGCTCCAAGGATCCTGATGGGAATAATGGCAGTAATTGATACATACCTCATCTATAAGATATCGGAGCGTCGTTACAGCAAGAATGTTGCCGTAATAGCATCAATTCTTTTCGCAGTAATGCCCATAACGTGGCTTCTCAGAAGGATATTATTAGATTCAATTTTGTTACCTTTTCTCTTATCTTCAATATTACTGGCACTCTATGCAAAAGATTCTAAAAATAAAAACATTCTAGGCGTATTGTCAGGTATTTGTCTGGGAATGGCCATCTTTACGAAGATTCCTGTATTCATCATGATTCCGCTAATCGCTTTTCTTGTATACTCAAATAACAGAAACGTAAGGACCTTGGGGTTATGGTTCATTCCTGTAATCTTGATACCGTCAATCTGGCCCGCTCAGGCTGTATCAGTCGGCCAGTTTGATCTATGGATGAAAGATATTGTGTGGCAGATGCAAAGGGAGAGTGCAGGATTTGCTTCAATAGTTTTTGTCTTTTTGATATTTGATCCAGTTTTGTTTATGCTTGGTATTGCAGGCCTAGTTCATGCTGCTCTAAAGAAAGATGTTTTTATTCTATTATGGGCCGTTCCATTCATAGTCTTTCTCGCGCTTATCGGATATGTTCAGTACTTTTACTGGATTCCAGTATTGCCTGCGTTTTGTATTGCATCAGCTAGACTAGTAACTGATCTTGTTAGCATGGTCAGGAAGAAAAATCTTCAACATCCAACCTTGTTGGTTGTGACATGTGGAATAGGAATCTTTGGACTGGTGAGCAGTACAATGCTGGTAACCACGCATGTTTCCAGCCAGCTTGAGGCTGCAGCTTTTGTGGCTAAGTATGTGCAAAACAGTGATAATAACATGACAATAATCTCAAGTCCCGTATACTCTTGGATCTTCATTTACGTATTTGATGAGGAGAATGTATTTCGGGACTACAGGGATTTACTTTTTTATCCAGTTGAAACAGAACGAGTCATTTTGATAGCAGATCAGCATTTCAAGTATAACATTGGCGCAGGAGAACAGCTATCTATGATGTATAACAGTACAAGAACAATAGCAACATTTGAAGGAGGAGTACTTCGTTATGATCTTGGCAAATATCCATACACGAACATGCAGGCTAACTACGAGGGCAGTTTAGTCGAAGTTAGAATAAATGAATGAGATCATACAAAGCACAGAATATCTTTATCATAATGACAAATCATAAGTGCGGGAGGTGGGATTCGAACCCACGAACTCCTGAGAGACTAGAGCCTCAGTCTAGCGCCTTTGGCCATGCTGGGCGACTCCCGCATTGAACCTAGTTCGATGAATGGTTTTTATAAAGCCTTCAGTAGATGAATCGACATGTTAGTTCCGGTAAGATGTTTTACTTGTGGAACTTTGATCGCAGACAAATACCAGATTTATGTTAACCGAGTTAAAGCTGGCGAGGATTCTGCAAAGGTCATGGATGAATTGGGAGTGAAGCGTTACTGCTGCAGGAGAATGTTCCTTGCAACAGTAGAAACGATTTACCAAGTTTTGCCGTATTACGAAGCATTAAGGCGCAGGAAGCAAGAAGTACAATCAGAGCTGGAGTAAGATGCCGAGCATAACTTCCATCCGGGGAAGGATATGCTACAACAGCAGGGGCCAAAGAAGCATAGAAGTTGATGTTATTACCGATCAAAAATATTTAGGTAGAGCATGTGCGCCCTCTGGCGCAAGTGTTGGCAAGCATGAGGCAGTGAGTTTTCCCAAAGGCGGTGTAGAACAGGCATTAAGCATGCTCAATTCGAATGCGGGTGAGTTTGTTGGGCTTGATGCGTCAAATCCGAAAACAGTTTATGACAAATTGAGAAGCCTTGACAACACGCCAAACTACAGCAAGATAGGGGGCTCGGTTGCGTATGCATTAACGATCGCAGCTGCTGATTCTGCAGCCCGGGCACTAAACACACCAATGTTCAAGATGTTAGGGAAAAATAGTTCACGGTTTCCTGTTCCATTGGGTAACGTTTTGGGTGGAGGGGCTCATGCAGGACCCAGCACACCCGACATTCAGGAATTCCTTGTTGTTCCTATAGGAGCAAAATCTGTGCAGGATGCGCTTGAGATGAACTTTGATGTCCATAAGGAACTAAGAAATGTATTGGAGAGAAAGGATAAAGACTTCACGTATGGAAGAGGAGACGAGGGCGCATGGGCTCCAAGGATGAACAACATACAGGCGCTCGATGCTGTTGAAAAAGCCTGTAACAACTGCGGCCATAAACTTGGGAAGGATGTTGCGATGGGAGTTGATTTCGCAACTTCGTCCTTGTGGAATCCAAAATCGGAGGTATACGTTTATGCCCGTACGGGCAGAAAGCTAACACCAGCAAGGCAGTTAGATTATATCATCAACATAATCAAGGACTACAAATTGATCTATGTGGAAGATCCAGTGGAAGAAGAAGCATTTGATGACATGGCCGAACTTACCAAGAAGTTCAAGAATGTTTACGTAACTGGTGACGATATGCTTGTTACAAACACTGGAAGACTTTTGGAGGCTGTCAAACATGGTGCATGCAATGCGGCGATATTGAAGGTGAACCAAGCAGGAAGTTTGTATGACGCGTTGGACTTTGCCGACAAAGCAAAGCAGAACAATATCAGGCTGATAACATCGCATAGATCGGGTGAGTCTACAGATGCTCACATTGCGCATATAGCAATAGCAACTGGTTCAAAGATGATCAAGACTGGTGTTTTGGGAGGCGAGAGGGTAGCTAAGCTGAACGAGTTGTTACGCCTCTCAGAAACTGGATTGATAGACGGGATGGCAGAAGTTTAAGATTTCATTTCTGATAATGTAGCCATGAAATCGCGTGTTTCGAACTCTTGAACCTTTTCGCTTTTCCTTGTTTTATTTCTCTCTCACTTTGCTTAATGCGTTTTTGTGCGTCTTTATCGAGCATTATGTTTATCTGACTCATTATCTCTTCCTTGCCTAATCCTTCTTTCACAGCTTCTTGCATAAACTCAATGATTTCCCTCATCTTTTGCTTGTTTATGATTATCTGCTCTACTTTAACCATATAACAAAGTTGATTAGATTAAGGTCGTTAAATCATTATCTGAAGCAGAAGTTTAAAATTAGTGTATTTTGCAGTGGTCTGCCATGAGCGATCCTGAGGGCGATGATCTGGAAAAGATGTTGCTTTCAACGGGCATAAGGGTGGGTACACCTGTCAAGACAAAGTACATGTCTCCCTTTATAGTCAAGGCTAACCCTGAAGGTCTCTACATTCTAGACATGGAGAAGACCCTGAAGAGGATCGATGTGGCTGCTACCTTCATAAGCAGAACAAACTTGGAAAAGGTAGCTATATGTTCAGCAAGAGAATACGGAAAAACTCCTGTTGAGAAGTTTTGCGAGCTTACTGGCGCTTTACCAGTATTGGGAAGGTTCATGCCGGGCACTTTTACAAACCCGTTGCTTCCAAACTATATGGAACCTGAGCTTGTTCTTGTTACGGACCCGCAGGCGGACCAGCAGGCAGTACTAGAAGCTACAAGGGCGGGTTTGCCTGTCATAGCTATATCAAACAGTGACAACGTTACGTCGAAGGTTGATCTTGTCATACCTGCTAACAACAGGGGAAGAAGGGCGTTGGCAACAGTTTACTGGTTGCTGGCTAGGGACGTTCTGAGCAAGCTGGGTTTGATCAAGGCAGAAGAACAGCAGATGGACATGATAGTACTCAAGGGCAGCCAATACAAGATCGATGATTTCGAAACAAAGTTGGTAGAGGAGGTAACTTGACCCCATGCGGGTCAGGAAGCCCGCAGTCGCAGGTTCGTTTTATCCTTCCAAGAAAGATGAATTACTTCAGGCTATTGAGCATTGTTTCATGCATTCATACGGCCCAGGAAAAAAACCACCAGCAAGCAACGGCAAAAAGATAATCGGTATGGTCTGTCCGCATGCCGGGTACATGTATTCTGGACCGGTAGCTGCACATTCATACTACGAAGCATCATCGCAAAAAACTGATCTTGTTGTTATGGCTGGGCCAAATCATTATGGAATCGGAAGCGGCATTGCCACCATGAAGGAAGGCTCATGGGAAACCCCGTTAGGCTCTGTTGATGTTAACAGCAGTGCAGCGGAGAAAGTGGTAAAATTATCTGGTATAGTTGATTTTGATGATGCGGCGCATAGTGAAGACCATTGTTTGGAGGTCCAGTTGCCAATGCTGCAATACATCTACAAGCACAAGTTCGAGATCGTGCCAATAATTCTCTGGATGCAGGATAAGGAGACGGCGGTTGACGTTGGAAAGGCCATGGCTGAAATTGCGAGGGATGAGAATGTGTTGCTTATAGCATCGTCAGATTTCACGCATTACGAGCCAAACGAGCAGGCGCACAAAAAGGATGGCGAGTTGATCAAGGCTATATTGGAACTGGATGTGAACAAATACTATACTGTCCTTGAGAGATTGAACGTAACTGCGTGCGGTTACGGCGCAATAGCATCTGTAATGACAGCAGCAAAGATCTTGGGAGCTAAAAAGGGCGAACTCCTCAAATATGCTACCAGCGGAGATGTTGCAGGGAATAAAAGTTCAGTAGTAGGTTATGGTTCGATACTATTCACATGAAACCAATAAAGAAACGTGCTAAGGCATCGGCACCAGGAAAAGTGATACTCTTCGGAGAGCATTTTGTAGTTTATGGCAAACCTGCTATACTAGCTTCGATAGACAAGCGTGTTTATGTTGACGCTGTTGCAAGAAGCGATGAAAGAGTTACAATAAAGTCTAACATGGGTTTCAATGGTACGTTTAACAAAAATGATCTGGAAAGTGTTAAAGAAAAAAAGTTTAGATCTTTAGTACAGCCAGTACTTGCTGCTGCAAACGACGCCATGCAGGAATTTGATTCAAGTACAGGTCTTGATCTAAGTATAAGAGCAGAATTTCCCCATGCAGTAGGTCTGGGTTCGTCTGCCGCCATCTCAATAGCAACCATCGCTGCTGTAGGTTCACTCTTCGGGAAGTTGAGCAAACAGAAAATATGTAATATGTCACTGGATGCAGAAAGAATAGTACACAATAATCCTTCAGGAGCAGATTCAGCCATTTGCACATATGGTGGTCTAATGCTCTTCGACAAGAATAGTGGAGCAAGCCCTATGAACTCCAAGATCGATATGCATCTGATAGTTGTGGATTCTGGCGTCAAAAGGATCACTGGAAAACTTGTTTCTGGTGTTAAGAAATTGCGAGAAAGTAATGCAGAGCTCTTCGAGGGTCTGGCCACTATGAGCAGTAGCATAACCAGTCAGGCACTCAAGGCGATCAAGAGCAAAGATTACGCTGAGCTAGGTTCACTGATGACCCTGAACCATTCTCTGCTCAGAAGATTAGGGGTTTCAAGAAATGTGCTGGACAAACTTGTGGACATAGCGTTGAAGAACGGTGCACTTGGAGCCAAGATGACAGGAGCTGGAGGAGGAGGCTGCATTATTGCATTGGTAAATGAGACTTCAAGGAAAAAGATCTTGAGAGAAATGAAAAATTATGACGCGTTTGTATCCAAGGTCGAGCATAGGGGCGTCATCGTTGAGAATTAACGGTTGTGAAACTTTAAATGGGTTTTAACGCGACGAATATCAAATGGGATTAGCCCTGCTAAAGTTGGGCGGGTCAATTGTAACCTTCAAGAACAAGCCCGTCTCTGTGAACAAAAAAGCGATAGAGAGGATAAGCAAGCAACTTCGCAAAGTCAAGAAGCCTTTGATCGTTGTCCATGGGGGAGGCTCCTTCGGTCATTATTATTCTGTTAGATATGATATGCACACAAAACCTGCAAGATACAATCTTCATGGCATATCTGTAGTAAGATCTTCAATGGTAGAGCTGAATAATCATATTGTGAAGATAATGGTGAAGAACAAGTTGAATCCTTACACTGTACAACCATCATCATTAATGCAGGGAACCAAAAGCATCATGAGCAAAGTCCGTGAATTAAAAAAACTTGCAATGAACGGATTAATCCCAGTAACCCATGGCGATGTTTTACATTACAACGATCGTTCATACTATATCCTTTCTGGCGATGTGTTGATGAGTATGTTAGCCAAGGAGCTCAAGCCTGACATTGTAGTATTTGCGTTGGATGTTGACGGCATCTACAGTGATTCGAAAAGCAAGAAACTC
The DNA here is from genome assembly GCA_049199595.1 of Candidatus Nitrosomirales archaeon. GTDB lineage: Archaea > Thermoproteota > Nitrososphaeria > Nitrososphaerales > UBA213 > JBMCYV01. The sequence continues at coordinate 56,091 of JBMCYV010000008.1, forward strand.
ATAAGAGAGATCAGGACGGCAAGTCAAGCAAAGCTTTCTGATGTGCCGTTTGATGTTACAGGTGGAATGGATAGAAAGATAAGAGAAGCATTTAAGATGTCCAGAATGGGAATAGATGTGTTAATGGTTAACGGGTTAAAACCCGATAGGATAGTGAAAGCTTTGAATAAGAAAAAAGTTGAAGGTACTCTTGTAAGAGGTGCAAAGTAGTGACAGAACAGTCAGATATAGATATCATCAAGCAGAGAAAACTGGACGGTTTGGTAATACCACTAAGCAAGGAGGTGCAGGCCAAAACAACCTCGACCTATCTGGAATATGTTACGCTAATACACAATGCTTTGCCAGAGCTTGATTTTGATGGAATTGATACATCTACAACTTTTCTAAACCACAGGTTCTCCGCTCCTCTGATAATAGATTCTATGACCGGAGGCACTCCAGAAGCCTCGAAGATCAACCAAAGACTAGCGGAAACGGCAGAGGCACTTGGCCTTGGAATGGGACTGGGCAGCCAGAGAGCAGGCTTGAAGAGCAAGGAGCTTGCAGAAACATATTCGATTGCGAGAGAGCATGCGCCCAACGCGTTTCTCATTGCAAACATTGGAGGGGCACAGCTGGCCAAGGGTCTGAGCATAGATGAAGCCAAGCAGATAGTAGATATGATAAAAGCAAACGCGTTGGTAGTTCATCTTAATCCGCTGCAGGAACTGGTACAGCCAGAAGGAGAACCGAAGTTCAAGGGTGTCTTCAACAAAATCGCTGAACTGGTCAAAAGTTTGAGCGTTCCCGTCATAGTGAAAGAAGTTGGTGCAGGAATATCGAAAGAAGTTGGATCGAGGCTTGAATTTGCTGGCGTAAAGGCGATCAATGTAGCAGGTTCTGGAGGAACCAGCTGGGCAGGTGTTGAAAAACTTAGAGCTGAATCTGCTGGAAGTGAGTTGAAGACACATTTGGGAGAGATGTTCTGGGACTGGGGCATACCAACAGCAGCAAGTTTGATCGAGGTAAGAAAAGCTGTAAACTTGCAGTTGGTAGCATCTGGAGGTTTGAGGAACGGTCTCGAAGTTGCCAAATGTCTTACCATAGGCGCAGATATGTGCGCAATGGCCCTTCCGTTTCTAAAGCAAGCTGCTATATCGAAGGAAGCTGTTATGCAGTTCGCGGATCTTTTGCTTAACGAACTGAAGAGCACAATGTACTTGGTTGGCGCGAAGGATATCAAGACGCTTAAGACTTCAAGACACGTTCTAACGGGAGCTTTGGCGGAGTGGTTCAAATGAGTCTGAAACAGCAACTAGAGTCAACAGCTTCAATGGTTGATGATTTCATACTTTCAGTTTTGGAAGGCAAGCCGAAAGAACTCTATCTCGCATCATCACACTACATAAGAACTGGAGGAAAGCGTTTGCGGCCGTTCCTGCTGATGAAGAGCTGCGAGCTTCTGGGTGGAAATGTGCGCAAGGCATTGCCAGTTGCGGCTGCGATAGAAATGATACACAACTTCACACTTGTGCATGATGATATAATGGACAACGACGAGGTAAGACATGACGTACCGACCGTACACAAGCAATACGGCCTTCCATTAGCGATCCTTGGGGGTGATATTCTTTTCATGAAAGCATTTCAGTCAATAACAACACATGGAGCCAAAGCTGGACTGCCTGAGAACGTTATAGTTGAACTGATTGCCAAATTAACCAGAAGCTGCCTTGATGTGAGCGAGGGACAGGCACTGGATGTTGGTATGGCATCAAACGCAAAATTTTCTTCCGGCTCGCAGTACATAGGCATGATAGGCAAGAAAACAGCAGCCTTGTTTGAAACCTCATGCGAGCTGGGTGCGGTGTGTGCACAGACAAACAAAGGCGATGTTGACAACTTGGCAAAGTTTGGAAGGAACCTTGGTATTGCATTTCAACTGGTCGATGATCTTATAGGCGTTGCGGGAGATCCGAAAATTACGAAGAAACCGGTAGGGAATGATATCAGGGAAGGCAAGAAAACTCTGCCGATCCTGCTGGCGATAAAGAAAGCAAAAGGTCAAGACAGAGATAAAATACTGCGAGTCTTTGGGACAAAGAATGTTTCCGAAATCGAGTTGAAGGAAGCCGTAAGCGTTCTCGTAAGCGTAGGCGTTGATCGCGATGTCAGAAACATGGCAAGGTTCTATGCAAGGAAAGCGATCGACAGCATCAAAAGGTATAATGACTCCAAGGCAAAGCGCGCCCTGCAGTCATTGGCAGATTTTATTGTCGAGAGGACATTGTAAAATGATCTCCGACGAGGTCAAGAGTCTTGTTAGGAAGTTAGCACTGAAGAATGCACTGGAGCATGACGGTAAAGCAAAACCGGATACTGTTGTCGCAAAAATTATGGGACAAAAGCCTGAGTTAAGAAAAGAAGCAAAGTTACTTATCAACGAGATCACTGTCATCGTTAACGATGTCAACAAGTTAAGTGTTGGCGATCAAAAGGCTGAGCTAGAGAAGAGTGCGCCAGAACTCTTGATACATGAGAAGAAGGAGGAGAAGAGCGGTCTGCCTCCATTGCCCAATGCCATAATGGGTGCCGTAGTGACAAGGTTTCCACCAGAGCCTAATGGATATCCGCATATCGGCCATGCAAAGGCTGCCGTAATCGATGAGGAATATGCGAAGATGTATGATGGAAAATTGATTCTTAGATTTGATGACACGAATCCCTTGAAAGAAAAAATTGAGTATTATGACGCCATAAGGGAAGGGATTGAGTGGCTTGGTGTGAAACCACATCGAGTAAAAAATACTTCGGATGATATGGAGTTGCTCTACGATTATGCAAAAAAGATGATCGAGATTGACGGAGCGTATGTATGCACCTGCGCAATGGACATCATCAAGGAGAACAGGAAGAATGGAACTGCGTGCGGTTGCAGGAGCAATGATCTTACGCATAATCTTGAGCGCTGGGAGAAGATGTTCAATGAGTACAAGCCCAACCAAGCAGTAGTAAGATACAGAGGTGATATGAAGAGCGAAAACACTGTAATGCGTGACCCAACTCTTTTTCGGATTATTGATGGCGAACATTCATTGAAGGGTCGCAAGTACAGGGTATGGCCAACGTACGATTTTGCGGCATCTATTGAAGATAGCGTAGATGGTGTTACGCACGCAATGAGAACCAAAGAATATGAGTTAAGGAACGAACTTTACTACGCAATAATCGATAGACTGCAGATAAGGAAGCCGCTGATGTTGGAGTTTTCAAGGCTCGAGTTTGATGGCATGCCTGTTTCTAAAAGAAGGATAAAACCCCTGATCGATCAGGGTCTGGTTAAGAGCTGGGACGATCCTAGGCTGCCAACGCTTGCTGCTTTGAAGAGGAGAGGCATGCTTCCAGAAGCCATACGAGAGTTTGTTTTAACACTAGGGTTTACAAAGGCAGATACAAAACCATCGTTCGATGTACTCGAATCAATAAACAGGAAGATGATCGATCCGTTATCCATAAGGCTATTCTTTGTTAGCAATCTACCCATTATCAGCGAACCACTTGTTCTGGAGGTCAGTAACGCTCCCAAAACCCTCGTGAAGATAAAGAACCATCCAGATAAAGATATGGGGGTCAGGGAAATAGAGGTAAAAGATACATTCTACATTTCTGGCAGTGATTTTGTAAAGCTCGGGGAGGGTTCAGAAGTAAGACTGATCGATCTATACAATGTCAAGATTGATCATGTCAAAGCAACAAGAATTTCCGGTTCGTTTAATGGCGAGGAGCTGAAGGAAAATGTTCCCAAGATACAGTGGGTCAGCAAGGATGATGCGGTACAGATGAGCATCATGGTTCCCAGGGCACTTTACATAGGCGAGGAATACAACCAGAATAGCCTCGAGATCATTAAAGGACATGCGGAATCCTATACATCTAAATTGAAACTTGGTGACAGGATGCAGTTCGTAAGATTTGGTTTCTGCAGGATCGATTCCGATGGTGTTGCCGTGTTGACGAACAGGTGATGCTATGAAGATAGCAAGGATCAAACGAGATTCTATGGAGACATATGCTTTGGTACAGAATGATAAGATGGTTGGCAAAGAGGAGCTAGAGAGACAGCTGGAAACACACCTTCCTGATAGTATCGAAGAATTTCTTTTTGGCGATCATATTGCCGCTATACAAAGAACAAAGTTAACTGCAGTTATGAACGAACCGTACAAATTACTTCCTCCCATTTCTAAACCATCAAAGATTATTTGCTTGGGATACAACTACATAGATCATGCAAAGGAACAGGGAGCTACACCACCTCAAGAGCCTGTTATTTTCATGAAACCTCGCACAACACTTATTGGTGCACATGGTACCATAGTGTGCCCCAAGTTTGTGATCAAACTCGACTATGAAGGCGAACTTGCTTTCGTGATAAAGAAGAACTGCAAGAATGTAAAACAAGAAGAGGCAATGAACTACGTTCTGGGGTACATGGTATTCAATGATGTGTCTGCAAGAGATATACAATTTGGAGACAAGCAGTGGACTAGGGGAAAGAGCTTTGACACATTCGCGCCTTGCGGTCCCTGGATAACAACCAAGGATGAAATCAATGATCCGCATAATCTGCAAATAGTAACTAAGGTTAACGGAGAGGTTAGACAGAACTCATCGACCAAGAACATGGCCCTGAAGATCGACAAAATAGTTGCAAGTTTAAGCAAGGTCATGACTCTAGAACAAGGCGATATAATAGCTACTGGAACGCCTTCTGGTGTTGCGGTATTCATGTCAGAGCCAAGATTCCTAAAGCATGGAGACGTCGTTGAGGTAGAGATTGAAGGTCTTGGTAAGCTAAGAAACGATGTTGCATTCGTGGATCACTAAATTATAAATAATATGACTACAATGTAAGGACATGGCAAAAGTAGCGGTTGGAAAAGCCAATGACATTCCTAATGGAAAGATGGTGGGCGTACAGGCTGGGGGCAAGGAGGTGCTCGTTGCGAACGTTGATGGCAAATACTACGCAATGGGGAATATCTGCAACCATGCTGGTGCTAATCTGCACGAGGGCGAGTTGAACGGTAAGGAAATAACATGTCCTTGGCATGGCTCGAAGTGGGATGTTACCAATGGAAGCCTGATATGGTTCCCTGCAAAGCTGAAACCTGCAGAAACGTTCAAAGCATCTGTAGAAGGCGATACGGTCTACGTAGAAGTTTAGAGCATCTTTCTTTTTATTTTTACAAATAAATGATGTTAGTTTGATTTCTTTTTCTTCTGTACATTCGTTGCTGGAACTTCTACTTTCTCCAGTTCTGGCTTGCAGACCTTTGCATGCGAGCTGTAATCTTCGTACTCCATCAACGATCCGCAGATTTCACATCTTACGAGGTAACACATCTCATCTAATAATGCACTTGCTTGCTTAAATCCTTTTAGGATAACAAACTTTTATAGTAAGTGTTATTGAAGAAATTTGTTTTGCAGGTGTTGGATTTGGTAGCTGCCAAGAAGCAGAAAGAGAACGAGGAAAGGCTTGCGAAGGCCGTAGAGACACTTAATGGTGTAGCTGATAACGTAACAACACCAAGGAACATACGCAAGACTGTGAAGGATATAGTTACTTCGTTGCAAGACGAAAGCGTTGGAATGTCTGTCAGAGCGGCAAATGCAATAAGTACGCTTGACGATCTTTCGCAGGATGCAAATATGCCGTCATATGTTCGGGTAACGTTGTGGCAGGCCGTTTCTGCGTTGGAAAGCATACGCGAATAATTGTATAATTTTGAAACTTACCTGATGAAAAATAAAATTTTAGAATTATTCGCGTTCCCAAGAGAGTATAAGATTTATTAATTATTAATGCGCAAATAACTATGTATGGTAATTAATGTAATAGAGATCAATGTTGCTGCCCTAAACTATGACAAGGAGAGCAAGATACTCCAGAGTGCATTGAAAGAGCTAGAGGTGATGGTTCATAGCAAGAACGAATTTTCAATAGGCGATCCCCAATTCACTTTTGGTTGGTACTTTTTCACATTATCTGTCAGCAAGGATCTTGTATTGAAACTCATGAACCTGCTTGGAAGTGAATTCTTGAACGTAAAGGGCAAGACCTTCGAGAACAAGTTCTTGAACTACTTGGCTGCACGGTTGAAACAAGTAGGATGCGATGTACACTTGAACCTTAAAGCTGAAATGGAAACGTCGAAGTTTGGGTTCTTTTAGATATAGAGTTTCCTTGATGTTTTCCTAGTTTTCAGATCGTTAGCAAATATCTGGCGTTTGAACACTTCGCGTTTCCTTGATTCGTTCATATCCCAATATTTGAAGCAATAAGTGCATCGATACTTGGCACGCGTTAGCCTGCCGCAGTTTGGGCATGGTACAGGTGGATCTTCAGATCTAGCGGTAATTTTTGCCATGTAACTAGTAGTGCTTCTAACAATAAAAGAATTGCTTGAAGACCTTCGCGGGGAGTCGAACGCATGTGCAGTTGGATATGTTGAAGCAATTCACTGACGTGTGGCAGGAAGCCATTAGGGCGGTATCATAACCCCCTCAATCTTTTATTAAGGATCAATCTCACCAAGGTAGTGAAACAAAATGTTAGCACCAATCAACGGAATCAACCTGTACTATAGCGAAACAGGTAAGATCGAATCTATGCCAGCGGTCTTGATACACGGATTTCCCTTTAGTTCTGATATGTGGAAGAGACAGACACAAATGCTTCAGGAGAAGAATAACTTTCGCATCATCACATATGATCTTCGCGGGCATGGAAAAAGCGATGTTGGCGACGGTCAATATACGCTTGAATTATTCGTTGACGATTTGATAGCGCTGCTTGATTACCTGAAAATAGACAAAGCAGTGATTTGCGGTTTTTCACTAGGTGGTTACATCGTTCTGCGGGCTGTTGAAAGGAATCCCGAACGCTTCAATGGTCTGGTACTATGCGACACAATGTCGACGTCTGATTCAAATGAAGCACGACTTAGACGTGCGGCTTCTATCAAGCTAATAAAGAAGGAAGGCGTCAAACCATTTGCGGAAGGTTTTCTAAAGGCAGTCTTTGCTCCACAGAGTTTTGGGACTAGACCTGATCTAATAGACGAGGCTAGGAAGATGATTCTATCAAATTCTCCGATTGGCATCTGCGGGACATTGCTTGCAATGGCGGGAAGAACAGATACTTCAGAAGGCCTTGCCAACATTAATGTACCAACACTTATCTTGGTCGGCAAATATGATGCGCTTACACCACCAGCTGCAGCCAACAATATGCATGATAAGATCCCGAATTCCAAGCTCCATATCCTAAACGATGCAGCACACATGAGTAATATGGAAAATCCCAGCGAATTTAACAAGCTCTTAAATGAATTTCTGTGACCAATATCAGTTCTTCGATGTGTAACAATCGAGAAATTAGTTTCGCCATCTTCAATGCTAAGACATAATACGAGCGCGATTAAGTTGAATTATTAGCACGATCATGAGCGCTGTAACTTTCGTCACGGGTTTTATCGCTGGCATTCTACTTGGTATTGGTTACCATATCGGTCTGTCCCCCTACCCTGGCGCCTTCATTACATCGATTGCAAAGAGGGTTTGCGAATCTGCGAGTGAAATGAGTGCAACTGTGAATTGTTCGCTGTTTGTCTCCTTGGTATCGGTAGTTGCCGTGATGATTAGTATCGTTACTATAATACGAGCAATAAGAAAATCAAGTAACTGGAAGCTTGGCATTATCATTTACATTGCTGGTTTCAGTGCAGGTTTTCTTGTCATACTGTTTCTAGTGGCAATTTAGATTGTGAATGAAGTCAAACCGTGAGTGAAACGGCCTTCGCGGGGAGCCGAGCACACAGAGAGTTCGAATCTACAGGTAAAATGACTAGGATAGACGGCAGTAAGCCTAGGGGTCGCTAAAGAACCCCTACCTAATTTTTGCGTGTAACCAATAGGTGAGAAGTTTTGACGTTATCATAATAACCAAATACCTAAACTCCTCCTGAAATTGTGAACCCGTCATTCACACTCTCCGCGCTTCCAATTACTATGAAATTTACCTCAGCATTTGCTCCCCAGATGGTAAAGTCATGATAGCCTCTTTCAACTGTGAATGTTTCTGGGTAATACTTGTCAATCATAGCATTGTATACATAGGCGTATACGTGCAAGCTCTCACCAGAGTTAAGGAACCTTATATTTACTAAAGGAACATTGGAATTGAACTTGATGTTTATGAATGATGCTCCATATCTAGACAGTTGATTCTCTATCTTTAATGGTAATTCATTTTTGGGTTCGTCAAACATTTCATCATTAACAAGCATCAATCCCTCATACACAGAAAAGTCTCCTATCCTCTCCTTATTCCAGAAACCCAGAGACTTGTACCATCCTGTTACTGTATCTGCAAATGTAGCATTGTAATTCTTGAGTACGCCGGATACTATTCTTATGGAATCATCATTGAAGGAACCCACCTTTGTAATTACATCTTCAACTACTTGCATACCGTACATGTTATGAAGGTAATACCAATAGGAGACCGACAGTGCGCCTAGTTTTGATACTCCATTCTGCAATGGCGAATCTGATGTTATAGTAGGAACTTGATATGATGCATAACCATATGTCTTCTTGCCTTCAACCATTACATTGTTAAGGTAACCGTATTGCTTGTATTTTTCATCATACTCCCTGTATTCAGGATCATTCATAGCTGTATATAGTACAATGAACTTGGCAGTTCCATCCTTTATCCATGCATTCTCTTCAGACGCTTCGTAACCCAGTGTATTGTAGGATGTCTGTACTGCCTCGAAGTAAGAATACGCAGCTGCTAGATATATCTGCCACTTTTCCAGTTGATCTGACACAAGAAAATGCTGCAAACGTTCCTGACCTATAACTGCTTTACTTGCTCTATCTTCATAGATTAGATCTTTGACATAAATTTCCATCTTACCATCCCTGAAATCATCATTCGTTGATGATAATGCAATATCCCTGAATCCTAATGAGAGTTGGAATTCTCTAGCCTTGCTGAATGCATGGCCAACGAACTCAACATACTCCTTGTCTACGTTCTCATAATGAATTCTGAATACGCCATCTTCTGTATCGTAGATCTTCTCCTGCACGTTATTTCGAAGCTCTGTGAACTGCCCGCTTGCGGGAATAATGACAATAACAGTCATAGTCGCCATCAATAAGATAAGGAAAATTCCCCTATAGCCAGACAGATGTTTCATTAGACCGATTTCCTTTTTAGTCATCTCCATTCTAGCGTCAGGAACGATACACGCTATTTCTCCTCACCTATCCTACAATGTAATTCTTGGAAAGTAATAACTACAAGTTTGTTCAGAAAAAGATCCCGAGTAGTTTGTATCAAATGGACGAACTAAGTGTAGGAATATAATTCGATTAAACACCATAACCTTGGAGTAATCTGGTGATTTGTGTAGCAATAATGACTTTTGGAGCAATGGAGCAGCGATAGAAAGTTTGGTTATGTACACTATTCTTTATCTTTATTTACTCTAGCAAAATTGTTTATTGGTCTTATTCGGAATTCACAGTATTGAGCACCTGTTGCCATACAAGTGGTCTCTATGCAAATATGCGACTCGCCTAATAATCCCTCCGCTATTCCTGCCAGCAATCCAGCAATTATAAAGCACTTCGGCTCATGAGTTTGTTCAGTTTTTGGCAGGCTCCGTGCAAAAAAACTTCCCTCTACCTTTACAGTTACTTCCTCCGCTAATCGTCCCATTGATAATCTGAACGGAAAAGTTTTGAACCTTCCCCATCCTGCAAACAATCCATAGGTCTCCAAAAATTTCACTGCTTCATAAACATCCTGTTTGGCCTCTCGAGCTCTGGAACCTACAGCAAAACCATATTTCAATCCCATGTGGTATAATATCATAGGCCCACCGGATTTGAATGCGGAGAATAAACCTTCCTGTACTGTACGCCAGAATTCTTCATTTGTCAACATAGCCGCACAATTAAAAACAAGATCTTGAGTTTGATTAGTTTTGGGATCGAAGTGAAAGAATGAATTTAGGTACACACTACTATCCATGCTGTGGTTAGCATCCACCCTAGCAGGTTTGTTATGCTCGGCCATTACTAAGCATAATGGCCTTGATGACTTAAGCAATTGTGTGTTTTACTGGAAGATGACATAATTCAATACACTAGATTGTTTCTAGACACTAATTAGTAACTTTGTAAGGATGCACTGATAGATTATGAATCACAAATTCAATACCATCTAGTTCGTCCATTTGATACAAACTACTCGGGATCTTTTTCTGAACAAACTTGTAGTTATTACTTTCCAAGAATTACATTGTAGGATAGGTGAGGAGAAATAGCGTGTATCGTTCCTGACACTAAATGGGACGCAAAAAGCTTTTCAAAACAAGGAAAAAGAATAGAATCAACGAAGACGGACGAAACGATCAGCGTTGGGACATTGGATCATTGTTGCCAAAGATGTAGTAATATCGATATCTTCGTCCAATTCAGTGAAGAATGGAAACAACAACTTTGCCCCTGGTGTATGCATTGGCTTACGCTTTCCGAGTCTGCAAAAGAAGTTATGTTTGATCCGAAGGAAGCTAGAATCACTTCCGATATGTATAAACTATAGTACATCACTTTAATCGATGGATTCTATGCTGTCCCTGCTTTAATATCGCAAAAACCTTGTCGACATCCTTGTAATTCACTATCTTTACAACGCGCTCATATGGTCTTTCAAACTGCTCTAGTAGCTCTGAGCTGATGTCAGTTACGAGTACCTTATGCTCTGCTCCAACATCCAAGCATTTGGCTATAAAAGTAATAATTGAAGTTTTAACCATCTCTTCATTTTTTGAAGCAATTACGTCAATAACTATTGTTTCTTTCGTTGCAGGATCGGTACCAACAAAATTGAAATCATGTATCAGTCCACTCATGCCTTTAATTGATCTTTTCACTTCGTATCCAAGTTCTTTAAGCGAGATATCCAACATTTTTTCTATTTTCTGAGACATATCGGTTTCTTCCATCAATAGTAACTTATGAGATATGGTAGATGATCTAGTCAATAGGTTATCAAATATAGACCTGTAACTTTCTACATACCCTTGTGAATTAGACCAGATTGCAGTTGTACCTCCCATCATTAAAGCCGAAGGGAGTATAGTCACCTCCTTACCATCTATAATTAAAAAATTAGACATTACAGGAAGGTCAACATGCCTAAAATCGGTGATCTTACTGATTTCCTTTATTCGTTTCATTATATCATCATTCATTTGAGTTAGGATAGTAATCTTTACGTTTTTCTGATTGAGTCTTGTAATCATAGCGCGAATTGCAGGATCGAAGAATTTGACGTCGTATGGGAATGACGCAAAAAGTATTTCAGTCTTCGCCTTCGAGAGCATATTTACGAAAAAGTCAGTAACGGTCTCATAGCCCTGAATAATAACAATGTCCTGCAATTTATTATTGTTTTTCAAAGCCCTGATTCTGGTTTGTGCATCCATAGCATTTCTCCAAGCTTCATTTAACAGCTCCTTTATGCCTACCGCAAAATTCTTCCCATCTGTCCACAGTGCAATACTGTCTGATTCAGTAGTTGTGTCAGTCTCTTTTGTCATTGCAGACTGGAGTACTTCGGATTCGTCCATCACGAAGAACACACTTATGCCTGGAATAGTTACATGATGTATGTCAAAATACTTTGTAAACTTTTCAACAATCTCTAGGTCGGACCGGTCTATCTCCGTAAGTATCAATATCTTAATGCCTCTTGTTTGAGCTTCTAGAAGTGTATCAAGAATGCCTGCGTAATACATCCGCATTAATTCTTCCCTAACTGCGAAGAAAATTATTTCTGAGCTTGCTGAATTGATCATTTTTACAATTGCAGAAAAAAGTGATCCTCTTCCTTGTATTATTCTATATTTTGCTTCCATTATCCTTGATTCTGGAATTTTGAAATTTGACATTTCATTCATAAATTCTTCCTTGGTTCTCTGCAGATTTTCCAGACGGACTGCTGCATGTGTTATTAGGCTTTTCAGACCCTCTTCCATCGGAACAGCGGAAAAAAGCGCAGGTCTTCCCAAGTGAGCTTCAACCAAATTGTTTTCCTGAAGTCCCTTCAGCGCCCTATAAACACGGATTCGCGGAAGACCGACTGCCATAGCAATTGAATTTGCTTTTGAACTACCTGTTATGTATAAACTTGCCAAAATCTTTGCTTCGTCTTCTGCCAGTCCAAATTCAACAAGTTTCCGCCATACAACCTGACTTTGCACAAATTATGTACAATGTAATATATAGAAAAAGTCCTGTGTTATTAGTATAATACAGACAGGTGCTTTAGGTGTTTGTTCACTTGATACAAACTACTGAGATCATTTTATGAGCAAACTTACGCTTATGTACAGTTTTAGCATAGTCCTAGATGTGTCTGCCATAATGCGTGATGAGATGATTGATCAACAGGGGACATATGCTGGGTACGAGGCAAATGAATTCAGTAAATTTTGTTCAAATGAAAATACCGCTGTATACGAACCAGACGAGCAGGAGTTGATTCACTGCTTTGGACTGTGTCACAATGAAGCAAGGGTCTACCTCTATCTACTCCGCAATGTTGACAAAAGAGCTGACGAAATATCGGAATCGTTGCATATACTTAGTACAAATACTCATTTTATATTGGCAGAACTTAATAATAACGGATTAATTACAGCTACCTTGCACTATCCAACTAGATACAACGCAGTACCGTTTCATAGAATGGTTAAGCTGACAACACAAGGAAACATGCTATTAGGAATTGGAGGAAGAACTTGCAAGACATGCGACAAAACTATCGATTTTGATAACACAACAAGGAAAGATGCGTTTTTTGCAGAGCTTTGTGATGCGTGCTATGTACTCCAGACTGCGATAGTTGAGGATATGATTGTAGGATAACTGTGGAAGGCTTGAAGTTTTCGAGCGATAAAGAACAGTAAGACAGTGCTGAAAAGTAAGTGGCCTAGATCCACTAGGGTGGAAGCCTTGGTTAGCCCCGAGCGGGATAAATGGTTTTTCATATGAAGCCCTGTAAATTATGGCAAAATCTTCGGTTCAAATTCTGCTGGCCCGTGACAATGTTGGCTTGCCTAATCTTCTATAGTTTGGCTCTCAACGCTATTAACCTTTAGGATGCATCCTGTTTGGACTTTGCGGTAGTCTTGGAAGGAACCGAACCCACTGAAGAGGCCTTCGCGGGGAATCGAACCCCGGCCAAAGGGTCCACAGCCCTCTATACTACCACTATACTACGAAGGCCACGACGTTTGCATTTATGCGTAAGGGTATTAAATCTAACCTAACCTAAGAGAACTAATTTCTGCTGAGAATACCCAGCTTTACTACCTCAACTCCTTCCTTTTCCAGCGCATCTGCAAGCTTGTTCAGACCAATAGAATCGCCTGCAAGATGCCCAAGTATGACGAGGTTTCCCTGTACCTTATCTTCCTTGAGTTTTGCGAGATCTTCACCATTTACATGTAAGTAAATTACTGTCGACACACCGTGTTCAAAGTAAGCTTTTGCAATTGGATAGCCACCATTGGTGCCAGCTGCAACAACAAGCGCATATTTCCCTGCTTTGCTTGACGGATCACCATATGGTATCTGAACTTCCGTGGCTGAATTCCTAAACTCCGGTATCTGTTCAACAGATGATTTGATATCAGAAACTTTTTCGATCCTACTCGATTTCAACTGCGCAAGTATTGTTCGCCGCATTAATTCGTCGCATGGGAGATGTATGTTTACCAATGGTATCTCCAGCTTTTCAGCTGCAGCAACTGTATGCGTGTAGATCGTTGTGTGAGATCTAAGAGCAACTTTCTCCTTGAGTTTCTTTACAGCCTCCTCGGCCTTCTGTTTAGGTACTCCATGCTCAAGCATATAGTCAACATGCCTGTCAAAGACCATATGGAAGTTCAGCGAGGCTTTGCCTATTGGGTGGTGTGTTATTACGGCATCGCATCCCAGATTTTTGGCAAGCATCAGCTCTGCAAGATCGGCATCTACGCACAGCAACACCTTCCCGATGTTCTTGCCAGGGACATGTATTGCACTGTCAGCGGGTATTTCCTTCATATCCGCAAGTCTCAAAGCTAAATCCATGATCTCTTCGGTATTCATGCATTCAGTAGCAGCCTATGGGTATTAAAAATAATTACACTAACAAAGCATAGCCGAATTAGCGAATAGCTTTGGCTTAGCCATACACTCTTCCAACTGATTTCTCACTTCGTTAGCTTCTCCTAGATTGAATTACGAGACCTATGTCTTCATAACTTTGCGGCCTGCTGCGCGTTTTCTGATTTGACCTCGGCCACCAGGCTTTTTAGCAGCACGACGCTTAGCTGCAACCATTCTACCGCCTCTGGTTTTCTTCGCCATCATATTCGCTATAATCTACCGGATGTTAAACTTTACCTTAGATTGTTAGTGACAAAACATCTATGATTTGGGACATCACATCAGCAACTTGTCAAGCAAGAGCGCAAGAGCAACAGTTCCATGCTTGATTTCATCTATGTTTATACATTCATCAATAGCATGAGCCTTATTCAGATTTCCTGGACCCCAGACCAAACTCTGTATACCGTTTGCAACTAGATGTTCATTGTCGGTAGCACCTGGAAAGCATACTATACTTGCATTGTTGCCAATTGTTTCACTTGTAGCGTCAAGCACAGCTCTCACTATCGCAGTGTTGTCATCAATCTCGACAGGCTCCCTTGATCCTATCTTCTCTAGTTCATAATCCAATTGCAATCTATCTATGAAGGGCCTAAGCTCCTGTTCCACTACGTTGCTAGACTCTCCTGGCACAAGCCTTCGATCGATTACAAGTTCACATTTGTCTGGTATGACATTCTCCTTGAACCCTCCGCTGATCATTGTTACGGTGCATGTTGGTGGATCCGCAAGCCTATGCTTCCTTTTAGCGATCAAAATTCTGTAATCATTTATTGCCTGCATAACTTTTGATGCCATCTCTATGGCATTAATACCTTGGTCAGGTGCAGATGCATGCGAAGCTCTCCCTTTCAACTTGATCCTAAACCACGCTCCACCCTTCTGGCATGAAGCAACATTCAATGCTGTCGGTTCTAACACCAGACCATATTTTACATTTAGATTGAATTTCTTTACGTATGATAGCAGCGTCGAAGTTCCAGGTTCTGCTCTTTCCTCGCCAACTGCGAACGTGAGGAGAATATTTTCATTCATATCAACGAATTCTGCCACATGCATCATTATTGCTAGCGCACTCTTCATATCAACAGAACCTCTTCCGTAAAGAAGACCATCTTTCACCTTGCCAGAAAATGGATCCATACTCCAACTTTCTGGATCTCCTTCTGGAACAGTATCAATGTGCCCGTTAAGTATGATCGTATTTTCCTTCTTACCTCTTACGATTGCAACTACTTGCGGTCTGTTGCTAAAAGGTTCAGTTACAAGATGTGTTTCAAGACCAAACTCCTTCAGCTTCGAGTAGATGTACTCCGCGCAGCGCTTCTCTTCCCCAGGCGGGTTCCTGCTTGGAATCTGAATAAGTTCCGATGCTGTTTGCACTATTTCTGGAAATTTTTTCTCTACAGTTTCCAGAAGCTCGTTCTTCTTCATGAGGTCATTTGCATGCAGTAATATAATAATGCTCATTCACTTGTCAAATTAGTCAACACTTCATCGAAAAAACCTTAATTACGGAACTAAGACGGATACTTGAAGGACATGATCAAGGCAATAAATGTCGCCGGTATTACAACGCAAGGATCATCGTTCAAATTGTCAAATATAAAGGCCGAAGAGATCACTTCGGTTTCTTCTTCTTGCACTGTGTCATGGACAGAGTGCATTGTAGATGATATACCAGAGGGTGCAAAGGAAGTCACGAAGGCTCTGGGAATTGCGATGGATCCTTCCATCCTTCTTGGGAGTTATCTTTCTGGCTATGAAGATCGGGGCGAGATTCTTGGTCTGATGTTCCCGGTAATTATGTTTGCAGGAAGCAGGGTTAGGCCAACGCCCATGCTGATATACATAAGCAAAGATCATATAGTTACAGTTCAGGACGAACATGCTGGAAAGATTCTAAAGCTCTCTGATTATGCAAGTACATTTTTCAGGAAGTTACCAACGCAGCCTGAAGAGTGGGCGGAGAGGCAGACTACACTGCTGATCAGAATAATTGATGAGCTGAGCGAGCACAACTTTACTGTACTTAGGATGATTGTTGAATCTGCTGAGCAGTTCGAGATCGACCTTGCCGGGTTGAGGCAGATACCAAGAGATCTAAGCGTTGAGATGTCGAACATAAAGACCTCGGTGATGAGGTTCCTGAACGCTATATGGGCAACACATACAACCGTACATTCTTTGAGATATGGTGATCCAGATATGGTGACCGATAATGATACGATTTTAGCGAAGTTTGATGTTATACTTGCAGGCCTTGAAAGACAGATCGAGATGGCGGAGCATGTGCTTGAGGTTCTCACAGCCGGAATGAACGTGCTACAGACAGAAGTTTCAAATAAACTAGGTTCATTTCTCTTGTGGCTTACAGTCATCGGTACAGCTATCTTGGTTCCAAACACGCTGGCAACTTTATACGGGGCATTCCCTGCTCCCGAAGATGCATCATTGCCTCGGCTCTTGGCGTTGGTCGTTTCAACTGTAGGCGCTACATACGGGACATACTGGTTTGTGCACAAATGGTGGCAGAGACCAAGAACGTCTCGCAAGAAGAGGATGCACGTTTAGGTTTAGAAGCTGTTGTTGGCTGGAACTACGATTCTTTATCATGTGAGTGGATTCTCCTTAATACTTCGTGCACCTGATCCCTGAATATAGTTAAACCAATTCTTTTGGCATAAGGTTCACCTTTTGCAAACGATTCAGCAAGGTTGCTAACAAATTCAATACCTACTTTAGGTGGCATAGGAGGTTCAAAAGGATCTACATATGCTTCGATTATGGTTGGTTTCTTTTCTGACATTGCTTCATGTATTACTGTCTTTACCTCATCCGGTTCCTTTATAGAATATCCTCTTCCCCCGCATGCCTCGGCAAACTTTGCAAAATCAATTGGTGCAAATTCAACTCCAAATTCAGGGTTTCCCAAGAAAGCCAATTGCTCCCAACGAATCATCCCTAGACCGTTGTTCTTGATGATAACTACCTTTATCGGCAAGTCATACTTTACTGCTGTAGCAAATTCTCCCATGAGCATACTAAACCCGCCATCTCCAACAAAGGCAACTGATTGTCTATCTGGAAATGCTATCTGTGCAGCTATAGCATAAGGCAGACCGCAGGCCATAGTCGCAAGAGTACCTGATAGAGAAAACTTCATTCCTTTTCTGATATCGATGTACTGCGCGGCCCATATCGTATTAGTTCCACTATCTACAGAAATTATAGCATTATCTTCTAATTCTTCGTTGATTGCAACAGCAATAACTTGTGGCTTGATCGGCTTGTCGGTACGACTACTGCGCTCGTTCAGTAAACTGCGCCATTTTTTCATTCCTTCCCGTTTTGATTGTAAAAATTCATCATCTGGTTTCCTATACAATAATGGAAGCAAGGCAGATAACGTAAGTTTGGAATCGCCTACGAGACCAACCTCCACAGGATAGCGCAATCCAATTCTATCTGGGTGAAGATCGATTTGGATTGCTCTAGCCTGTCCTGGTTTTGGAAGGTAATCAATATAGGGAAACGATGTTCCAACCATCAGTAAAGTATCAGCTTCACTCATTGCATCGCTCGCTGGCTCCGTTCCAAGCAAACCTAGACCTCCAACACTATTCGGATGATTGTCAGGGATCACAGCCTTGCCAAGCAATGCTTTGACAACAGGCGCACTCAACTGTTCAGCAACGGCGATTACCTCTTCTTCGGCATTGAGAGCACCCTGTCCAACTAAAATAACTACTTTATTCCCGGCATTAAGGATTTTTGCGGCCCTTTCAATTAATCGTGGATCTGGCATATGCTTGGTAACAAAAACATCAGAAGTGTGACCAGCTACTTTGTGTCTAGAATATTCGCCTTTTAATTCTCTTTCCTGAATATCTATTGGAATAGTTAAATGACTTACCCCCCTCTGCGCTATCGCGGTTCTGCATGCGATATCAACTGCCATCTCTGCGTGCTCCGGGCCATTTATCATGTTGTTATAAACAGCAACATCCGAGAATAAATTTATCAGATTAACATCTTGTTGATATCTCGAGCCCATCATATCAGAGTATGTGCTACCTGTTATCGCGATCACAGGAGTGTTATCGGCTTTTGCATCATATAGCCCAGTTAAGAGATGAATTGCACCCGGACCAGACGTAGCAACGCATGCCCCAAGTTTTCCAGTGTATTTGGCATAAGCACATGCCATGAATGCGGCGGACTCCTCATGTCTAACAAGAATGAACTTGATTCGATCTTGTCTGCGTCTTAACGCTTCAATAACTCCGTTAATCCCGTCACCTGGTAATCCAAAGATTACCTCTATACCCCAATCAAGTAATGATTCAACTGCAATGTCTGCCGTCTTCAACCTACACGCTTCCATCATTAGTTGGTTGCTTTAATGTTTAAACTTTAAGGTCTTAACCATGAGCGATAACACGGTGTAATATCCCCTCTGCAAATATTCATCAATAATTACGGTAGCATTTTCCTATCGCAGTTTCTCTCGCAACCTCAAGCTTAATATCCGCCAACATCGTTAAGGTGCTGCATGAGCTGCTCAGGCGAGATGGATCCTGTAAACGATTTGATACAGATCCAGCCTAATGTGACGAAGCAGCTCAAGAAGGCAAAGTATGGAGTTTCAAATCATTCTACTGTTGAACTATGTCACTGGACGAAGAAATCATTTGTCAACGAAGGCGAGTGCTACAAGAAGAAGTTCTATGGTATAGATACGCATAGGTGTATGGAGTTTTCGCCCGCTGGTATGTTGTGTCAGAACAGATGTGTTTACTGCTGGAGACCCATGGAGTTTTATGATTTTATGGAGATGCCAGCCAATGCTGTTGACGATCCAGAAACGATCGTAAAGAATCTGATGCAGGAGCGTTATAGACTGATGAACGGTTACTTTGGCAATGTTAAAGCAGACAAGAAGAAACTCAAAGAAGCAATGGTACCATCACACTACGCCATATCGCTTTCTGGAGAGCCTACGATGTATCCCAGACTGCCAGAACTCATAAAATATCTAAAAAGCTTGAAGAATACAAAATCCATATTCTTGGTTACAAACGGTCAGGAGCCGGAGATGCTTTACAAACTGCAAGATGAAGACGCCTTGCCAACACAACTTTATCTTTCTACCAATGCACCGAACAAGAAGTTATTCTTCATGATAAACAAGCCTAGGCATAGGGATGCTTGGGAGCGGTGGTGGGAGAGTCTGGAATTCTTGAGCAAGGCAAACACTAGAACTGTTGTTAGGATAACGCTGATGCGAAGTTATAATGGAAATATGCAATTGATATCAGATTTTGCTGAAATGCTGAAACATGGTAATCCACACTTTATAGAAGCTAAATCGTATATGCATGTCGGTTATTCCACGCAGAGACTGGAGCAGTCTGACATGATGGAAATGGACGAAGTGAGGTCATTTGCAAATGGTTTGGCTAACCAAATAGGAAACTTTGCATTCATGGATGAGAGCGTAGAGTCAAGGGTAGTTGTCTTGCAAAATAATGAACGATACTTGGAAAGATTGATAGCGTAATCATATTATCGTGATTTTAGTTTTGGGCCTTTCTCCATAATCACATGCTTACTGTACCATTCGGCAAAATGCTCCAGCGCTAATTTACGATGTGAAAGCTCATTCTTTTTCGATTTAAGTTCAGCAAAAGTCAATTCACCAGAATGTTTCGGTATGAAAACAGGATCGTACCCCCATGATCTTCCTCTCCGCGTTTTCGTAATTGTGCCTCTGACCTCTCCTCTGAAAATTTTGGGAGTAAAACCATGTCCACAATAAGCTATTATCGACTGAAACGTTGCCCTTCTATTAGTAGCGTTTTTCATTAGTTTCAGCACGCCTTCGTTGCCAATAGTTCTATATACAAATGCCGAATATGGTCCAGGAAATCCTTCTAATGCATCTATGAATAATCCATCATCCTCAACAATAACATCATTATGCAGGATCCTCCAAGCATCCATAGCCTTTGCAGACGCTATCATTACAGGATTGTCTGACTGTTTTTCCAGTAGATCTAGTTTCTTCATATACAAACGCACGCCATAATTGGTTAGTATCTTACTCGCTTCTCTAAACTTATTTTTGTTTGAAGTTGCAAAATAAAGTTTCTTCATAGAAATTCTCTATCCCTGCAGGTATTTAGATTAGTAATTCTGCTAAACAACTCTTGCGTACCGACCCCGTTTCTCTATTTCGCTTACCTTCTTCAGTATCTTTGATGCGAATGATGAACCGAGCACACTTTCATAGCCTTTGAGAAATATATCAAACGCCTTTTTGAATACAGGTGCGTGTGCGCTGCTCATTATTTCTTTTATAAGCCGTATATCCACGGCCTTATCTTCTATTCTGTCAGAATAGAATGAAAGCCCGAAATCAATAAGCACAAGTTTGCTATCATGCAGAATAAAGTTTGATGTAGTTAGATCTCCATGCACAATGTTGTTCTTGTGTAGTTTTGCCGTGTAAATCCCCATACTCCCGCTCAACTTCAGATTTTTGGCGAGAATGTCTCTAACAAGATTTCCTTTGATATACTGCATAATTATTTCAGTACTCTTCGGATCAACAAAGTAGATTAGTGGCGTTGTTACACCAGCTCCCTTGGCATGTGAGAGCATCTCTGCCTCATGTAATGTGCGTTTTTTCCTTATCTCATCATCAAGTAACTTATTCCTATAGCTTTTAGGTTTTCTAACTTTTCTAACAGCTTTCTTGCCATACCAGTCGATGAGGTAAATGTCTGCCTCTGCGCCTTTTTTTATCAACATCTTTAAGGCTATAGCTTTTTTCGTTACTTATAAGATTCTAGAATGGATGAGTGTTGGAAAAGTCATTTAGCTGTCTGCGAACTAGATTTATCTCAATTACGAATTATCGTAATGATAATGTCCTATTATTCTGTAGCCATTCGCACCAATTCAGAAATTTGTTTACCTTTATCTTGAGAAAGTGCTGATATTCCGCCAGTCAAACTTTCAGCTACAATGCCTTTCCCCGCAAGTACTTCAGCAACTCTCAACGAAGTATTTCCCATCATGCAAACGAGCAATGACTTTCCATTAGCTCCTCCCAATGCTTTATCCAATTCCTTAGGAATCTGTTGTGTTGCTAGAAGTCGCTCCACGTCGCTGGCCTTTGGGACAGAGATCTTGCTTTCATCGATGCCCAGCGAATTAGCTATTAGCTCTATTCCTTCCTTGCGTGGAGTATACATTGTGTGAATCCAGAGAACTCTATCATAGTTTCCGATGTCCGAAACAGCTTCCTTCAGAGTAACCTGCAGACGGTTCTCTTTCTCTTTTATTGTTCCAATGCTCTTTCTGTACTTTTGGATTCCATCAGCAATTATTACGACAAACTTTCCTCCATAACCACCAAAGTTCGCCATCTGCACTACCGCGTAAAGCGCAAGGGCACTGCTTTCCCCTATGTCGTGACCCTTGTCTACGAAAAACTTCAGCAGACGTTTTGCCTGTCCAAAATCTACTTCATGTTGTCCCGCATACCGCTCAGGTTCGTAGAACTTCAAACCCATCGCCTTTCCTTTCGTCCTTATTCCTGCAACATCTTGATTGGCAAGTGGAAAGACTACATGCAGCGACTTCTTTCCGTATTTCTCCATCAAGTATCTGCTCAAGCCACCAGAAGTGCCACCTGTACCAAAGGTGCAGATAATTCTGAATTCGCCCAGCGAATGGCCTTGTTCACGTAATTGCTGATCCAGCTCCACAGCGGTCACAGTTCTGTGAGCTTCAATGTTCAGCTCGTTGTCATATTGTTCTGGGCAGAAACCACTGTAGATCTTGGCAAGAAGCTTTGCCAAGTTTATTATGTCCTGTTTCGCTAGAATTGCTTCCACCTCAGAAATTGATCTATCGAAAATAGTAGTGTCGAACCCGAATTCAGAGAGCTGTGAGCGAATGTTCGATGCAGTTGCTTTGGCAGCCAAAAGATTGGCGTCGCCCTTCATCCCTGGAGCTGGACAGATGTCCATGTCAAGATTCATGATACGTATTTTCTCGTTTCTCAACTCCTCGAACACTCCTTCCTGAAGCTTTCTCGAGACAATGGTAACGACATCTAGGCCGAGCCTACCGATCTGCCCCAGAGCGATCCCAAAGTTACCCGAGGTCGCTTCGAATATAGTCTGTCCGCCCTTAAGCTTCCCCGTAGCAATGGCATCATGGATTATCTGGACTGCTGGCCTTACTTTGATCGAGCCTGCCAGCAAGTTCGAATCGAACTTGCCGAAAACTCGCAGATCCGTATCAGCAAGATCCAAACCATACTCTTTTCTTGCACACTCCCTTAAATCTTCAGTAATGTCAATCAGGGGTGTTGCGTTGACAATCTTCATTTCGTCTGTTTTTTCTTCTAGGTGAGGAACCTTGCTCCATATCTCTCGCTGAAAATGCTCAAGCAGAGAGCTGTCAATGTTACTCCCATTATTTAGTCCCTGCAATCTTCTCCACTATGCTATCATGTACAGTAAGGTCTTATAAAAGATATGATAGGCTTCTAATAGTTCTGGGCTATTTTTGGGAAGCAAATCATCTCTTTAGGCTTCCACAACAATGCCAAAGTTTGATAATAAACCTTAAATCAACTTATCCAAAACTACATAAGCTAAGGTTATAACTTGGGCAACTAAATTAGTTTGTAGTTATGGTCGAACAGCGTAGCGGAGAGAAACTCATCATGCAGGAAGATTGCAGCGAGGACAAGATCGGTTCTGGCTACCTTACACTGACAAACCAGAGACTGATATTCGAGAAAAGCGAAGCTCGCATGCTTACCTTCAGCAAGAAGCTAGGGGAAGTTGCGCTGGACATTCCTCTGAACAAAATATCGAACGCAAGAGCTGAAGGATTCTTGGTAAAAAAGGTTGTAGTCGAGGTTTCAGAACCTAAAGCCGTGTATAAGTTTGGGGTTTTTAGCACGGGAAAATGGAGAGATGCCATAAACACTGCAGTAAAAAGCAAATCGTAATAGATACCGTTCTGAAATTTTCTCTTGATTTCTTGATATATCCTTTATAAAGGCTCCCCCCCTAGTAGCTTTTGCACGCGTGCGTTTTTCAAAGCATTAGGGAAAACCCGTTCTAGACCTTACTGAATAGTATGCTAGTTCTGCCATGTAATATCCACAGTGTCAAGACGCCACGACTGTCTTACAAAAGCATCTTCAACATTGATCTTGATCCCAGTCTTGAATTCCAACAGCCCCGTCCAAGCTATCTGCGCACCGCAATCACCTGCATAGTTTATTGGTGCGACGAATAACTTTGCACCTTGTCTTTTGCAAACATCACCGAGCATGAAGCTCAACCTCTTATTTGCGGCGACACCACCTACAACGAGTAGCTCTTTTTTGTTGCAGAAGGCTATCGCTCTTTCAGTAGCCTCTGCGAGCATGGCAAACGCAGTTTCTTGAATTGAATAACACATGTCTTCAAGCTTAGAATTCTCGGCCACCTTCTTTGCAGCTGTTAGCAACCCTGAGTAAGAGACATCGTTTCCTTTGACAACATATGGAAGGTTCATGTAATTGTTTGACTTTGTTGCAAGTTCTTCTATCCTTGAACCACATGGTGATGCAAAGCCAACCGCCCTGCCGAACTGATCTAACAGCTGACCAATAGTTATGTCAAGTGTTTCTCCAAACACGCGCCATTTGCTATTTGATAAGGCGAGTATCATACAATGTCCTCCAGAAACTAACAGTACCAGAGGATCTTTTGCACCAGTAAGTAGCATTCCCAGATCCAAGTGGCCTACCGCATGGTTAACAGGAACCAGCGGTTTCTTGTAGTACACTGATAAGCATCTCGCAACTACTGCACCTACACGGAGGCAAGGCCCCAGACCTGGACCTGCAGAATATGCTATTGCATCTATTTCTTTCATGTTGACAGATGCTTTCTTCAGCGCGTCTTTGAGCACATCAGAACTCTGTTCTGCATGATGTCTCGAAGCTTCTCTTGGATGTATGCCAGAACCTTCAGGAGGTTTGTAAACACTCCTCACATCTGAAAGAATTTTTCCACGACCATTTGCAAGTTCTACAACTGAACATGAGAATGTGTGCGCCGTGCTTTCTACACCAAGACAGAGCATGCTCATCCCCTACTCATGGTAGAGACTATCTTTATGACGTCACCATTTTTCAAAGCATGATCCGCACCAACTCTCTGCTTGCTTCTGGCGTCGATTGCATGCAGAAATCCTTTTGCAAGATCGCTGTGTATTGCAGCAGCAAAATCTTTCGCAGTTGACCCAGTCTTGATCATATACGCATCTGGTAACACATTCCCTTTTTTATCGGTTAGCTTGGCTTCGTCCTCTACAGGATAGACCACGATAAGTTTCAACAGTTCAAAGCACGCAGCGTTTATCACTTGCTGCACACCTGTTGAACCCATTTTGCGCATCAATGCCTTCACTAGGTCAAGCGCTTTTTTCTGCTCTTCGGTCAGAGTGACATTCTCCTTTACCCTGAAAGAAGTGTCACCAGCTAGGTAATCTATCAAGCCTTTACTAGTAGCTTTTCTTAACAATAATTCAGCTTCTGATGCACATGGTATTACTAACCTACCACCTTTCTTCATCTTCTCAATATTCTGATCCGCTGGCGGAATATCTGCCTTGTTGGCAGCGATGATAACAGGCTTGGATTTCATTCTTAGTGTTTTGCAGAAGTCGAAGAGATCGTCCTTGCTCCATGTAGATGGTTTCTTTGTCTTGAACTTGCTAAGAACCTCAAGTACATGATTTTCGGTAATAGCCAACCCGCTTAACTTCTT
The DNA here is from genome assembly GCA_049199595.1 of Candidatus Nitrosomirales archaeon. GTDB lineage: Archaea > Thermoproteota > Nitrososphaeria > Nitrososphaerales > UBA213 > JBMCYV01. The sequence goes on from JBMCYV010000008.1 coordinate 81,233, forward strand.
TGCGAGCAGCTGTTCAAGTTTCTGACCCTGATGCTCCGCTTCCCTAACCGTCTTATCCCAATCACGTCCTATTATCGAGGTGAGCCATAGATCGAACTCCTTCTCAACAAATTCAACATCATATAACGGATCCTGAGTTCCTGGAGGACATGTTCTTCCCTCGCTATCTGTTGAACCTGACGCGTCGACAACATGGATCAATGCATCAGACTGCCTCGCATCATCGAGAAACTTGTTACCTAAACCCCTTCCTTCATGTGCACCTGGCACCAGACCAGCAACATCTATCAGTTTGACGGGTATGAACCTGTTACCGTCAATGCATACTGAATGAATCGGATTGTCCTTGACGTTGAATTCTGTACAGACGCACTTAACCCTAGCATATCCTATTCCAATGTTCGGGTTGATCGTAGTGAAGGGGTGGTTTGCTACGGGAGCATTAAGTTGCGTAGCTGCGTTGAAGAATGTAGATTTACCAACATTAGTTTTACCAAGCAGACCGACAAGCATGCTAGCATGATGATATGATACACTTATTAGCATAGCGCAAAATTTATGATAATTACATCAGGTCAACTAAATTGTTCGTCATAACAGGAAATCCAGGTGTGGGCAAGCACACAGTGGCAAAGATAGTCGCAAAGAAATTAGATCTCAAATTAATCGATATCAATGACGTTGCCATAAAGAAAAATGCAATAACAAAGAAAGACAAGATAGGATACGTGGTTGATCTGAAGAAACTTTCTTCGCTACTAAGAAAAGAACTAACAAGAAAATGCCTAGTGGTTGGCCATCTAGCGCCTTACGTCCTGAAGAAAACCGATCCTACGCTGGTTATAGCTCTAAGACGCTCTCCATATGAACTGGAAAAGGTGTACGCTATGAGAGGGTACAGTGAGAAGAAAGCGACTAACAACATATCAAGCGAGATAATTGGGGTATGCCTCTACGATGCTATCAAGAGATTTGGAAGGGATAAAGTTTCCGAGATCGATAGCACGGCAAAGAAACCAGAAAAAGTTGTGAATGAAATCATCTCCATCTTCGAAGGCAAGTCAAAGCACTCAATCGGTAAAGTTGATTGGCTAGATCTGATCGTTAAGAATGATGATATGCAAAAGTTTTTTGTGTACAGCTAGATATAAGAAACGATCAAGCCGCCGAAATGTACCAGAGAAATATTATGGTCATGAACTGTATCACAAACTTTTATAATAAGTAAAGGATTTTTACAGATTGTGCATGCGGCAGTACTGTTTATAATCATAGTAGGCGGAATGATGTCTGTATTTCTAGCTTTTGCGTTATTTGTAACTCCAACGATGATCTGTCCAGAAACAATGCAAAATTCAAAAACTATGCTTGGGGACCCAATTGTAGAGCTTTGCAAGTATGTTAACCATACATAACAATATCCAACGATTCTAGCGTTATAAGTTAGAAGTTAGCGCAACAGTTGTTTCACTTTTTATTTAACTTTCGCATCTTAACGGATCAGATTCATATAACGGGATCATAATATTTGCTTAAATGGCAGCAATAATATCAAGAAGGTTTGGCGAAGAGATCCTTGCTTTTCTGGACAGGAAGGTTTCTGTTGAGACTTCAGAGGGTAGAATATACAAGGGACTTCTTGTTGGCATAGACGAGAAGCTGGATCTCATACTTCAAAATATAGAAGGGACCGAAAATGTATCACGCATGATCCTTAATGGCAGTTTCGTCAAGGAGATAAAGTTGCTCGAAAAATTATTTGATCTTCATGCGCTTGCGGATAGATTGAACCGAGTCTTTCCAGGACTGGTTAAGGTTAGGGATGACATAAATACAATAATTGTAATGGACAAGATCAAGGTCACTGAAAGAGGTATTGCAGAGGGGAGCGGACTAGCAGCGGAGAGAGTCTCTCCGC
>JBMCYV010000009.1:0-78692 GCA_049199595.1 Candidatus Nitrosomirales archaeon
AGCGAGTCCTTCACCTTCGCTTCCAAACCATCGAAACCTTGTCCCTTCAGGTTGCTCAACATACTTGCAATGTCGCGATATGTGTTCGGTTGCATGTACTGTAGGGAATCGTTTTCAATTTCCCTGGCAAGCATGCCGTACAATGCTTTCACGTCTAACCATTCGGACATCGCAACCATGGTGCAGGTTATTCAAAAGTTATTTAAAGAGTGTTCGGACAAAAACTAGCGTTATAATTAAATAGCAAGTAATTGCGCATACAGCCATGCCTTACAAGTTAGTTAACGGTGAGCCCAAGCCTATCAAGCACAGCACGGGCGATGTTCTCAAGGCAATAAAGGAGCAGGGTATCAAGTTCATCGAACTGCAGTTTACGGGGCTGATGGGGAGGTTTCACCATACTACGGTAAATGCAAACATGTTTGATGAAAGTTCAATAGAGGATGGCATGCCAAAACTGGATGGTTCGTCCATTAGGGGATTTAGCGAGATACACGAGTCTGACATGGTGCTAAAGCCAGACCCTAACACTTTTGCAGTTATACCATGGATCGAGCGTGATAAGACCGCTCGCATGATATGCGATGTCCACTGGGGCTATGGAGGAGGAAGGCTGGCAAGGGACCCGAGGGCAATAGGGCAGAAAGCTGAAAAGTTTCTCAAGGAGGAAGGTTACAACATCGCGTACTGGGGTCCTGAGGTCGAGTTTTTTGTGTTTGATAGAGTAAGATGGGACTCGATGACTCCAAGCAAGGGTTCTGGGTATTCAATCGAATCTAGAGAAGCACCGTGGAGTAGCAACGCTGCATATCCCATAAGACTGAAGGATGGTTATCTACCAGCTACACCAAATGATACTTTGACCGACTATAGGAACGAGTGTGTCGATATTCTAAACGAAAACTTTGGTGTGATATGCGATGCGCACCATCACGAAGTTGCTACAGGAGGGCAGTGCGAGATCGACATATACTATGATACGCTAACAAACATGGCCGACGGTGCTCTAACCTACAAGTATGTTGTGAAGAACATTGCACGAAAATATGACATGGTAGCTACGATGATGCCCAAACCCGTAGCGCTGGATAACGGCTCTGGAATGCATGTAAATGTTAGTTTGTGGAACGATAAAAACGAGTTTTACGATCCAAATGATAAGCATGCTGAGTTAAGCCAGCTGGGAAGATACTTTGGAGGCGGCATAATGGAACATGCGATGTCCTTGTCTGCCATAGTCGCGCCAACAACAAATTCCTATAGAAGATTGGTTCCGGGATACGAAGCCCCAGTATACATCGCATGGAGCAAGCGCAACAGATCTGCGATCGTAAGGATACCAACTTACTTCAAGGGCGAAAAAGCTGCGAAGACCAAGAGGATAGAGTTCAGGGCACCCGATCCATCATGCAATCCGTATCTGTGCTTTGCAGCGATCCTTGCTGCTGGTTTAGATGGGATAAGAAAGAAGAGTGACATTGGAGACCCGGTTGATGAAGATATCTACAAGATGAGCGCGCAGAAGAGGAACGAGATGGGAATAAAGCAGCTTCCTGGGAGTTTGAAGCAAGCGATCGAACAGCTTGAGAGTGACAACGCTTACCTGAAGCCATTGTTCAGCGATGATACCATACAGACGATAATAGAGATGGAGAGAAAGGACAGCATGGATGTTTCAATGAGACCGCACCCGCACGAATTCCATCTATATTTTGATCTTTAGCCGGACTGTGTTTATCTTTAAGTGCAGGAATTAGCGCCCATATGACAATGAATCGAGTTGCAATTGCTTTTCTTGCAGCAATAATTGGTATAATATTGGTATTTACTGTGCCGTTCCTGCCTTGGGTAAAACCCGAGATAAGCGAAAAAGCAAAGGTAATCACTTTCAAGGACGGCAAATGCGTGGTAGAGACCGAATCAACCCGCATAATCAACGTAGACAACTGCGACAGCAAGGATGCTGGGGAACAGGTTATGGTAAAGTATAGAGCAGAGACGTCTGCTGGGGAACTTATTCCGTAACTTAATGATGAACTGGTTACTTGCCTTCGATTTCCTTTAATGCCTGATCGGCAATCGTGTTTCTCTTCGGGCTGGTTACAATGAAGTAGTTCTTGTCTGCTCTCTCAACGGCAGCAACCTTGCGGTACTTTTGTGTTGAAATATCAAACTCCAGCAGCCCTGGTTCAATTTTTGCTTTTGTATAAACAACAAGTATGTGGTCTGCAGAAAGCGGTGAAATCGGGATCATTGCAAAAGTGTAGCCTCCGTAGTAGTTTATTGTAAGGACCTGCTTCATCATTGGTGCAATGGTAACGAGATAGACCAGAACTTCCTCTACGGTTGTAAACTCTTCAAAGTCGAATTTCATACATTCAATTTAGTTTGCAGTGATATAAGCATTACATTCAGTCCAAGCGTTTTATTATATGGTAGCCGAACTGTGTTTTTACTGCGTCTGAAACCTGACCCTTCTGCAGTGCAAAGGCCGCTTTTTCAAATTCTTTCACCATCATTCCCCTGCCAAAGAATCCAAGGTCGCCTCCGCGTTTTCTGCTACCGTCCAGAGAATGTTCCTGCGCAAGTTTTGCAAAACTCTCTCCTTGTTTTATTTTTTCAACTAATTGCTGCGCTACGCTGAACTTTGCTACCAGTATATGGGCACAACGGATCTTGTCTGCCATATCACATACAGCAAAGCAGGTCTTGATATATTTTGTGAGGTGGGTGCCCTGCTACTAAAATGGCAGCAGAGCCGTTAGATGCCACTGCATCCAGACTTCTTAGGCTTGCCTAATTAGGCTAACCTAACACCTGTTATTTAAACATTAAATAATAATCATTACCAATAACGGTTCAAGTGATAAAATGAAAACTGGTTTAACTATGGAAACGGAAGCCAAGATCAATATCGGGCTTGCTAACCCAGACCGTGAAGGTGTGGTACACATTCTTAGCGCGCTACTGTCAGACGAATATGTTCTATACACAAAGACAAGAAATTACCACTGGAACGTTGTCGGACCTCAGTTCAATGATTTGCACAAGTTCTTCCAATCGCAGTATGAAGAGTTAGACGAAGTAATCGACGACGTGGCGGAACGTATACGATCTATTGGAGGATGGTCGATCGCCACGCTCACCGAATTCATGAAGCATGCTAGGCTGAAAGAGCATCCTGGCGAATACCATGATGCGCAGAAGATGATTTCAAACCTTGTTGCAGATCATGAGGCTATTATTCGCAACCTGCGAGTTGACCTCGAAACCGTTGCAGATAAGTACCATGATATAGGAACGAACGATTTTCTGACAGGCCTGATGGAAAAGCATGAAAACATGGCATGGATGTTAAGATCGTTCTCAGACAAATAAATCCGTTTGAGAACTCCACTATATTTTTCTTTTAATCTGTTTCCAACTAATTACAATTTTCTATAGGCTTGATGAAACCTATAATTAATGACATTAGATCTCGTTTTCTTTCTTGTTCACTATGCGTTAACTATTATACGGTATCGGGATTTCGGATCAGCTGGAGAAAGTTCGATTATTACATGCTGCATCTTGAAGCCATTTTCTTTGGACCATTCTTTGACAGCTTCCTCGATCTTGTACCAAGCTTGATCGTTTATACTGGTGAATCTAACACTTTCATCGTCGATTGGAGCTGACGTTGTTACACCATGATTAACAAGATGTTTTGAAAGAATATCACTCCAATCTTCTGCATCAATCCCTTTGAACAAACTCGGTACTCGAATTCTTATTTGGCATTCAGGTATGAGATAAGACTTTCTGGTTCGCTTTTCTAGTTGTGATCTTTCCATGCATAATAATAGTAGCAATGACTTAAAATCTCTAGTCTGTAAGGATTAGCTTCAGTTACCGAATGCTACCTATTATATGATAGCAAATACTGTGGAAAAAGCAGGTTTAGTTAGTCCAATATCGCCGTATCGCGTATATGACAGTGGCACGTGCACCAAGCATATACGCAAACCTCGTGGGCGTCCTTTCCACACGGCTGACTCTTTGCCGGCATATCTTCCATTTCCATTATGCTTGTCATACCTATAGTATAGCGAAGAATTGATTTAAGGAATCTGCCGAAACGACCTTTCCAAAACTGGAACAGTAGCCAATTATGGAAAAAACCTAGGAACGACTAGCAATTTTCTGTATTACAAAATAGTGATTATCAGTTGTTATCAGGTAGCGTCTGTCTTGATGTCCGTACTCTTTAGCTTCTTCATTATCTTCTCATTGCCTTCATGAAACTCGAAGGCCTCGTTAGTAAGAAAGTCGTATACATCCTTGGGTACCTTCTTTTGGTCCAGAACCATGCTCTTGCTCTGGGCAAACCATTATTAAAAATTACTACGCGACAATTCCATACCGCTTGGTACATTTTTAAGACCAGTAGATAACTCATAGCACATGGGCAAGGTCTACGTTGTTGGGGTGGGTCCTGGTTCGCCTGAATATGTTACAGACAAAGCAAAGCAGGTCATCGCCAAATCTGATATTGTGATCGGTTACAAGCATAGTTTAGATGTAATCAGAAGTCTGTTGGATGGTAAGGATGTAAGACAGATAACGTTGAAAACACAGGACGAAGTTTATGGTGATGTTTCAAAAAAGCTGAACGGTAAAACATGTTCAGTAACGTTTACTGGAGATCCTGACTTTTCAGAATCTGAGATCGTTGATCGATTGATTGAGATATTTGGCGATGTTGAGATCGTGCCAGGGATAAGTTCGATACAGGTGGCAGCCTCGAAATCAAAGATACCGATCGATAAGAGTGCTCTCATAACATTTCACATAACAGGCACCATAGAACGAGAGAAAGCAATACTTTTGGAAGCCATGAAGAATGATAGAAGTGTAATCATGCTTCCCAGACCTTGGGACTTTATGCCAGCAGATGTTGTGGAATTCCTGAAGCAGAATCGAATTGATCTCAAGAAGTTTAATGTGGATATTTACGAGTTTCTGACGCTCAGCAATGAAAGAGTAACGAAGAGCAGGATGAGCGAGATCCCGAAAAGAGAATACAGCGATCTATGCGTTATGGTGATTCACAAGTAATTAGTCCTGTAACACCTGCAATGCCTTCGCAACACGCTCTCCCTTTGATGTTAGGATACTTACTATCCTTGTCTTCCTCTTTTCACGCCTGATGAAACCTAGATCTTCTAGGTATTGTAGGTATTTACTGGTTGAACCATAGTCGTGCAGTTCTGCCCTCAACGCATTTACATGCATCGAACCTTCTGCCAATAGTAAGAGCATCCTTAGTTCGCCTGCATTAAGTTTGGGAATAGATTTGATTGTCAAGTCGCTCTAGCCCTAATAAAGGCTGTTCAAGATATAAGCATTAGTATTATAGTCAATCATAGCCCTTTTTAGGGTTATTCACAACAATAAAAAATCATGCTATTCCTGGAGGTTCGCCGCGGTCCATAACACGTTCAAGATATCCCATCTGCTGCTCCATGAACTGCTTCCTCTTCTCCTCTTCGTCAAGCTCGTCCATGTTGAAGGGTTTTATGTTCAACATATTGATGACCAATTTTAGTATGTTCTGGGCAGCCTTTGGTTGTATAACTCCAGGGTTATCGATTTCTCCCAAGATGCAGACCGCATCCACACCTTGCTCCTTCGCTATCCCTAAAATCAAACCATTAAAACCTGTGATCTGACCCTCGCCCTCCAGCATAACCAACCCGTGATTCTTTACATCATCTAGTATTTGCTCGTTGTTCACAACACCAAACACCTTGGGTTCTGCGGCGCTTGTAGGTCTAAGAGCAGCGCCTATTGAATACAGTCGTTTCACATTCATCCGTCCTGCCATCCTCACAACTTCGTAACAGATCTCATACAACCTTCTTGGATCGGTAGGATTAAAATCCCCACTGAATATCAGCAGGTTTTCATTGTCCAGATAATGAAATTTGTATGTTGACTGTGTGTAATCAACCACCCCGTTCTTGTAAGATATGAAAGGGGGCCAGTAAGCGTATATCTCAGCAAACAACTTTGCGTTGAGTTTCTTTATCAAATATGATATGCCTATGCCAGCAACGTTGCCCATGTCTGGAAGAGCTGCCAGCATATTTGGAGAGTCCATCTTTGGATAACTATGAATTTTGACGCCTAGCATTGCAAAAATGGATCGCTCACAACAGGCATAAAAACCCTAGCTATGCTTCTATATCCTTGAGTTCTGGTGTGAACTCTTCTATCATATAAAATTCTACGAAGGCACCTGCAAGGAGAATAGCTACAACTATACCCAGTTGGATCATTGTTGGCACCAGCCATGGTTTAAGAGTTCTTTTACGTATTATTTCATTCACCAAGATCACGCTCTGCGACATCGCCATGCCATATGAAAATACTTCCATGACACCAAATGGTGTTGCTAGGATTATCAAAGGAGGTAGCTTTGCAATTTCTGGTGTTGTTTGTGCTAAGGCATTGAATACGAGTCCAGTTGAATAAGCTGAAAACATTCCAAGAAATGCTCCAAATCCAGGAATGAACATCGCAGCACCAATTCTAATGTTGTTAAGAAAGATGCCAATTGCATCTACACCTGCTACCTGCTTTTCAAATTCATCCCTGAGAGTTTTAGCTTCTTCATCGTTCATTGTGGTTGCTGCACCTGCAGAGTATGCCGCAGCAAAGACAGCAGCTGCGATCGCGATAAAGGCGAACCTGCGCTTCTTACTCATGTGCCATATAGAAAATCGTCCACTCATGCTTGATATAAAATGCAGAACTATTTCTATCTTGTCTTGGTTTTTGTCTAAACTAATGCTGCCATCATTGAATCTTCCTTAAAGACATTCTTTACAACAGATGGTTGCACTCCAAGCGAAATTCTTTTGGTTCTGCCATACCTGCCCTGATTTATTACCGGAGCTGAAATCAGACCCAGTGTATCCAAGTTGCTTACGATCATCCCAACCCTTCTCTGTGTAACTGGCTCCAGACTGAGCTTTCTGCATACGTCTTTGTATTTGTCGAAAATATCCCCAGTAGATCCTTTTTCTGACAGCATGACGCTGTAGACTATGATCTTCTCATGTACAGCCAACGAACGCAGCGCTTCGCTTGCCGTGTCCTGCTCGATCTTCTGCTCAGCTATCCTGATATGTTTCTCATCAACAACGTTCGCACCTTCACGCTCCGCAACCTCGCCAGCAACACGTAACAGATCTACTGCTCTCCTAGCATCACCATGCTCCGAGCCAGCCATCGCTGCGCATAAATTAATTGCAACGTCCTTGACTACGCCATCGTAGAAACCTTCCTTGGACCTCTCGTTCAGTATTCCCTTCAATTCCTCTACCGTATAAGGCGGAAACACGAGCTCTTCTTCGCTCAAGCTACTCAATACTCGTGGATCCAAGAACTCTTTGAAGTTCAGGTCGTTGGATATTCCAATTAGTCCCAAGGACCCTTTCTTCAAGCGCTCATTTGCCCTTGTCATTTCATATAGTATCGCATCGCCATGCCTTTTTACTAGGAAATCTATTTCGTCAAGAACAAAGACCGTGTTGATGCCTTGGTCGTTTATGTGCGCAAGTATCTTCGAAAACAGATCTCCAGAGGCCAAGCCTGTAGGCGGTAGTTTCAGCCCTAACGCGCTTCCAAGTTCCACCAATACACTATACTCCCTACCTGTGATCTTTGTGTTCGAATACGCTAGCGCTACCTTTACCTTTAGTTCAGCAGCTCGGTTGCGCAGGTGCTTCAACACATGCCTAGCAACCACGGTCTTGCCAGTACCAGGCTTCCCATATAGGAATAGGTTGGATGCCCTCGAGCCCTTCAATAATGGAGATAAAGGCTCTGCCACAGATCGGATTTCATCATCTCTAAACAACAGTTTGTCAGGAATAAAATCTGCCCTTAACACATCACGTCGTCTGATAAGTGGTTTACCATTAATTGCCTTCTCAAAGACATTATGTAATACATCATCATTAGTCATATACTACACCCACACACCAGATCTTCTTATCCAGATTATTAACATTAATCATAACAAATTCCAATACTCCTACTCTATTTCTTTATATTGGATAGAATCAATTATTATTATATAATATGTTAATTTTGTATTAATGTCATCTATTCGTGTTGTAATCCATCTGATGGAAAGGATCGGTTGGTGTCTGTCTGTATAGACCTAATTATTGATTCCATTATTCATCCGTGTTGCAAGATGTTACCGATCTTTGTCGGCGGTCGAGAGCTATTAGTAAGGTCTAGAACAGATTTTCCCTCCTCAATCGTAAATACATACCATAATCTCATATGTAGATATGATGATTATTCCCTAATGCACCAAAAAACGCACGGATGCAAAAGCTACTAGAGGGGGGGAGGTATATAAGGCTAGGAATTTTTAGCCATGAACCACATTTTCCTACAAACCAATTCTCAACAACAGAACCGAATTATTCTATTAACAGGCTGTTAATTACATGTTAAGGACGATTCGAAATAGCTAGAAAAGAACACCATTCCTTCCACTGGAGCGTTAGGATCCTTGTTAATAGTGTTAATTGGTGTGTAGGCAGACACCATCATTTCCACTGGAGGCTAAAACCGACCCTAATGGAAGACCACCATTTCCACTGGATGTTAATATGTTAACAGGAATAGCATCATCTCATGGCAGCTTAACAAACACGATCGATCAAGTTAACAAAATGATCAGTATCACGCTTATCTGTTAACCTGTTATTGATCTACTGCCAAATTGGCCAGGAAGAAGATTAGGATACAATTGGACGATGGAGAGGGTGGAAAGTACTCGCTTTCCGTAGAGGGTAATGTAACACGAGAGAAGATTATCAAGGTATTCGAACTCATGGACCTTCTGGACATGGAGAAGGTCGAGGGAGAGGCTAACCTGAACTCGGTAGGCTCAAAGATATGGAGCCTTGTTGAGAACAAGTTCTCGTTCGGGGAGTTTACATCATCAGAGCTGCTTGAGGCGTATGAGGATGAGTTTAACCAACCCGTAAAGTTAAGCGTAATCTCGACCTACCTCTCAAGGTTTACAGATAGGGGTGCGCTCGAACGCAAGAGAAACAGCAGGGAATGGCAGTACAGAAAGATGGCCATTAAGCACTGACGCTGACCTGTTGTATCGCGTTTTTACCAGCATCCGTTATGGCATAAGTGTACGGCTTTGTCACCATATCCCTTGTTACATAGCCCATTTCAAACAACTTCTTCATCAACCTAGCTGTATGCTCCCTGGACCTGCCTATCAAACCCTCGATCTGCCTGGATGTCTTCGGTCCTTCCATCAACAATTTCAATACATAGTCCACCATACCAACACCTTCCTGCTCCAGCGTTCTTCTAATGGCTGGCAGTTTTGTGTTGTGATTTGCATCACTGATGTGCTGTGATACAGGTTGTGATGTTTCACCGGTTCTTATTTCAAGGGTATCTAGGCGTATCCTAAGGTCAACTAACATGTCTTCATATTCTTTCATATGTCTAGCGTATTCTCCTTCTACTTCATGCGTACCGAATGAAGGTTTTAGCCTGTTAAAGATCATCACGCTAACTATACCAATAATATATGCAAGTGTGACCAGCAGCACGGTCTCCATATCAACCATCACAATCACAACTTAGCTGTGATATATCACCGAATGGGACAAATATCCTTGATAATTTGCTGTCTTCCCTTCCTATTCATCTCATATCTTGCTTATCCTTCTAACCAATTCATCCATTACATGTATCACATCACGTGCAACCTGCTCGTCTATATCACTTGACTGCGTCACACCAACCTGCCTAACTAGACGATCAACGACATTCCTTGTCTGGTCGTCCAGTAGCCCAGCAAGCTGCAGTAGCAAAAAGCTGTAGATCAGACCAGATAACTTATCCCTACTCTGCTTCAACAGCCTATAATACGCACCTCTGCTTCTATGCTCTACTGTATGCTCCCCCCGACGTCTTTTAGAAATTATATCAAATTGCTTTGATGTAAATAAAGATCTTTCAATAATAAAATTCAAAATTTCATTATTTTTTACTTCACCAGATCCCATATGTGTACCAAATCTGTATAGCTGCACTGAATAATAAAGATAATAACGCCAGCGGAACAATTGCTTGCGATGGGCCCCGTAGAGAAGAAAATTGTTTACGAGGCCAGACGCAAAACACTCTGCTTCACTCTTATCGATTCCGAATCACTTTCCACCAGCAAAGCAGCTGAAATGGCCGAGAAGGCAGAGGGTGCTGGAGCAGCTGCCATACTTGTTGGCGGTTCGTCCGCGGTAGACCAGATCGAATTGAACAACGTCGTAGCATCAATCAAGACGGCGGTAGACATACCAGTCATACTCTTTCCCGGAAATGTAACCGGCATATCATCAAAGGCAGATGCAATACTTTTCAGTTCTCTACTAAACTCAGAAAACCCATACTTCATAACAGAAGCACAGGCCTTGGGTGCACTTGCCGTAAAGAAGCACGACATAGAAGCGATACCGATGGCCTACATTATTGTGGGTGAAGGAAGTTCGGTATGGTTCATTGGCAGAGCAAGAGGGATACCGTTTGACAAACCAAACTTGGCTGTTATGTATTCCCTTGCTGCCCAGTACATGGGTATGAGATCACTCTACCTTGAGGCTGGTTCAGGCGCGTCCTCTCATGTGCACCCGAAGATGGTCGCTGCCGTGAGGCAAAACTATGATGGACTGCTGATCGTTGGCGGCGGTATAAGAGATGCCAAGACAGCGAAGGAGATTGCCAAGGCTGGCGCCGATGTGATCGTCGTAGGCACGATGTTCGAGAAGGGGTCAGACAAGGCCCTGAAGAACATCATAAAAGGGATAAGGTCCGTAAGGCGGGCTAGGCGATGAGTCCTGCGAGAGTGGGCAGGTTCCTCTTGAGCATACTATAAGTACGCACGAATGCTCTAGCATCCATCTCAACATAATCAACGATCTTCTCATACTGCCCGTTCTGGTACCATACGGGGACGTTGCTCCCAAACTCTTCCTTACCAATCATCCTGCTGTAATTTCTGAAACGTCCTCCGTTTATCATAACTAGAACATGTCTTAGATCTATGAATGGCCTGTTTAGCAATTGCATTAACAAATCTACATGAAAATACATTCGCATCCTTGCAGCTATGAACGAAAGATCGAAAACAAGGTTGTTACCCACAGGGACAAACTTCCATAAGGGTGAATCGATCAATAATGCTTTCAACCACTTCAAGACTTTAATTTCCGAACAATCATAATCCCACTCCTTTGCGATCACAAGTTTTGTCAACGGAGTTCCAGAAACCTGCGAAAGTTCCTAGTATTGAAACGTTAGTATCTTATCCTTGTCTGGGTCAAGCCCTGTGGTTTCAATATCAAAATAATAATGGCGCACGATCGATCAGCAGCATGCTGTTATTTAAGGTATATTACGGTACCAAAACGGTAACGCAATCATGATTTTTTAAATTTTATTAACCAGCAGGTGTCCATCAAAGGACTAGAATGCGTTGTCTTATATGCAATCTCACGTTCGCTTTTGACAAGGGCAAGGGTGTTAGTTACAGGAACAAACCCATCTGCGACGAATGCTTGATGAGCCTGATGATGGTATGCTTGGACAAGTACAAAGAAGGAATCAAGAGATACCTTAAGCAAGAAGTAAAACTCGAACACTACGCCGAATAGATAACAAGATCTTGCTATTCACACTGTCAACCTCCACTTATCTATCATATACAATAGACTATCGTTCCGAAAGTCTTGCCTGATTTCAGCCTTTATATACCCTTTATAAAGACCCCCCTATAGATAGGATTTACACGCGTGCGCGGGAACGTCCAAATAGGCATATCAGGGGCTTACTTTTTGATTAGTTCGATGTAGTCATACGCCCCTAGGCTGTTGTCGAAGGCATAGTGCACCTTCTGGAAGTCTTTTCTGAAATCAGCAACATCATGGCTGACCTTGCTGGGTTCCTCCTTGTCTATCACAACTCTCTTTATGAATAAAGCTATCTCCTTCATATCACTCTCTTTCATACCCAGTCTGGTCGTCTCGGAAGTTCCAAGTCTGATACCACCCGGATGCATGTAGTGTCTTCCAGCCTTGATGTCACCAGGTAACAGCTGCCTGTTGCATATCACACCAGCTTTTTCAAGATCCTTTTCGATTGTTCCACCGTCGCCGTACTTGCTCACATCTACAGCTATTTGATGCGATTTAGTAAAACCATTCTTTTCTGCCAGAATATCAAATCCGTAATCATGAAGTGCTTGTGCCAATGCTTTAGCGTTCTTTATTACTTGCTGCGCATACTCCTTTCCAAACTGCAACATCTCTGCCAACGCGATCGCCTTACCAGCTACGTTTTGTAAGTGATGACTGCTTGTGTTACCTGGAAAGACTGCTTTCTTTATCGGCTCTGCAAATTTTTCAAACGCAAGAATCATACCTCCTTGCGGACCGAATAATGTCTTATGCGTACTCATCGTCATAACATCGGCACCCTCTCTCAACGGGTCTTGGAACTGCTTACCAGCAATCAGCCCGGAAACATGCGCTGCATCATAGCAGATGAAAATATCGTTATCGTGCAGATAACTTGCCAGTTCTTTCACTGGATGCGGGAAGAGAAACAAACTGCCTCCGAACATCGCCATCTTGGGCTTCTTCCCCTCTTTCTTCAAGGTCTCGATCTTCTTCTTGCTTTCATCAACGTCGATATTCATTTCATCCTTGTTGAATGCAAAGGTCTCTATGTTCAACCCTCGGACAAGACCAGCCGTTCCAGAGTTCTCCTTCTTACCATGAGATATGTGTCCACCGCTGGGAATTGCAAGGGCAAGCATCGTGTCATGCGGTTCTGTAAATGCCGCGTAAATAGCCAGATTTGCGTTCACACCTGAAACCGGTCTGACATCGGCAAACTCTGCATCGTACACTTTCTTCGCAAGATCCATGCAGATCAGCTCTACCTGATCGATATACAGGCAACCAGCATACACTCGCTCTCCCGGCCATCCTTCTGCGTACCTGTTGCCAAAGTCTGATACTATTGCCTCCCTGACAGCAGGGCTTGGCACGTTCTCGCTTGCGATAAGGGGAATCGAGCGCTTGAACCAATCATGATGCTCCCTGATCAATCGAAAAACTTCGCTGTAATAGTTGTGCGGGCTCTTACTCACGACACATCTCAGCAGCTGCCTTAATTTAAAATATCTGACGCGAGAAGCCCAACGAACTGGCAACTTACCAGTAAGTTTAAAATAACCGCTGAAAGAGGTACTTGATCACGTTCTAGGTGAAAAATATGGCATCAATTCAAACTACAAGCGGAGGAATGCCCGTAATTCTACTGAAGGAAGGCTCCTCACAAACGAAAGGAAAGGAAGCGCAGAGAAACAACATAATGGCAGCGAAGTTGATAGCTGAGATAGTGAAGTCATCGCTCGGTCCGAGGGGCATGGACAAGATGCTTGTTGATACAATGGGTGATGTTACCATCACAAACGATGGTGCAACTATCTTGAAGGAGATCGATGTTCAGCACCCAGCTGCGAAGATGATGGTAGAGATCGCCAAAACAACTGATAACGAAGTTGGCGACGGTACAACATCTGCTGTTGTTTTGGGCGGAGCACTTATCGAAAAGGCAGAAGATTTGATCAACAAAGACGTTCATCCAACTATAATCGTTGATGGATATAGAAAGGCTTCAGCAAAAGCGATCGAAATTCTTAACAAGATAGCTGAAAAAGTAAATCCAAAAGACAGAGCCTGGCTGCTCAAGATAGCAAAGACATCGATGCAAACAAAGCTGGTGTCAAGGGAAGCTCAAGAACTTGCCGATGTCGTTGTCGATGCCGCGACAATGGTTGCAGAGGAAGTAGATGGCACCTTCAAGGTCGACATTGACGATGTCAAGGTAGAAAAGAAAGCTGGAGGATCGATGCGCGATACCAAGATGATAAAAGGTATTGTTCTCGACAAGGAGGTTGTCCATGGCGGAATGCCGAAACGTGTTGAGAAAGCAAAGATCGCGATTCTGAATGCACCATTGGAGATCGAGAAGACAGAGTTCGAGGCAAAGATAAACATCACAAGTCCAGACCAGATGAAGATGTTTCTAGATGAAGAGAACAGGATGCTGAAGGCCATGGTTGACAAGATCACAGAAACTGGAGCAAACGTTCTGATATGCCAGAAAGGCATTGATGACATTGCCCAGCATTACTTGGCAAAGGCAAACATACTAGCAGTAAGACGTGTAAAGGAGAGCGACATGAACAAACTGGCCAAGGCAACACAAGGAAGGCTTGTAACTAATATCGAAGACTTGACGGACAAGGATCTGGGTTCAGCGGATCTTGTTGAAGAGCGCAAGGTAGAGACTGATAAATGGGTATTCATCGAGGGATGCAAGCACCCGAAGGCAGTTACCATTCTTGTTAGAGGCGGTTCGCAGAGAGTGGTTGACGAGGCCGAAAGGTCGTTGCACGATGCACTGATGGTAACTAAAGACGTGCTGGAGAAGCCAGCCATAGTTGCCGGCGGAGGTGCACCAGAAGCTTATGCAGCAGCCGAGCTGATGGACTGGTCCACGAAATTGTCTGGAAGGGAACAGTTGGCAGTTCAGAAGTTTGCAGAAGCGCTCGAAACGATTCCATTGACCCTTGCAGAGAACGCTGGTATGGACCCGATCGATACACTGACAGAACTGAGATCCAAGCAAAGCAAGGGAGAGAAGTGGACTGGAGTTGACGTTAGAAACGGTGTTGTTGCGAACATGCACAAGAGCGATGTTGTTGAGCCATTGGCAGTGAAGGAGCAGATAATCAAATCATCAACAGAAGCTGCATGCATGATCCTGCGCATTGATGACGTGATAGCATCTTCAAGACCTAGGGAACCGGCCATGCCTCCAGGTGGAGGAATGGGCGGCGGCATGGGCGAGATGTAATAAGATCACACCCCCCTCTTTTCTTTTAATTCCAACATTATCACATCTTTGACCCACGAACCAGTTTCCTTGCGTTCTAGCAATCTTTCAAGATATTCCTTCCATGAGATTTTACCATAAGCATCTTTCCATACATCATAATTTTTCTTTAAAGTATTGTATGCATTCTCATGGTAGTTGCAAAACTTCTTCGATGAGGCTTCTCTGCTACATGCCCCGCATTTTGCCATGCAAAGCTTATTTAATGAGCCGCTTAAAAACTAGCGTCGTGAACATCAACGTCAACAGGATAGTTTCTATAACAAGTGTAATCTATCTGATATTCATATTTGCGTTTGCTTCTGGCACAATACATGCGTTAGTTGAGGGAAACAGAACAGGTCAAAACGTGTTAATCATCCCTGACAGGTCAACGCAGACCATGGGAGAATCTGTTCTTAGCATACTCCTCTTCCTCTTCGGTTCTACAGGTGTATTCTTCGTTCACAGATCAAGTAAGCCACAAGCAGCCAAAGCGCAGAAGATGTTCTTTATTGCAGGTTTCTCCATAATGGCAATAGCGTTACTTTCAAGCTTCCTTCTACTGGAGTTCAAACTCTGATTGGTATCTGATCCTTTGCAATTACAAGTTTTTTCGAATGAAGCTTCAACGGTTGATTTTTCACGATGTCAACTGACAAACCATTTGTATTAAGTTGAGCATTAAGTATTACACTGCTCCTAGCTTCGATCAATCTCTTGCTCGATGGAGCCAAGAACCATTCGCTAGCTTTCTTATGCCTTATCATGCTCGTTATTAATAACGCACACCCGACTTTTCGTGTGTGGCTTAGCAGGAGCGAGATATATGCGCTCAGAAGGCGGTTCAACGAACCGACCTTTATCTTGTCGTACAGATGGTAAAAGCTATTGAGAGAATCCACAACGACAAGCACAACATTGCTATCCAGGTGCGAGCATATATCAGAAAGCATGGATTCGAACTCATTTTCGCTAGGCAGAAAGATCTCAAGATCTCCAGAATCTACATCGAATATGTGATTTTTTGTATAAGACGTAAAGACCGTGTCAAGGTCAACATAAACAACCTTCCCCTGCTTGAGAAATCCAGACACTAGGCTGCACGTAAAACAGATCTTTGAAAAAGGATCGCTGTACAGCAGAGCATTCATACCCTTGCTATCGAGCAAGAGCGGAAATGTCTGTTTTTCAACTTCGACAACATCTGAACTTCCCAATGCTTTCTTCAAATCATCCGTACTCTTAAATTGCACATCAAATAATACCTGAAGCGATATAATAATGGATACCGATATCAGCGTCCTAAGCACCGATTTTCCTATAATCAAAAGGGTCGCTTACATGAACAACGCATCAAATGCTCCTGTTCCATTCTACACCATAAAGGCGATGACTGATTTTCTTATAGAGTGTTCCGAGAACGGCCCAGACTCTCCGACCATGCTTGACAATGTGGAGCACAGGATGCAGGAAGCTAGGAAAGATGTTGCAAAGTTTATCAACTGCGAACCAGAGGAGGTCGTTTTCACCCAGAGTACAACTGAAGGAATAAACTATGTTGCAAACGGACTTGCATTGAAAAAAGGAGAGAATATAATCATAAGGGACGGCGATCACGAGCACCCAGCAAACTATGTGCCATGGATGCGATTAAAGGAAAAAGGCATTGAAGTGAAGAAACTGGAGATCGACGAAAACGGTTTCTTCGATCTTGACAAACTTGAGAAGAAAATTGATTCTGGAACCAAATTAGTTGCAATCAGTCATGCGCTTTTCAACACTGGAGCGATTCTGCCTGCCGAGAAAGTTGGCGAGATTGCAGAAAGTAAGAAAGTAAGGCTCTGCCTCGACGCTGCCCAGACAGTTGGTTGTTTTCCAGTAGATGTAAAGAAATTGAAGTGTGATTTCATGGCCTTTACTGGTTCAAAATGGCTCTGTGGTCCTATGGGAACTGGTATATTTTACTGCAGCAAAGATGCTTCTGCAGAAATAGAACCACTGCAGAGTGGAGGCGAATCAGCGTTTGTGCTAGAGGGTGAGAAGTTCTCGCATAGAGACATGCCCCAAAAGATGCAGGCTGGATTCAGGAACTGGGTGGGAATTGTCGGTCTCGCTGCTTCGGTTCGTTACATAACTAGGACCGGAATAAACATCATAAGAGAAAAAAATATGAAGCTTGCAAACATGCTAAGACAGGAATTGATGAAATTACAAAACGTCACACTCTACGGCCCTGAAGACGAAAACATACGAACAAGTGTGGTCTCTTTCAACGTGGGCAAGGTAGAACCAAGTACCGTAGTCAAGAAGCTGGAGGATAATGGTATTATCTTCGCAAAGCGTGACATTTCAAGAAAAAAGATCGTCCGAGCTTCTCCGCACTTCTTCAATCAAATAGATAGCATACAAAGAGCAGTAGATGTTATCAAAAAACTACAATGATTTTGGCGTTCCTTGCCCTTCAATAACGATCATGGTAAGCGTAGATCGTACCTTGTCTATCCTTCTTACCTTCCACGTTATAGTTTCTCTTAACTTGTCCATAGAGTCTGATTGTATCTTCAATATGATGTCGTAAACACCATATACTCCACTAACTTCCTTTATGTCCGGCAACTTCTTTATCTCCTTGATTATCTCTTCCTCAGAGCCCAAATCGCAATTTATTAGCACGTAAGCCGTTGGCATGCCTTTAGAAATATTTAATCAGTATTTAACCTCTTCCCTTGAAACTTGATAAATATCTATGAGACAGTGATCGTATGAAAATCATTGATTTAACACAAACCATCAGGGAGGAAATGCCTACTTTCGACCCACATGCAAAACCTCTCATTATTCCTTCTGCAAAGATGGATGTCCATGGATACGAATCTGAACTGATCTTCATGAGCACCCATACTGGCACTCATATGGATGCACCGTATCACTTTCATCTAGCTGGAAAAAGCATAGACGAAATCTCAGTCGATAAGTTCGTTGCTGATGCTGTTCTACTAAATATCAAGAAACCAGCGAAAGGTTATGTCACAAAAACCGATATCAGGAAATGTGAAAAGAAGATGAGAATTAGCAAGGGCAATGCCGTTATAATTTCTACTGGTTGGGAAACGCATTGGGTAAAAAATGATTATTTGAGTAGTAATCCTGGATTGTCAAAAGATGCTGCTCGATATCTCGTTTCAAAGAAGGTTAGCATGGTCGGAATTGATACAGCAAATGTAGATCATCCATCTGCCAGGAACTTTGCAGTCCACAAAATTCTATTACCAAAAGGCGTACTGATAGTTGAAAACCTCTGTAACTTGAAGAGGATAAAACAGGTTCATTTCAGGTTGATAGTTTTACCATTGAAGATCAAAGGTGCAAGCGGCTCTCCTGTTAGAGCTATTGCACTCACATAATGATATCACTAAGGAAGACTGTTAGGTTCATGCAACAAACTGGAACCTATCATCATACGCGGACTTGCTCAGCTTTCCTATGATAGGAATTGGATATCCGCATGAATTACAACAGTTGTCTTCATCAAGATTCCATTTTGTTATGCTGTAACCGAATCTTCCAACTGCGATTTTGTTACATTCCGGGCAGTAAGTATGCTCCCATTTGTGCCCAGGAACATTACCAAGATAAACATACTTCAGGCCTACTTCTTTTGCAACTAGATAATGCTTCTCCAGTGTCTCTACTGGGGTGCTTGGGAAGTTCATCATCTTATAGTCTGGATGGAACCGCAGAAAGTGGATAGGCATATCTGGCCCTAGTTCATCATAAACAAACCTTGCAAGCTTTCTAGCAGCATCCAGATCGTCTCCCACTTCCGGAACTATCAGGTCTGTAATTTCAACATGAATGTTAGTCTTATCCCTTATCTCACGCAACGTATCGAAGATCGGTTGTGGGTCGGGCACACCTATGTACCTTCTCGTAAATTTGGGTTCAGCACTTCCCTTGAAGTCGACGGTTATACAATCAAGAAAATCCTTCATCATGTTCACAGTTTCTGGAGTATCGTAACCGTTTGAAACAAATATGTTGAATATGCCATTCTTCCTTGCAAGCACACCACAGTCCCTCGCAAATTCTATGAAGATGGAAGGTTGATTGTATGTGTATGCAATACCCTCACATCCAAATTTTTTCGTTTGGTTGACAACATCAGATGGCGACATGTCAGCACCCTCGATCTTTCTCCTCTGGCTGATGTCATAGTTCTGGCAATATGCACATAACCAGTTGCAGCCAGTAGTTGCTATCGAAAATATCTTGCTTCCAGGCATATAATGTGTGGCAGGTTTCTTTTCTATGGGATCTATGTGACCAGCAATTACCTTGCCATAGACGAAGAGTTGTAACTTACCATTAACATTGCCTCTTATGCCGCATAGACCGATCTTACCTTCTGGAATTGTGCAATACCTTGCGCAAGCGGTACACTTTACCCTATCACCAACTTTAGTGTATAGAATAGCTTCCTTGCCGACAACTTCCTGCATTATATGTTGAATATCGTCAATTTCGGATATAAGTCTTCGTGACCAAAGCTTATGACTTTCTTAATGATCCCTAATTCACCAGCTATTTCCCTTACAATTCAGTAAGGTCTAGAACAGATTTTCCCTAATGCGCCAAAAAACGCACGCGTGTAAAACTACTAGAGGGGGGTGTCTATATAAAGGACAAATCAACCAGTCAAGAAATCAAGAGAAAAAAATTATGTACAACAAGCTTCACTTGTTCATCTAACAATATGTTATCTGATCAATATTCATTATAGCTATCCATATTATATCTGCACAAGCAATTTACAACATGCGCGTAGCTGTGGGTTCGTCCAACAAGATCAAGATCGAAGCAACAAAAGAAGCCTTCGAGCACTTTTACAAAGATGTTGTTGTGATTTATGTTGGAATAGAAAATCTGCAGGCACAACCAATTACTTTGCATGGTACGGTTAATGGAGCGGTTTCAAGAGCAAGAAGCGCAATCGAAAGGATCAAAGACGCGGATCTTGGCGTTGGTATCGAAGCAGGTCTGATGGAAGTTCCTGATGTCAATACCTACCTCAATGTTCAGTTCGCTGCAATTGTTGATCGCAACAATAAACTAACCATAGGTTCCAGTCCGGGCTTTCAGCTTCCAGAAGAAGTTGCAAAGATGGTCCTTATAGAAAGGATCGAAGTTGACAAGGCAGTAGAATTTTTGCTTGGTATCAAGGATATTGGAGAGAAGAGAGGTATAATTGATCTTATGACCAAGGGTGCTGTGAGCAGAAAGGAACTTATAACAAACGCACTCATAATGGCAATTGCTCCAAGGATAAGTGAAAAGCATTGAGTGCTCCTGGAAATCTATGGCGCAAAATTCATGGCGCAATTGCAAAGAAACCCACAAACTTCTCTTGGGTTATAGATGACATGTTAGCGGGCAGTGGAATGCCTACATCTAGAGAAGAGATGGAATGGGTAAAGGAAAATGGCATCAAAGCTGTTCTTACACTGATAGAGGACCCATTGCCTCAACAATGGGTAAACGATATCGATTATCTGCACATTCCAATCATGAACTTTACTGCACCAAATATGGAAGATATGGAAAGGGCAGTAGATTTCATAGACCAAAATCTGAAAAGCAAAAAATCGACGATGGTTCACTGCGCAGCAGGCAGGGGCAGAACTGGCACAGTACTCGCAGCTTACATGATAAAGTTCAAAGGCATGGACGCAAAGAGCGCAATAGCAAAGATAAGGAGCATGAGACCTACTTCAATAGAAAATGGTCCGCAGGAGACATCGTTGTCTTTTTTTGAAAAATACCTGAAAAGCAAATAGGTTGATAACGCAATGAGTAGTGTAGAAAAGCATACTATAGATCGTTCAGCATGGAGAACGCTCATCATTCTGAGTTTTTTGGGCTTAATTGTTCTGTTTGACGAGACAATGATCCTGCCTGCCATTCCGGATTTCATTCGCAATTTCAATATCTCGTACAGCACTTCGTCGTGGCTACTTTCGGCTTACATAATTGCAGCGGCCGTCATGACGCCGATTGCAGGTAAGATGTCTGACATCTATGGCAAGAAAAAGATATTGCTTATAGTAATGGGTGTTTATTTAATAGGCGTTTTGGCAGGACGATTTGCCACCAACATCGAATTCATGCTCGCGGCAAGAGCGGCACAGGGCATTGGAATGGCCATGTTCCCAATTGCGTTTGGAATCATTAGGGAAGTTTTTCCGGAGAAAAAACTTGCAACAGCTCAAACGATATTTAGTTCCACATTCCCTGGCGGGGCTGTTATCGGTCTTGTAGGTGGCGCAGCCATAATCCAAAACTTTGGGTGGCAAGCGACATTCCTTGCTATACTTCCAATCGCAATCGCACTCTGGCTGACAATAGTGAAGTTCGTGCAGGTCCAGAGTCCAGTATCGATGGAGGCAAGCAATATGTCGAATGACCGGACACTTGACATAAAGGGAAC
This sequence comes from Candidatus Nitrosomirales archaeon, assembly GCA_049199595.1. GTDB lineage: Archaea > Thermoproteota > Nitrososphaeria > Nitrososphaerales > UBA213 > JBMCYV01. Next base: position 21,527 of record JBMCYV010000009.1, read on the forward strand.
GCTGACCCTTGCAGCTACAATAATTTTGTTTCTGACCGGCATCACCTTCCTAGATAGCAGCAGCGGTAGCGCAGCGTATCAGATTGCTGGTCTCTTTGTCGCATCAGGAGTATCGCTCGCAGCATTTATCGCCATTGAAAGGAGGGTGCGTTCACCTTTGCTTGATTTCAAGCTGATGACTAGCAAGAGTTTCCTTCCTCCGACCATCATTCTCATGCTGACCTTCCTATCCATCTTCATGGTATATCTGGCTATTCCTGTCATGGTAAGAAGCCCAGAGCCTCTAGGATTTGGAGGAGATCCCTTGAGCGTTGCGAGCGTTCAGTTGCCCTTCATGATTGTGTTGCTGATCGGATCAATTATGTCAGGCTTCATGCTGAACAGAGTCAAGAATATCAAGCTGACACTAATCGGCACTGTAATCAGCGCGATCGGATTCGTTATCCTGCTCATGTTTCACTCTACCGAAAACATGGTTTCAATTGGACTCACGATACTCGCGGCCGGTCTTTCGCTTTCGATTGCCGGCGGATTTAACGTGATACTCGTTTCCGTGCCGATGCAAATGACCGGGATTGCCCTCGGAATGACGCTGCTTCTCAACCTAGTCGGAATGTCGGTGGGTCCAGCGCTTTCCGGAATATTCCAACAGATGCATCAAGGAACAGTAGAAGGTGTAGGGCAATTTCCTTCCGCGGAAGCGTATAATCTGATCTTCCTTACAGCTGCTTTAGTTTCGCTTGCATCTGTCGTTCTTGCATTACAGGTGTACAGAAGAAGTGTAATTCCAGCAAGCGCTCCCGATGCGGGCACATCATCAAAAACTAACCCTTAGGCTGCTCTACCCTGTATTAACAAAATAACGGTTTCATTTGGTTATTCAGGTACGGAATCCGCAACCAATCTTCCACTCTCTACCTTGATCGGAAACCTGTTCTCATTGAAGATCAACGTAAGCTCGTTTGGCTTCTCTTCCACTTGCGTAAGTTCCTTGCCCTTTATGCTAGGGTACTGTGCTCGATCAACTGCGAACTTGCCATTTTCTACTCTAACGAAAAGGTATCGGTTGTCCTTGAAGATCAGCGTAAGTTCGTTCCCCTTCTCTTCTACTTCCATAAGTTCCTGACCACGGATGCTATCGTACTTTGCCATGTCAAGACTAAAATCGAATTAGAATATATCTTTGACGCTTAGACGCACACAATTTCAACCGCATTAGATTTAGCATCAACTTCCATCCTCTCCGTGAAGTTATGCTTCCCCCATGACGCGCTTACATGTGCCATTAGCCTATGTTTGCCCTTGCCTATGCTTGAACCTATTAACTCGACGGCACGTTTAACATCAAAGATGAGCGATTTAGCGTCCTCAACACTATCAGGCAGATTCGGATTATCATCGACAACTATCAGTGCCCAGATCTTCTTGTTTGGCGGTGGAGGAGGCAGCTTTGGGTTTCGGCTCCAGTAGAACGATGCCTTTCTTACAAATTTGATTGGTTCAACAATGTCGTGCTTCTTTACGGATCCAGTTTGAACCCTGATCGTGTATTTTATTCTGAAGACAGTATCGTGATTGTTGTACGCATCCGTCCATGTCTGTTGGTTGAAGACATTTCTGACATGACCAGCAATCTTGAACTGTAGATCTAAAGTAATAGGCTCGTTCATCTTGATCTTCGTTGAGGATGGCACTAACTTCACGCCGTTTATGTGACTCTCCTCAGGCATGCCACACATAGTTTATATCCCTTCAATAAAAACCCTAGATGGTAGGACATGGAGGCTAGTGTAGTAGATTTTAAGGACAATGAAGTCAATTTGAGTGTGAAGGAAGAAGACATCGCTATCATGTACATAGTTCAGCACGAACTCTTGTCAAACAAGAAGGTTGATTTTGCTGGTGTAGCGTTGAAACATCCTCTTACGGGTGAGTATGACGTGAGGATCGTAACAGAAAGCGGGAACCCTCTAGATGCTCTTGTAGAATCAACCAAATCTGCAAGGGAGTATATAGAAAGTTTGTCTCAGCTTGTCAAATCGAAAGTGAAGGGTTAACATTATGCGTTTTTGTCCAAAGTGTAACGCACGCCTGAAGCAGAAACAAGAAGAGAAAAAACTAACCAAACTTGTCTGCGTGAAATGTGGTTATTCAACTACCTCGCAAGTAGCAGCCAAAGCAGAAACCAAAAAGACACCCAAGGCAGAAAAATCAACGGCATCGATCAAGGTTCTTGGTGAAGAAGATGAAGACATAAAACCACTTCCAACAACGAACATAGAATGTCCCAAATGTAAACATGATACTGCAGCTTGGTGGATGTTGCAGACAAGGGGAGGAGATGAACCAACGACACAGTTCTACAGATGTGTCAAGTGCAACCATACATGGCGTCATTATGCGTAAAGTAAGGTTTAATATCGTTTGATAATATTGCATAACGGCTTTGGTGTTAGTTGCAAAGACAAAGGGTCCAGACGAATGGAAGGCTGTAACTTCTGCTATATCAACACTTGTTGAAGAAGCTACGTTCGAAGCTACGAGCGAAAGCATTTCTTTCAGGGGCATGGATCCAAGTCACGTTGCGTTGATAGACATTTTGTGGCCAAATTCTGCCTTTGAAAAGTTCGAGTGCGACGGTGATATCAAGTTTGGTGTTAGAGTAGATGAATTTGCCAAGCTTATCAAAAGAGCTGATAAGGATGACAGCATAGAGATCAGCATAACTGAAGAAAACATGCTGTTAGTAAAAATAATCGGTGCCTACAAGAAGCAGTACAAGATGCGTCTGATAGAAAGCGGCGCAGGTTCGACACCGTTGCCAAAGATAAGTTTCAACACCAAGATCGCGATCACGGCAGGTGCGTTTGACAAGATACTAAACGATATTGCAGTGGTTTCAGACTACATATCGATCGAGTCCAGTGCAGGGAAGGCTGTCTTTGTTGGTAGAGGAGATTCTGGAGAGGCTACGATAACTTTAGAGTCTGGAAGCGAGGGTCTTGAAGAGTTGAATGTTAAAGACGAGAGTAAGGCTACCTACAGCCTAGAATACCTCAGCAGCATAGTGAAAGCTATAGGGACCAGTTCTGGGAGCGTGATCTGCGAGTACTCAAGCAAAATGCCTTTGAGGCTTGAGTTTAAGGTTTCAAATGTTGGTAGAATACATTTCTTCCTAGCACCGAGGGTCGAGGGCTAAGCACAGTCAATTCATAGATCCTGTTATTTTGCCATGAGACAGACCATTTGATTCGAGGATAAGAATTTAAGGTCAATGCAGTTAGGATTGTTCTGAATTGAAGTTAGTAATGAAATTCGGCGGGACCTCGGTTGCAAACCCAGACAAGGTCAAGCATGTTGCAAACCTTGTGAAATCGTACTCGAAGGACAACAGCGTAGTTGTCGTAGCATCAGCAGTAAGAGGAATGACCGACGACCTGCTGCAGATCTCCGAAAGTGTAAGGAAGGGCAATAGAGCCGCAATTGAAAAGTTCATAGACAAAGTAGCAAAGCTGCATATGGATCTTGCAAGCGGCTCTATAGAAAAGAAGAGGATAAGCGATGACCTGCGGAGTACTTTAAGTGGTTTAATTAAAGAGCTGGAAGAAGTGCTCGGCGGCATGGTTTTGCTGGGCGAGGTTACACCAAAATCGCAGGATTATCTTCTATCATTTGGGGAAAGGCTTGCTACCCCGATAATCTGTTTTGCACTAAGAGACATTGGAGCAAAGGCAGAGTTTCTTACCGGCAAGGATGCTGGCATCGTTACGGATTCAAATTATGGAGAGGCAAGACCGTTGATGGACACGACTAAACTGAAACTTATACACAACCTTGAACCCTTGCTAAAGGACGGCACCATTCCAGTAGTGACAGGTTTCGTTGCAGGAGATCAGAATGGAAACATAACAACGCTTGGCAGGGGCGGCTCTGATTACACTGCAACTATAATTGCTTCATGCTTAAACGCAGATGAAGTATGGTTGATGACCGATGTGGATGGTCTGATGACGGCCGATCCCAGAACTGTGAAGGATGCTAATGTATTGAAGGAAGTGTCGTATTCAGAAGCGATGGAGATGGCACTATTTGGTGCAAAGTACATGCACCCAAGGGCTTTGGAGCCAATTGTAGATGCTGGAATACCAATCAGAATTAGAAATACTTTCAACCCTGAAAATCAAGGTACACTTGTTGTAAAGAATCCGAAAGCAAATTCACATCAGATTGTAAAGGCAGTGAGCGTGATAAGAAACACTGCTCTCATAGATGTGAGAGGAGGAAGCATGGTAGGCGCCCCTGGAACGGCTGCAAAGATATTCAGTATTCTGGGTGAGAACAACGTGAACATAATGATGATCTCACAAAGTCCTTCAGAGTCAACGATATCCATGGTAGTACGCAAGAACGATCTCGACAAAGCCGTCAACTCTCTGGAGCTCAATTTACTTGGCAAAGTGATAAAGACTGTGAACGTTACTGACAACGTTGCAATAATAGCAGCCGTAGGCTCTGGGATGCGTGGAATCAAAGGCGTTGCTTCAAAGATCTTTGGTGCCGTTGCGAAACGCGGCATAAATGTCGTAATGATCGCCCAAGGTTCCTCGGAACTTAATCTAGCATTCGTTGTAAACGATAAAGACTGTGATGAAGCTGTAAGGGCAATACACGATGAGTTTGAATTAAGCAAGGTTCAATAGCAATTAAAATTTTGATTAAACAGTTCTACTTTATCGATTTTACAGCTTCAACAAACATTTATTCCAGTAACAGTCCTTGTACAAGCTCTTGCAGTTTGCTTTCCTTATGAGCAGTCCAACTTCCAAAGACACCGGTGTGGTATACTACACCATCACCATAGCTTAATCTATACGTGCAGACTTTACCGCTAGGCAAACTATCCCATTCATACAAGCACGTAGCATCAGGATTTTTGAGTACATTTTCCTCATTGTATTTGCCTTGGCCACCATAATTACTGCCTATGAACTCCTGATTCTCTTGCTCCCACCGTTCCCCAACTGACTTTTCAGCTCGAGTTCCGTCAAATGACCAAGAATGTCCTAACCGTAAGGTGATCGTGTTGGCAACATTATCATACGAGACCTCCGCATATAACGAATTAGCATCAAATAAGATCAACGTTCCCCCCTTCTCAACAAAGTTGCGCAGGTTATCATAGTATTGCTGTGTCACATACTCGCTGTGCAGCAGTATCAATTTTTTGTATTTAGTGATGTCATTGTTATGAACATCAATATCTGTTATAACATTGATTGTGTTATTCTTTATCAGCGGATAAAAGTGTACTAATGCACCTCTTGACTGACCCCATCCATGCAACACTTGAGTTGTAAGCATATTCAGATCATTTTGCGTGGAAACATCATTCTTATGGCGATCATAGAAAGTGTAGAATGCTCCTTTCTGATATGCCGAGTGCGTAAATACTGGTTTCACAATTGCAGTTGAACAACTTGGACAGTTATTCTGTACGTTTTGATTCGCAAGCGCTATCTTTGCTCCTATTCCCAGTGTAGATTGATCATCCACATCTTCCCTTTCTAGCGTATTTGTGACTTCAGAATCCTGATTGTTCATAAGTGCAAAGATACTGCCTCCTACAGCAGCTACTACACCAAGGATAACTAGTAACAGAATTTTTTTCGAGCTAGCCGATTTGACGTTAGTACTTTTCGGTTTCCCTTTTTTCCACTCCGGGCTGTCTCGCCCCTTCATTGAATACGCTGTTTGAATTCAAAACTTAATGGTTATGTAGCCCAAGTTATCTATTGCAAACTAGTGTGCCAAGTTAGCGTAAGAATTAATATTATTTTGGCGATCCCACACAATTTACCAATTGCAAGTTCTGTTATTGAACATGCGAAAATGCATCAATAGATGCTCAAATTTCAAATGCTATACACGTGTAAGAACCTCATATAGGAAAGAATAAAGATATGCCATCCCCATGTATGAAGATCAGATTGGCAAAGGGCAAGTTGTATGTCGTTGGCATTGGTCCTGGTTATGAGGAGCATATGACTCCTAGAGCCAAGCACTGTATTGAAGAGAGCGATGTTATTGTTGGTTACGAAACTTATGTGGCACTGGTCGCACATTTGATCAAGGGCAAGGAAGTTCATGCTTATGCAATGACCCAAGAAGTTGAAAGAGCAAATCAAGCGATCGAGCTTGCGGAGAAAGGCAGAACCGTTTCACTCGTATCAAGCGGTGACGCAGGGATTTACGGTATGGCAGGCCTGATTTATGAAGTACTTGCAGGGAAGGGCTGGAATAAGAAGGATGGCATATATGTAGAAATTGTGCCAGGGGTTTCAGCACTGAATTCCTGTGCAGCTCTAGTTGGTTCACCATTGATGACCGACTTTGCAGTTGTAAGTATGAGCGACTTGTTGGTGCCTTGGGATATTATTGTGCAGAGAGTTGATGCGGCCGCTAAAGGTGATTTTGTAATCGTGATCTACAACCCGCAGAGCAAGAAGCGGGTTCATCAGTTGAGGGATACAAGAGACATATTTCTGAAGTACAGAAAACCTGACACGCCAGTTGCCATTATCAAGGCGGCATACAGGGACGCACAGAATATAGTGATGACAGATCTTGAGCACATGCTGGAGTACAGCGATAGTTTGGGAATGCTCAGCACGATCATAGTTGGAAATTCTTCAACGTTCATGTATGATGGGCTGATGATAAACCCCAGAGGGTACCAGTCCAAATACACTCTTGTAAATGAAGAGAAGATCTAACTGCAATTCCCGATTGAAAACAATCACACATTTGCCAGAGTTTCTATAAATGATTCCTGACCCTTGAAGTGTGATCTAACGGGTTCGATAATCTTGTTCAAATACCTACCAACCGCCTGTTTCAAATCCATTGGGTGCAATTTTCTGTCAAGAAACGTTTTCTCTAGTTCGCTATAACTGCCAAAAGTTATGCTCCCACCGTACTTCGCAGGTCTTTCGACAGAAAACTCCTTCAATTCATGAAATATTATGTGCCTGACAATTTCCAACACCCCATTATTTTCAGCGACGCCTTCAGGGCACCATGCCTTACTCATCTTCTCGCTTATCTCCTTCTCATCATCATGAATGAAGACGCTTGTCCATGGCTTTGACTTACTCATCTTGCTTGATATCCTTGTGTCCGTTCCAGCCTCCTCATCCAGACCTAAACTAACTGGCTCTGCAAGTCCAGGAAGCAGGTGATGATGCACAGCAACTGGCACCTTCCACTTCAGTTTTGGAAAGACCTCTCTTACGAGCATATGCACTTTCCTCTGGTCTATTCCTGCATGCACAATGTCAAGATCGAGTGCCCAGATATCAGTTGCCTGCAGCGATGGATAAAGCAGCTGTGCAAAATCAAGTTTGTCTTTCTCGCTCCTGCCCATTATTGTCAAGGCTCGCATGCTCCTCGCTAATGTTATCTGCTTGCCGAACCTGATCAGGTTAGCCCAGTAATCGCTGGTCTTGCTGTAAAGATCAGAACCTAGCACAACATTTACTCCAGGACAGAAGAACTTGAAGGCGTCCTTGTAGTAATCAGCAGCTTTCTTGATGGTCTCCCAATTGCCTCCTAACTTATCATTTATGTAGGTATGCCAGTCTGCAAGGAATACTGTGCAATTTACACCAGCTTTAATGAAATCATTTATCTTGTAACCCGTTAAGATCAAACTTCCCAAATGCAGTAATCCAGAAATCTCCAAACCAATGTAGTGTTTTGGATTTGCATTTGTGTTAAACAAGTTCGCAAGCTCATCTTTGGTAACAACTTCTTCTGTTGGTTCTCTTAAAACAAGCTCGATCTTACTGGTTACATCCATGGCTAGTCAATTAGAATGTTGGGCTATAAATATACCCTGTAAAAAATAAGGAAGGTGGTGCGTTGTCTATTACTTCTTACTTGCTTCAGAAAATATTCTCTGTAACTTTGCCTCGAACTCTTTCTTAGCTTCTGACTGCATAAGCATCGACTGCCAGAACTTGCCGAAGGATTCTATAGCAGCATCTGCTGCCTTGTCCATGTTTGGTCCCCAAGTAGCTTCGATCCTCTTTCTCAGTCGCTCTACCTGCGCTTCGTTCATTGCTTGGAAGAACGCGTTGTGCCACGCCTCCTTCGCATGTTCTATCGGATCCATTATTTGACAGCAATCAGAGCCGCAGCATTCATGATATGATCTACCTGAACCACACGAACATGTTGCACCTTTTTCCACTGAATGTTTTTCCATACCACATGATTCACACTCACATTCCATTTGAACCACTTTCTTTGTGCTATATACTATACAAAGGTAAGTATTTAAATTGGTAAGTGATTAGTTGGTAAGTAAGCAAATAGTAAGTTGAATTCATTTCACGATATCTTGTTTGATGAACTCTGCAAACTCGGTATCTGACATTCTCTTCCTGGCTTCCATCCATTTAGCAGCATCATTGCCAACCAAATACCTAGGTTCCTGCTTTTCAGCTATAACAGCTTTCAGTATAACTTTCGCAACCTCTTCTGGAGCTGTTGCGTTTTCTCTTTTCAACGTGAATCCATTGTTTACCTGCTGCATGAATTGTGCATATGGAGAGTCTTGATCTAGAGCCTTCTTTGGCATAACCATTGCACTAACAAAATTTGTAGTAATAACACCAGGCTCAATTAATACAACTTTGATCCCGAATTGCTCAACTTCATATCTCATGGATTCGCTCAAACCCTCTAGGGCAAACTTCGTACTGGCATAAGCGTTTGAAATAGGAAACGCAATACGTCCTGCAACAGAACTTACATTAACTATAACACCATGTTTTTGCTTCCTCATAGCAGGTAGAACTGCTTGCGTAACCCGTATTACTCCAAACAGGTTGGTTTCAAACTGCGCTTTTACCTCTTCAATGGAAACGTCTTCAACAGATCCTATCAGTCCGTAGCCAGCATTGTTTACCAGAACATCTATCGTCTTCTTTTCTTCAAGGACTTTGTTAATAGCTTCTTTAACAGACTTGTCGTCTGTAACATCTAGCTGGATCGCTTGCAGTGGAAGGTTCTCCCTTTTCGCAATCTCTTCAATAGCATTGGCTTTAGCAAGGTTTCGCATGCTTGCATATGTGTAGAAGTTGTTTCTCGCAAGCATTACCGCAGTTGAAAACCCAATTCCGCCAGAGCTTCCTGTAACAATGGCTACCTTCAATTTCACACCTTTTTCTATTTGCTAGGTTAGTGTGGTCGTTACCGATGTGCGATTACCCTTCTTGGCGCCAAATCTCACAAAAAGCAAAACTGCAAACGCAACTAACATTGCAAGAAAGAATCCTATACTGAATTGACTAGAACTCTGATTATTTAGCTGTGGTAAAATATAGGACAAGGATACCGCTGCGAAGAGAATGATTAGAAGAATACTGGCACCAATGTAAAATACTGGCACCTTTCTAGTCTCAATTAAACTCATACGGCACAATTACGCATGATACTAAATTTAAGGGTTAACATTTTACCATCCTACTCGCTTTCTGGTTACAGCAAATACCGCTGATCCAACTGCTGCAGCCGCTATATACGGTAATGCCATCAGAATTCCTGCGAAAGAACCTGAAGCTGCGGGTGCTTCTGTAGTAATAACGTAATTTTCTCTAGACGCTTCTTCGGATGCCGGCATTTTCTCGGTAGGAGCTTCCAACACATCTCCACTACCTACACCAGCGCCGGCTTCAGTGCTAACATTACCCTCTGGAGGCTCTGCAAACTGCATCTGTGGGGGGGCAGCGGGAACTGGGCCTTCCGAAGCCGACTCTCTCCCAGAAGTCTCTTCGCTTGCCTTGCTCCTCAGATTCTGATCTGGGTCTGTTACGGTGAATACAGCTCTATCAGCAGAATCATACATTTGTGTGTTAATGCTTGAAATGGCAGTCAGCCCAAAAGTCAGCACTAACGCAAGGCCTACTCCTAGGGCAGCATACGATGTAACCAGGTTTTTGCCCATACCACTCATTCTTACGTTGCCGAAAGATATAATGCTAAACATTAGAACAGCCTCCTTCTCCACACTCTTACCGTTTCAAACCAGAACGCCGCGGCCCCCGCAATAGCAAAACCTACGGCGTGTATGTTTATTGAATGAAGGTTAAGAACAATATACGCTACCAAGAGTGTAGTGAAGAACGCAGCAAAGAACGACATTCTAGGTATAGTTCTACCTCCAACATTCACGAATGATTCGAGCACGCTAATCTGTGCCTTCTGTGCCAAGAAATACCGTCCATATTCATCTTGGCTTACCACGTTCAGACTCACAAGTTTTTCAATATGATAGTTGGCGACGCTTGGGCTGGAAAAGTTCAGGTCGCGCTGTATCTCTCTTACGCCAACAGGTTCTTTCTTCTTCAGCATGTAAACATAAACCTGCAGGGTCTTGCCCTTCAGTTCTCGCTCCACCTTACCAGTATCTTCCTTGTCCGGCGCTCCCAATCTGCTCTAACTCGTTTTTTGGTCAATTTAAGCTCAACTCATCAACAGGAAGAAAATGTGGCGTTCTAATGTGTAGAACAGGTTCGAAACGTACGTTCTAAAGCCTAGGCTTAACGCAACCGTAGTTGTATATAGTGCCGAGGAGAAATGAGCGACACACGCAAAAAAACCAAGATGTACGCAATAATTGCTGCGGTAAGTATAGGAATACTTGCAGTTGCGCTGGTCAGCGGACTTTACGCAAAGGTGCCAGTTGCAAATGGAAACACCATAGTCACATCTAACGACAACCTACCAGGAGACAAAGTAAATGCAGAACAAGGATTTTCAGGTGTAGTATTTGACAACCAAGGAAATGACAGCTACTTCACGCTGTACGCAACAGGCACTGCAATCAAGAAGGTCAGCCCAGACAAAGTATCCATAACATTAGGAGTTGAAACACAGGAAATGACCGCAAAGGAAGCTGCCGCAAAGAACGCTGAAATGATGAACGCAATAATCAACAAGCTGAAGGCACTTGGACTGTCCACTGACGAAATAAGCACGAGCTACTACAACATCTATCCTGTCTACGAGTACCCGCCAGTGATCTACGAGAAAGACATTCCAAGGCCACAATCACCAGTGCTAGTGGGCTACAGAGTTACAAACACAATAATCATAACAACCTCTGCAAGTGAAGACGTTGGTGCAACAATCGATGCTGCAGTAGATGCCGGTGCAAACCAAGTACAAGGAGTCAGCTTCTTCGTGTCCGAAGAAGTGCAGGGACAGATGAACAAGCAGCTGATCGAGCAAGCCGTTCTAGATGCAAGGGCGAAGGCACAGAGCGCACTTTCGCCACTGAACATGCAGATCGTTGGAGTCAAGAACATCAACTTGAATGACGTATACTTCCCTGTCTATAGCTATGACAAGGCTGCATTAGAAGGCGGAGCAGCTCCAACACCAATACTATCATCGCAGCAACAGGTTTCAGCATCCGTAAGCGTTACTTTCATCATAGGTTCGAAGTAAAGAAGTAACGCAAACCCATTTCTTTTTATTATAATTTAAGTGATACAACAATATTATGACGCACAAATGGAATATCCATGTAGTTTATACACCAGAAAATTACCGCTGATCTTTCATGGCAACATATTAAGCAGCGTGACGAATTTGTCTTAGTGCTAACTAGGTTAACGTTAGGTTTGCTTATTGTAGCGATGCTTACCATGCAGACTGCATTTTATAATATTTCCCAGAATGTAGAAGCAGTAGAGGCATCTACACCAGTATGGACGTTAATGTCATCTATACCTGAGATAGCTGTATCTGGTAGCAATGTGTATCTCGCATGGCGACAGGATTTAGCCGCATCAGATTACATGTGCTGTAAGAATGACTTGTTCTTCAGAGCAAGTAATGATAATGGTAGTACGTTTAGTGATGCGATTGATCTCGGAACCTCACTGAATTCACCTAGGATTGCCACATTAGGTAATAATGTGTATGTGGTGTCTGTTGGACACGGTCCTGAGAGTCGTGATATATTCTTTAGATCAAGTCATGATAACGGAAGTACGTTTAGTGACACAGTTAATCTAAGCGACACGCCCAAATGGTCGAGTGAGCCAGAGATAGCTGTAGTCGACAACAATGTGTATGTGGTGTGGTATGATGGTAGTAGTGACGAAGGCACCATATTCTTCAGGAGGAGCACTGATGGTGGAACAACGTTCGAGCCTATAGCTAATCTTAGTGAAATCCCTGGAGAAGCAAGTTTCCCAAAGATAGCCGCATCAGGGAACAACGTGTATGTAGTATGGGCGGAATGGACTGCGCCATATGGCACGGAACCGCGCAGTCTGGAAGTATTCTTCAGAACAAGTAATGATAATGGTAATACATTTGGACCTCTGATCAATCTTAGTACCAATGATGGAAAGTCCGCTGGACAGGAGATAGCTGTATCTGGTAGCAATGTGTACGTAGTATGGAAAGACACAAACTCCAATGTGTTCTTCAGAGCAAGTAATGATAATGGTAATACGTTTGAAAATACAGTAAACTTGAGTAACAATCAAGTAAGAATGATCGATGTGCATATGGCTGCATCTGAAAGCAATGTGTATGTTATGTGGGATAGTGAAATTACTGACGAAATCTTGAATCCTGATGGTTGGCATAACATATTCTTCAAAGCAAGTCATGATAATGGCAAAACATTTGGTGATACAGTAAACTTGAGTAAGAACAAAGGATGGTCGGGGTGGTCCAAAATAGCAGTATCGGGAAGTGATGTATATGCAATGTGGGGTGGCGGCGGAGATCCTGATATCTATCCTCCTGGTATATACCTACGGGTAAGTAATGATAATGGTAATACGTTCGTAGGCGCTATTAACTTATCCCTATTTGACACTGAAGGAAGCTATTCAGTTTTGCAGATAGCCCCAACTGAAGATATCGCGTATCTTGTGCAAAGCGTCTATTACTGTACATATTGGGGGCAGTGCATTAACACAGTGCCCTCAGAATTTTATACTGAGCCCTTATCTTTGACTGTCATAGACGTTAATGTGGATATAAAACCAGGAAGTTCCTCCAACACGGTGAATTGTGATAACCTAAAAGGTAAGATCGCGGTTGGAATATACACAGATGATGAATTTGATGCACAGACCATAGATTTGTCAGCTACAGATCTTGAAGGCATCACAGCAAGTAAGATAATTCTGAAAGACTTAGATGGTGATGGTGACCTTGATGCTATCCTCAAATTTAAGAAAGCATACCTCTGCGAGTTTACTGAAAGTCTCTCTGTACAATCCATAAGTTTGCAACTGCACGGTGCAACTACCAATGGACTGCAGTTCGAAGGAACTGATTCGATTAATTTGAAATAGCCTCCATGGATGAGCGATATGCTCAACAAAGGAGGGGTTTGACAAGCTTAGACTTGACAGTGCCGTTGGCTGCATATAATATCTCATCATAGGGTCAGAATAAAGTAACGCGAACCCATTTTCTTTTTATTAAAACTAAATCAATCACTCGAACATTTTTCTAACATCGCCTTCGAGAACACTGCTACCACCATGAATCCTATCGATATGTTTCGAAAGCACCTCTTTATCACCAAAGGGAGAGCCACAGTACGGGCAAGCTATCTGCCCTTCTTTCAGGTCCTTTATCAAAGCAATAGCTCTAGGGTTTATTACACATGCGGGAGCTCCGCTCAGAGCTGTCGTAGCTTGCGTTAGAGACGCTTTATGAACCTGCTCGAATATGCTATCCCTAGTTATCATACCCCTTACAGAATTCCCAACTGATACTACCAACTGTCTAACCGTGTTTTTGTCCATAATCGATAATGCCTCACCGACTGTTGAAGTAGGAGGTATGGTTAGAACTGGAGAAGACATTATTTCACGCAACTTAGCCTTGGTAGAATCCTTTCCTCTTTCCATCACCTTGAACAAGATATCTGTCTTGCTGACTAGTCCAATGATCTCACCGTTATGAGTAACAAGGACACTGCGAGAGTTCTTTTCTTTCATCTTTTCAACAGCATCTGCAACGGAGTTGTTACCGTCCAGAATTATAACATCAAGATCCATAATACCCTGTATAGACGCGTTGAGTACCATACCCATGTCACTGTTAGACATAGATACTGATCAGCATCTCAGATTTATTTAAACCTGTTCAGACAAAACTTTGCTATCAGGTCTTGACAGAACATAGAACGCATGTGCGCTGATCACAAATGCGGCCAAGAACATCTTTGTAGCAAACACAAGGTTCCACGGTGTGGTTGTACTCGGATATTCAATTTTGAGCATATCTATCCTGAGTATGCCACTTATCGCGTCCGCAGTCATCAACGCATTCCATATAACAAAGTTATAGATAAATTCGTAAAACGTTATTACTGCTATTCCAAGGACAACCAGTCTTAGGATTGATCTTACAGTCTGTGAAGTATTTTCTGTTTTTTTACTCCCGAGTTTCATAATGCAGAACCAACCAACTACGGATACTATCATAAGGTAGCTTACGAGTTTAACTGAACCTTTCATCGGGAATTCCGTATTAACAAGGACTTCGCCTATGACGACCTTTCCAGTCGCAAGATACTCTCTTGTACTTTCTGCAAGTGCATACGCTGTTATGAGTATCATGACCGCCGCACATATGTAGAACACTATTTTATAGGCACGCATACTGCGCTGCTCGTCTTTCTCAACGCTCCTTGGCTGCATACCATATTCTATCCTAGATGCCATGATAAAAAATTTCCGATGAATTATGGGAGGTTTGTCTCATAGCATTTTGTGCATACAGATTTATTCATCCTTGCTAAAGTGGTTCCATGAGCATGTACTGTACGATCGATATTGCTAGCAATATCTTACGCTCCTACAGTGGCATTAACCTCTTCTGTGCGATGACTGACGTAAGTATTACAAAAGATTACAACTTGGCTCCGTTTCTTAACGAGCTTTCAAAAAAGATTACGGTTAGCAAAGAAACACTCAAGGATCATCCTACCGTTAGAACGTTGCGTGACTTTTACTGGAGGATGGGTATAGATCCGACGAAGGTAAGACCGTCGAGCGAAGCACTTGCAAGACGCTTTCTGACAAACAACAGCATACCGAAGATAAACAATGTTGTCGATGCTGGAAACATAGCATCTATAGAAACTCTGGTCCCAATCGGGATCTATGATGCAGATAAGATCGTTGGCAGCGTTGCGCTAAGGCTTGCTAATAGCAATGAAGAATTCATAGATATATCAAATGAAAAACATACACTGCAGGGAAAAGAGATAGTGTTGTCCGACAGCAACGGTGTTATGCACGTATTTCCGTACCGGGACTCACTCAGAACAAGGATTGCTGACCAGACTAAAAAGATACTCATAGTTGGTTGCGGCGTACCAGGTATAGACCAAGGTTCAACTAAATTTGCCGTCGATAGGACCATCGAACTTATAAGAACTCTAGGTGCACGAAATTGAAGAAGATTCCAATAAGCAAACCATTCTTCAACAATGAAGAGATAAGCGAAGTGAAGAAGGTTATGCAGGAAGGTAACTTAACCAACTCCTCATTTCAGGGTGGCAAGAGGGTACAGGAGCTTGAATCTTTGCTACGCAAATTTACTGGCTCTCAAGACGCAATTGCTATTAATTCGGGCACGGCTGCGCTGCATGCTGCGCTGCTTGCGCTTGGAATAGGCAAGGACGACGAAGTTCTACTTCCTTCCTTCACGTTCCTTGCTACTGCGAACGCAGTAGTTGCAACAGGCGCAAAACCTGTCTTCGTTGATATCAGGAGGCGTGATTACACGATTGACCCAGAAGATCTTGAGAGAAAAGCAACTAATAGATCAAAGGCTGTAATTCCCGTACACCTTTACGGGCACCCAGCTGATATGAAGAGAATAGGTGAGATCGCAAACAAACATTCATTGCATGTGATCGAAGACGCCTGCCAGTCACTTGGTTCAACATGCAATGGAAAGCAGACAGGTTCGATTGGAGAGCTTGGATGTTTCAGCTTCTATGCAAGCAAGGTCTTGACAGCTGGAGAGGGAGGAGCGATAGTTACCAACAGCAAGGAACTTGCGGATCGTCTAAGAATGATAAGAAATCATGGGATGCTCGAAGGATACGACACTAGAATCTTCGGTCTGAACCTAAGGCTGACGGAGATAAACGCAGCGATTGCAAAGGTACAGATGCGCAAGCTAAAGAAGATGCTTCAGATCAGAAGGAAGAATGCCATGATGTTAACAAAAATACTTCGAGGCAAAAACATAGTTCTGCCAAAGGAAAGTGATGGTTCAAAATACAACTGGTACCTTTACACTGTTGCAATTGAAAACAGGGATGATGTTATGAAGAAACTTAACTCGTTGGGCATAGGAGCAACTGTTTACTACAGAACACCAGTTCACAGAACGCCTTTCTATTCGAATTCAAGTGTTTCGTTGCCGAACACAGAATGGGCCGCTGGACATGTCTTGTCATTGCCAGTGCATCCGCTGGTAACTGCTAGTGATGTAAAGTACATTGCAAACTCGTTCAGTAAGATGCTTTAGCAGTTAATCGTCTGTACATCGTAATGTGTGATTGATAATCTTTAGAAAAGCGGACACGCGCGTGCTTGAAAGCATAGCCCGTCGGGAGTCTATAAAGGGCTAGTCGATTGGCGCACACTCAGTTACACGAACCTACACAGTATACACAATCTTTTAATATCGCTAGCGATAAGCAGACCACATGCGGTTAGTAATTTACACCGGAAAAGGCGGAACAGGAAAGACCGTAAATTCGTGCGCAACAGCATTGAAATGCGCGAAGCACGGTCACGAGACGCTCATAATATCTGCAGACCCAGGGCATACGCTCAGCGATGCCTTTACCCAAAATATTGGTGACGAAGTTACCCACGTTCGTGATCATCTAGACGCGGTGCAGATTGACCCTGTCAACGAAATGAGCAAGCAGTACGAGCAGTTGCTATCATACATGGCTTCGCTCTTTTCATCCAAAGGTATCGATCAAACCCTTGCTTATGAAATTGCCATGCTTCCGGGCATGACGCAGATCTTTGCACTGCTCAGGATTCAGGAAATTAAGGAACATGGAACTTATGATGTGATTGTGTTAGATATGATGGCATCTGGCGAAGCCTTGCGCTATCTTTACTTCCCCAAACTGGTTGGCAGCCTTAACAAGAGAATAATGAACTTGGCTGGCATATTCAGCGGCGTAGCCAAATTCTTCGAACCTATAGCAAGAATACCGATACCGACAACTGCTTTGCTGAAGATGCAGTTTGAACTAGTTCAGAAACTTGAAAAATTGGCCGATACAATCAAGGATCACGAAACTACAAGCATCAGATTGGTTGCAAACCCAGATACATTCAGCATAGAGAATGCCAAGCGCGCACTAATGTCCGCAAACCTTTACGGAATAAACGTTGACATGGCAATAATAAACAAGATAATGCCCAGGGTAGATCAGGCATACTTTGCCAACTGGGCCGATTTCCAAGAGGGCAAGGTAAAGGAAGCGGAAGCAAACTTTTACCCGCTGCCTGTGAAGAAACTAAGACTTTTCGAGACAGAGTTGAGAAGCGTTGAAATGCTAGACAAGTATGGCGAGGAATTGTTTGGGGCAGAAGATCCCGCGAAGGTATTCTACCAAGGCAATCCTTTTGGGTTCGAGACAATCGCGGATTCGTTCAACATGAAGGTAAAAGTGCCATTTACGGAAAAGGACGATTTCGACATCGAGCGCTTTGGCGATCAGTTGACAATAAAGGTCAAGACCGGCGTTGCAAATCTAGTCAATATTATACCATTGCCAGCTGCCACGATGGGCATGCGTCTCTCTAAGGCAAAGCTTCAAGGCGACGAGCTCAACATACTGTTCGAAAAGGCTGTGTAGAGCAGCTAATCGACGTCTACCTTTTCTTTTGTAGCTGTTTTCATCTCAGATTCCATTAATTCAATATACTTGTCTATCCCTGCTTCAACAGACTTGTTTGCTATCTGTGCAACTCTGGCAACCGATAGCAGCAGCGCAAGGCTTGAATCGAACGCTATGCGAGACAGCAGGAAAGGCAGTTCCACCATAGAGGCATCCTTTCTCTTATCGCTCATGGATATGTAATCGGCAAAGTTGTTGATAAATATTACTTGTTCTGAATACCTTAAATTCAGCAATCAACGATTTGAATTATGCATAAATTATTTATCTTATCTATGACATTTCTAGTAATTGGAGGAATATTTCTGAGTTTGAGTGGATTATCTTATTGGATGTATGTCAACGCCGTTGAAGAATTCAAACGGTACCCAGGATGTGATCACTGCTTGCCTCTACTATTGGGTCTAGAAGGTAGGATGTTTTTCTTTCTAGAAATAGGCGTAATAATGGCACCTATCGGTGTGGTTTTGCTAGTTGCGAACGTCAAGCGAGACTGGCTTGAAGCTCATGGTTATATCTAGGAGATTACATCGCCCGACACTTAACACGAACTATAGCCCATAAACTTAACAGAACCCTCGTTCTTATTCATGTGCGTGAAGTTCACCCAGAAGGAGACAGATTTCATAAACAAATATGAATTATGCAGAATGGCAACCACCACGGACAACAAGCCGCACGTTGCACCAGTGTGCTACATGTTCGTAGATGGATATTTTTACATTGCCACTGACTATGTCACAAGGAAGTATCAAAATTTGTTGAAGAATAAATCTCTCTCGATAGTGATCGATACTTACCAGCCCAACAAGGCTGTAATGATAGAAGGCGAAGCCGAAATCATTGAAAGAGGCAAAGAGTTCAAGATGATATATGAAAAGTTTTACAAGAAGTTTTCTTGGGTAAGAGCGACTCCTTGGAAGGAAGGAGAAGCACCCTTTATCAAGGTAAAACCATTAAAGAAGGTCAACTGGGGGCTATAGCATGGCTAATTTACTGGTTAGATTTGCCGGCAAGGTCTGCGAAGTGCTGTTGCCCATAAAGCATGACATATTTTTCGGCAACGAAAACTCTAGCATTGGTGTTTGCACCCTGTCAAGCATTGACCTGCTCGAGGAGGTATCAAAATCAGAAATGATGAACGACGTAGCACTTGCAGCAAGACTCTTTTCGGAAAATAAGGGGATTGAAAAATTGATCGAATATGTTTTGCAGCATCCAACCGTCAAATACGTCGTTCTTTGCGGCAACGATACGAAAGGACATCTTCCAGGACAGGCCTTGCTTGCACTTTACAAAAATGGCATTGATAGTAGCGGTAGAATAATTGGCGCTGTTGGAAAGGAGCCTGTGATCGAAGCTGTAACCAAGAATAATGTTGAGGCGTTTAGAAAGCGTGCAAAAATAATAGATCTTGTTGGCGTTACAGATATTGAGAAAATATCCGATAAAGTATCCAACTTGGTCAGAACATAAGATCATTTTCTTATGATAACAGATGTGCTGTCCTCAACTTGCTTGACAATATTTTCTTTGCTAACGATCTTGCCTATTACATTAACAGGAGAGTATGGTTTTATTTCATTGCCCTTGCTTATCGGTGTTGGACCAAAGAAAAGACACAAACCTTGTCCTTGAGGCCAGTAAGCGACATCCATTAGTTCAACAAGCGATTTGGCATTTTCTTCCTTTGCCTTGACAGGCATAGAATCTGTGTAAAGTTCATCACCCCAGCGGTTGATCTTAACTTTAATTGGCAGTTTCTCCAGAATGGCCTGCACGGTTTTTGGAGCCTGCTTGTCATCCAGTTCCAGATCAACTAGAACACCAATCTCAGGAAACTCAACTACGAGCTTGTGCCTGCTCACAACACGCTTTCCCCGCAGGCGCTAATAAGCTGTGAGATTTGCGTTAACTTTTCTAGGCATAGGTTAACTCGCTTCAATCCAAAACGAATAAAAAATAATCAGATTGTATGAATACCACGCATGGTACTAGATATTGCATTAGTTCTGGGGCTAGCGGGTGTCTTCATCCTGATAGGTTATGTTAGCGATTACATATTCAGGAGATTTGGATTTCCCGACATCATCATTCTACTTGCTATAGGAATTGTTATCGGTCCCGTTTTTGGTATCGTTGACAGAGCTGATATCATCGATTTTGCACCAGTACTTTTAGCACTTGTAATAACTATACTTCTGTTCAACGGCGGTCTGAACATGACCTATGAGCGAATAATAAAGGGAAATAGAAGGGCGATAATTCTAGCCGGAATATCATTCGTTTTGACGATGATTGCAACAGCGCTGATCACACCTGCAATGTTCGGCTGGGAGCCGCAGATGGGACTGCTTCTTGGTGCAATAATTGGAGGCATGAGTGCTGCGATAGTAGTACCCTTGGCAAACAAAGTCAGCACTAGCCAAAGGACATCAACATTGTTTTCACTGGAATCATCGTACACAGATGTTATAGTGATCATGGTAGTGTTGACTATAATCCAGATCCTAACGATACAGAGCAACCCTGATGTTCTGGGTTTTGCCACCAGAGGCATCGCCAATGGATTCCTGATCGCAGCTGCAATTGGAATTGTTGCAGGTTTTGCATGGATGCGGGCAATGACTGCAATGAAGACAGCATACGAGGACATAATCACACTTGCAATTGCCTTCGCATTATACGGTGTAACAGAATACTTGGGAGGCAGCGGCCCAGTTGCTGCACTTGCGTTTGGCATAACTTTTGGAAATGCCTCCAAACTCTTCCAGTCACTGAAACATGAACTGCCATTGGTTAGAGACACCGATAGGGAGATAACAGCAAAGAAATTTCACTCGCAGTTTGCATTCATGGTTCGAGCTGTACTTTTCGTCTTCCTAGCTTTGGTAGTAACGATAAGCAACGTAGGCATTGTACTTGCGGGTATTGTACTTGCACTGATGCTATTCTTCCCGAGGATAGGTGCTTCATGGATTAGCACACACAAGGATCAGGAACTCAGGAAAGATGCCTGGTTGATAAGTTTCATGCTTCCTCGAGGTCTTGCTGCTGGAGCAGCTGCTCTGCTGCCCCTGCTTTACAATGTCGAGAATTCTGCCGCATTTATAGATCTAACGCTTGTTGTAATAGTTGCAAGCATAGCCATCACAACGATTGGAATAAACTCCATGAAGCTGTCAAGAACGATAATGCCAGCGCTGAGAACGGCATCTGGCTCAATAGCAAGAACGAACACGTTCCAAAAATCAATGATGTTCACAGCAGTGGGTTTTGCGGTAGCAGTTGGGGTTGTTTTGGCATATAACGGGGCTGCAGGCGCCAATTTATTCGGTGGATCCGTGCCCGTGTCTAGCGAGAGCATTCTATCCGATGTCTCCGTAAAACCAGTTGGAGACGAGAAGACGTACTTCTTCGACAGCGGTGTTACAGAACGCAACGCAGATCGCCTGTACGGTCCCAGCCACGTTGCATCATACAAATGGGATTTTGGTGACGGAGCGAGCAGCGATGAACGGCAGGTAGTGCACGTGTATTCAGAGGGCGGTGTGTATGTTGTCAAGTTGTCAATAGTCAGGGAAGACGGCGTGGTGCACACAGAAAATCTGGTTCTTTTGATTCCTGAATTGAACTCGTCTCAATAATTTTGTATTATAATCTAAGGTTTGGCAAATAATTGCCTTTATGCTACAAATTTCACCATATTGCTCTAGATAATTTGTCATTGCTCGATTTATTTTCATTCCAAAAGCTGGTTGCAATGACGCAATCGGAGCTTGACTACTTTGAGCGAAGGATAAACGAGCACTTTGAAAGAGAGAATGTCATAATGAAGGAGATGCTCGAAGCAAAGCTGTCAAAGGACGAATGGATCAGGTTACAAAACTACATCAAGGAACACTCCCACAGCAGGTTCGTAAGGTATATGAGAGCATATAACAGCTAGCAAGATTTCTTGATTTAAGGTCAACTTTTTCCACCGAAGAAAAGTTAATAATCAACGAGAATTATCTAAGGTAGTATGTCCAAAGAAGAGAAAGCTTCTAGAAGAGAGATAGGCAAGGATAGAGGAGTGAAACTGCAAAGCATCGCGCTATCGGATACTAATACATTCAGCGAGCGAATGAGAGCCATAGATTTGCTAGGCGAACTGGGAGATACAGCTTTTGACGAGCTATCAGACATCGCATCAAAGGGTCTTACCTACAGCGAGCGAATGAACGCTCTCGATATGCTGGAAAAGATAATCAAGCGCACCTAGACTTTACTTTTTTCTTGTAAATTTATTATGTTATAGATCTTTATTTACGCGGATTTTCATGGTTACACATGGACAGAGCATACCTCAAGAAGAAGCAGACGGTCCAGCGTTTCATCAAGAAACATGGCAAGGTCGATCATGCAAGGATACTGAATGAAGTTAATGTTGATTACGATACATTGATGCGGATCCTTGCCGAGTTGAAAACAGAAGGAAGGATAAGTTGATTATTGTGGCACAAGCCCGTGTTTGTTCAACTGTTCTAAAGTGAAGAGCTCAGAACCAACCTCCATAAACGATCTAACGAGTATTCCAGTTGTATCAACTATTTCTGGTGTCTTGTTGGCCCATATTGCCGCAAACGAGAGCATTGCATCTCTGTATGCAGAGATCACATCCTTCGGCATCATTGGGGGGACATCAGATTTGCCTTCCTGATACAGTTTTTTCCACCCATTGTCGATGTACCAGTTCCTGATGAACTGCTTGCTGAGATCCTGAAATATTTCTTGACTCTTTATCTCTGATTGTATCACAGTAATTTTTGCCGGTTCTATTTTCCATCTGCGTTGGTAAAAGTCAAGGAATCTGTAGATCGCGCTGACATCTTTCAATTCCATCAGGTATCGATCTTCCTCCGGATTTCCAAAAGTATCAGCTAATCCAACATATCCATCAGAATCAACAAACAATTCATACTTTCCATCAGAGCGCAGTAACCCTTTCTGCTCTGTATGTTGCGCTATAACGGGTAACGATTTCTTTATGAGCTCACGACCCTTTTCCCATTGATCATCTGTCAGCCTTGATCTAGCCTTGGCTTCCTCTTCTGTCAGGCTGATATCCCCACGTTTATCGTATTTCGTTGTGTAGTTTAATTGGAAATTTCCTTGCACCGCATTCGGGATGATCTCTCCTCCTTTGGGCATCTCAGCAAAACCGTAATCCTTGAAATCCTTCTTACCTGACTGGAAGTCCTTCAATAACGACGATCTTGGGTGCAAATAATAGTTGAATATTATCTCTAGATCTACTACCCTGTTCGGAGTCCCAACCTCAATCTCGCTGGGTTGCAAAGGAAACCCCTCCGCACCAGGCACTCTGAATATGTAGATCTTACATCCCTCACTAATAGGCTCGATAAAGCACGTCTTTATCCCGTTGTTCTGTGCAATTTCGAAGCTCTTGTTAATTATGTATGCCATTGCCAACCCCTTGAATGGAATATCGAAAGGCCACTTGGCCTTCACTTTGTAATCGAATATGGAGAACGAGTCCTTAGGCATGAAGTATCCTATGCCCACCTCATTATCCTTCGGCATCTTCTCGATTACAATATTCTTCGCAGAACCTTCGCGAGTGAGCATTTGCGTCATACCGATTGTTATTCGCTAGTGTTAAAAACGTTTAACCAGTAGCTATGCATCAATACTGGATTCTCCTATAATAGGGAAATTTTATGGTATGGTAACTAATATATGCCAGCAAAAACATAAAAATCGAGTTGGAGTACTTGATGCCATGAAGAAAGCACCGCTTACAGAGGATATCTTTGCTGTTCTTTCAGATAGCATAACCATAAGGATGCTGAAGCTTGCTTCTACAGGGTTCCGAGCAAGAGGAGGATATCCCAATAAGCTAAAGATCACAAAGAAGCAGTACTCTACTAGGCTGCACAAACTCGTGACTATAGGCTTGATCCATAAGAGAAGTGGTGTTTATGTGCTTACTGCACTGGGTCAAATAGTAGATAAAACAATGCTAAAAATTGCCGACGAGGTTGCAACTAATTACTGGAAACTGAAAGCAATAGATTCATTTGAAAAGAAAGAGCTTCCAGTTGACGAGAAGCGGAAGATAATCGATGAAATACTTTCAGGCACTGTGATCAAAGAATGCCTTGTAAATGTTGATTGATCGGAACTAAGTTTATAACTCAAACGCGTAGACCAAGCCCTCATGCCGATACCAGGACCAGAGTTCGATGCAGTGGAAGATCCTGTAGCAGTAATCAGAGAGTTTCTCAAGAGGAACAGCAAGGACGCATGGACACCCGAAGAGATAAGCGAGGGAACTGGGATTGATATGACCACAGTTTATCACATCTGCCAGCTGATGAGAGCAAAGTTCATAGAAGCATCAACCAAAGGCGAATACTTCCCTGTTA
This sequence comes from Candidatus Nitrosomirales archaeon, assembly GCA_049199595.1. GTDB lineage: Archaea > Thermoproteota > Nitrososphaeria > Nitrososphaerales > UBA213 > JBMCYV01. The sequence goes on from JBMCYV010000009.1 coordinate 45,950, forward strand.
GATCGATCGAGAGGTTGGGGCAGACATATTTTAAATGGTCAACAAAGGGCAGAAAGTCCAAGAGTATGGAATGAAATCAAGATTTATTTGTGGCTCTTTACCAGTGCTGGTGTTCCTAATTGGTTAATAAAAAATATGTTATTCTGCCGGCAGTAGGTATTGCAATAGTGGCAGCGGTAGTGGGTATTTCACTTTCTACTTCTGGTGCGCCAGATAGGATGGCAAGCAGTACAGAAATGCAGAAAACGGAAACACAAGCTAACTCTGCACTGGATATGTTTTCTGGAGGTTCACCAATGCTAGGCTCGCCTGATGCACCTGTTACCATGGTTGAATTTGGAGATTATCAGTGCATGAACTGCAACAGATACTTCAGAAATACAGAACATATGATTTTGCAGAATTATGTGGAAACAGACAAGTTAAAAATTATTTTTGTTGATTTTGCATTTATAGGTCCCGATTCACTTCCGGCTGCACAGGCAGCTCACTGTGCAAACGATCAAGGCAAGTACTGGGAATATCATGATGAAACATATTCTAACTGGAATGGAGAAAATACTGGCTGGGCAGGGATCTACAACCTCAAGCGGTTCGCTTCCAACATTGGTCTCGATCAGAATAGCTTCAACCAATGTTTGGACAGCAACAAGTATGCCAAGCAGGTCGGAGCTAACACCGAACTTGGCCATAAGATCGGAGTAACCGGGACTCCAACTTTCTTCATAATTGATTCTGACGGCGAGGCAGTAAAGATAGTTGGTGCGCAGCCTTATTCTTCATTCGCAAAAGTGCTGGATTCCAAATTATAGTGGTGAAAATGAAATGCTATATCTCTTGATTGTAGATCTTCACAACACACTTGTGAAAAACAGTAACCTTATGATAAATGCCATGAAACTCGTACTTCAGGACATTATTAAGATAGCGTGTAGCGATCGAGTCAGCACTAGTCAAAACCTTGCTATATTAAAGGATAAAGAACCATAAGTATAACGATAGTTGTGTTGTGGTGTGCGATGAAAACTGATGCTAAAAACAGCGTGTCAAGGCCGGAGCTATTTCAGGATATTGTAAAGGCATTCAAGCTGGAATCGCAGCTAAATGAGGAACCCAATGCATTATCTGTCAAGGTCTCCAAAGGTGAGATTGTTTTGACAGTAATCTTCGGTGATTTTAAGAAAGTTCGAATATGGAAGAAATTTGCTTTTGCTCCAGCTAAGATAATGGAAGACTACAAAACCGCAGTAGATCTTCTTAAGCCACTTGCAAATGCGTTTGAGATAAACTGGCATACGGCAAAGCAGACAATAGCATCAGTTTGGCCTATGGAAAGCCAAGCAGATAATAACTTCTTGCTCGAGGTCGTGCTCGAAAATCTGGAATCCGACAAGGAGTTCTTGAAGAAACTCCTCAAAGATCAGAATAGGAATTATCTGGTTAGAAAGTCAATACAGTATATGTTGAACAACTGGCCTGAGTTTACAAAGAAGACCAGCAGTACGCTGCTGAAGATACTTGATGACGCAAAGCGTTAGTGAATTAACTAGCCGAAGCAGGTTTGTTCTTTAATCTTACCAGATATGTATTGTAACAACCACTGGAACACGCAACACCATCTTTTCCGCCGCTAAGCTTCATTGGCTTGCTGTGAGGTTTTAGGTTAGCTCCACAGATGGCACATTTCTCTACCATCCAAACACCTCCTAAAATAATATGGTGAGATTAGCTATATAACCACATGTTTATGTTGCCTCAACACAGCGGGTCAGCTTTGTTTAAAATTGCAGATTTTTCATTATTGTTCAGGAAAAGTTTGATATTCTACATTGCGTTACAAGACGCATGGTATCATACTGGTTATTAAAGGAAGAACCAGAACACTATTCCTTTGACAATTTGTTGCAGGATGGCAAAACAGTCTGGAGCGGTGTAAGGAATAACTTGGCATTAAAGTACATGCGTACAATGAAGAAAGGCGATCTTACATTCTATTATCACACTGGAAAAGAAACTGCAGTTATGGGCATAATCAAGATAGTTTCTGACTCGTATCCAGATCCTGAGGAAAAAGACCCAAAGTTGGTCGTTGTCGATGTTGTGCCTCTGGAAAAACTCAAGAAACCCGTAACATTGATTGACATTAAATCAAATTCAAAGTTCAAGAATTTTGAACTGGTTAGAATCCCAAGGCTGTCTGTAATGCCAGTGTCGAAAGCACTTTGGGAAGAAATAATCAAGATGTCAAAAAAGTGATCTTATTTTCTCCATTTCCAAGCCTTGATGATTATTGCTCTAGCAGGATATCCATCTACATCAAACTGCAAAGCTCTATGATTATGCGTTAGGTGAACCAGTCTAGGCTTACCCATTTTTCTACACGTAATTCTTAGCGTCTCCCCTTCCAAGAAATCACTTGACTGGCTCAACAATATCAACCTCCCATAATGCATTGAGTACCTTATTCACAAGAACTATATCCAAACGAAGATCATCTGCTATCTGCGCATTAGTTGCCTTTTCCTTCTGTTTTAGGTACGTCGATACTTCTTTCTTAGCCTGCTCGAATGTTAGATCTCTTAGTTTTACAACTTCCACGTCAGCAATTTGATCAGCATAATACTTCACGGCTTCTCGCAATGCTTCTGATTGATTTACTTCTAGTTTTGCCATTATATTCTCGAGACTGTCAATATCTTCCTTGGTAAACTTCGCAGATACAACGGAAACTTTTCTCTTACGTGTACTGACTCTTTGCATATGTATTACCTAGTAATACCTAGTATTACGAGCATTTATCTTTTACTCTCGGCAATCATAGAATGTTCTATGTCACGAACAGAAGGCATTATAGCGTGAGTAAAACCTGCGGAGAATTCAACAGAGGTTTGACATTTATAGTGGAATATGATTTTGCAAATACTAGATACTAATGATGTATGAACGTCCGATGTTCGACGAAAAACTTGTCAAACGATTCGAGTACTACATAAATATCACGAAATACATTGATGCCCAACCAAACAAGACGATAGATAAACTTGTAATACATCCTATCGAAGTAGGCAATAAATTAGAATTTAAGAGCAAGAATGAAGCAGGTAGATCATTTTCTGTTCCGATAAAAGATGTTATAGCGATAAACATACCTCAGCCAGCGAAGGGAGCTCTCAAGAAAGAAATGATGTTACTTGAAATGGAATTCTATGATAGTCAGGGCAACCAAAATTCTATGGCATTTGAGGTTCTAGATGTACATGTGCAGGAGATACTTGATCAGGTGAAAACATGTAAAGCTGTGGAACAGGAATACTGGGATACTGTTGACCTGCAGTATATTCTTGATGGGAGGACAAGAATGACACAACTCTACTACAAAGCACCCTTTCTGTCTGAAGGTGAAGAACTGCTTTGGATAAATGCTAAGGTCGAAGGAATTGCCAACAAGCGCATTAGGTGGCTTGAGGCATTGACAAATTTCAGAGCTGTTTACTATGATTTCCTTAAACATGATTCTGGAAGGATTCCGCTGATCTTTGTAGATGATGTCATTATTAAAAATCAAAGAACTTCTGGATCGGATAGAATTGGAACGTTTGTTGGGACTGGAATGAAGGCAAGTCAGGATAGTAGAACAATAGGCGATGTACATTTTATTAGAGATGGAATGTCAACTGTTACTTTCTTGCAGGTTAGTGATCCACATGAATTAGCAGACCTCGCCAAGGTTGTAATTGAAAAATTATTCGCGTCTATCAAACCCAAAAAGAAGACGCAGTTACCATTGATGGAGGGACGAGTTATAGAAGTAAAAACCACCGAAAGTGGAGAACCGATATGCCCATATTGTGGTGCTGTAAATCAAGTTAGTTTGCAATTCTGCAATAGTTGTGGTTATGCACTTCGGTAAGGCAAACTAGCATCATAGAGTTAGTATCTACCTTATATTCTAGTTTGTCAACTTCGGAATTAGTGAAAAGATCATGAGTCAAAACAACACTATCACACCTGAAGTTGCTAAACTTTTGGAAGGAAAGAACTTTGCTTTTGTTGCTACCCTTATGAATGATGGTTCGCCTCAAATTACTCCAACTTGGGTAGACTTGGAACAAAATACAATTCTGGTCAATACGGCAGAAGGCAGGGTGAAGCATAAGAATGTGTCAAGAGATCCTCGTGTAGCAGTCTCAGTATTTGATCATAACAATCCGTACAACATGGTGTCTATTAGAGGAAGAGTCATAGAACAGACCCGTAAGGGTGCGGATGAACACATCGATAAGCTCGCAAAAAAATATTTTGGTGTTGACAAGTATCCGTTTCGCTCACCCAGCGAAACAAGGGTTATTCTGAAGATCAAACCAGAGAAGATATTTCATCAGCAACCTCGATGACAATGGTTCGATACAGCATTCGGAACAACGGTTGTAGCGGGTTTGGTGGTTTCAGTGACGCTAATGGTTCACAAGAGAGATTATCGTCAACAAATTACCTATCCTAGCTTCTATGGTGAATCACTTTTCTTCTTGCTTTAGTGAATCTGTAAACTTCCATCCAAGCTTGATAACATAAGGTGTCAGGAAAGTAGTGACAATGGTCATTGCCCCTACCATAGGTAGAATGAAAGAACTTGTAGCCCCAACATCTGCACCACCTTTGGCTGTTACAAGTGCAAGCTCACCACCTGATGCTGAAAGACCAAAGCCGGCTCTCATAGATGCCTTCTTGGAAATACGTTGCGCCTTTGCAGACAGATACACTGTGATAAATTTGGCTCCAAACGATGTTGCGATAAGGATTAACGCAGGTGCTATGAACAATGGCAACAAGGTGATATCCATAAGTGCACCGACAGATACAAAGAACAATGCCGCAAACATATCTTTTAGCGGTGTCGCTAACATCTTGGCAACAGCTTGAGATTTGGATTCAGCGACTAGCACTCCGGCAAAGAACGCACCAGTCGCAACTGATACTCCGATTTGATTTGCTATAAACGAGAGTCCAAATGCCACACCTAATATGCCTACAACAACCAAGTCGGAGTGGTTTGTCCTGCCTAGAAGGTCTACGAACTTGGGTACTGTCTTTGAGCCAATGAAAAGTACACCGCCTATAAATGCCAGGACCAAGCTTACTGATATCGCTATTTCTTGAATCGAAAGATGACCTGTCGAAGCTACCGATTGCAGTACCGCCAGCATTGACACTATGATAATATCCTCGATCACTGCAACGCCCAAGAGAAGATACGATGCCTCATCTTTGATCATCCCAAGCTCCTCTAATACACGCATTACAATTACAGTGCTTGTTACTGAGATTGAAAGCGCAAGAAAGAGACTGTCAAATAAAGCCAGACCCATCGCCTGACCTACAATATAACCGAGAGCAAAAGTTCCAAAAGCCTCGGATAATGCAATTATCAATGCCTTCCTTCCAACAGCTCGAAGCTTTGCTATTGGGTATTCAAGACCTACTACAAACAAAAGCAAGATTATTCCTATTTCAGCAAGCAAATTCAGAATTTCAGGTTGCAGTATGAAACCGAATGGTGGTGTGTAAGGTCCGATTATCATACCCGCAGCAATATAGCCAATGAGCATGGGTTGCTTCAGTCGGTAAGAAATTAAAGCCATGATAGAGGCAACAATCATTATGATCGCAAAATCCTGAATTACTTGAGTAACTTCAATTGCCATGGCTTTAATTTCTTAGACAATACTATACATGTGTTTAGTTATCTGAATGCATGTAAGCGGGCTCGGTGGTTTCAGTGACGATAACGGTTCGTAAAAAGGATTTTTTGTAGCCTTTGGGCGGCTATTTCCCGCCCCCAACGATGGTTCAAATTCAACCGAACCCACGACATTAAAGGGGTAATATACGGCGTACCGATCTGGGTACCAACTTGTACATGTTTTTCATCAAAATAAGAACCCATAGCCCCTATTACCCAGACAACTGAAATGTTGCTGTAGAAGGGCCGTCTATTATTACATCGTTTCTGTCTTTCGTAACTATGCTGATTTGATTGTCCAATGTATGTCCATTGACTATATCGGCAATCGTCATCTTAACTAGCAAGCAACAAGCAGGTCTATATGCTATATCATGGTTCCATATCAAAGTTTGACCCGACGCAGTTAATTTACCAATGGGAAAGCCAGATTGTGCAGCTTCAATATTTACCATCTTCGCATTGCTGACATTAAATCCATCTGGAAATGTTATTTCTTCTGATTTTACATCTACAAGCTCAGTTGATATAGCGAACGTGATCGTGTATGCCGATTCTTCATTGATTACTGGGATCAGTGGATGTGCTGTAACATTCCTGAGTTCTGTCTTCGAGACTGAGTTAGTCTTGGTCTCTGTTTTGGCTTCCGTATTTCCTTGTTTCTTAACAACATCCAAGATAGACGCGTCTATCTCGGGAATGGTAACACTATTTCCTAGAACAGCCGTGTAATCCTTCAAACCCTTTACTTTCCCCCAAAATTCAATAATATCACCTTCCAAAACTCTTTTTCCAGCATAGTTTACCCATATGATGTCACCAAAATAGTATGGTGCATCGCTCGTTCCAACCCTCAGCACATAAGTATCTCCATATACATTTTGCACTTGAATGATCTTTCCTTGATAATGCACAATCTTACCAACATGATCTTCATTGTTTCTCATCAAGTCATCGTAGGTAATTTCTATTGATTTTGCTTTGACTTCTTCTGGTGTTAACGTCGCAATCTTTTCAGTTTCTTTAAGCTCATTTTCCCTGTGTTGGCTCGATACTCCTACTGCAATTACCAATACGAAGAATGCGGCTATTACAATACCTATGCCGATACCTACTTTTTTCAACTTGCCCATAGACTTTACTATCCTAACTTCCTTCACATTCTTGGAACATTCTAAAGAACTTTCCCCTTTTGGGTTCTTGTTAATGCCTGACCTTTTTCTTTCTTCTGCCTACATGAAGAGTGTTGATTCGAATCTTGAAAGATTAGCCTTGCCTAATTGTAATTTAATTATCTAAATGGAGGGTACTGTTCACTCTTAGGGCGATTTTCTTCGATGTTCAAAAGTGGGCGATGTTTGGCAACCATAAATCTTGCTAGTCGTTTTTATCAGTTCCAATATTTTTCTCTATCAACTCTACTGCATCCCGAGTAAAAGTGGCAAGTGAGTTTTGGAGTTTCTCCATCTCTTCGTCTTTATCATTATTTTTTATCCAACGGAAGACAGCCCCAATCACTTGTATAGCCCATGTTCTATAGATCATTTGTATCTGAAGCAAATCGCCAAGAACTTTTCTTATGCTTTTCTGTGGGTTAACTAAGAAGAGTGCCACAAAATCAGCAACACCGATACCTGAAGTTATAGCACTGAATAGGTCTATTCCCCTTATCCAACTATATGCTATGGAGGTAGAGAGTAAAATAATACCTATGACAACTATTGCTTTATTGATACGAATGTTTAACCGATAATTTTCCTCGGAATGTGCTTTTACTTTATTGAAAGCCTTATCCATGTCTTCCCAATGTTTCTTCAGTAGGTCTTTTATCGCTTCTATATCTGGATCTGTAAATCCAAGTGTTTGGAGTTCTTCTTTTTTCTTTGTTACAATGTCCAGCAATGGCATAATGTAGGTCGATGCAACCAAGGTTTCCGACTCTGATGAATCCTCTGTCATACCCTAATCTGCTCGGTACTTGCTTAAGAGAACTATTGTTTAGCATGAGTAGGTTAGCTACAGTTGAATACAATTGCATGCACGCCTCTAGAGATAGAACCCTATTCATTTGCTTTAAGAAGCGAATCCATTAAAATTAGAACCTAAAGCAAGAGATATCCATAGTCTTGATCATAGGTATGTCATGTTATACTCTGATTTACCTTCAAAATTCACGGGTAGACGATGGTAGATGACGGTAGTATCAACAAAACTTAGCAATGCAGAATGGGAAAAATTGGTGGATAAATGCAACAAATCTGGTTGCACTATAGCCGAATACGTTAGACGATTGATACTGAGAGAGATATCTGATAACAATAATGAGCGTATTAAGAAGAAAGACAATGAATCAGAAGTGAAGAAATTATTACGAGCAATAGAGAGGGGACAAATACGATTTTAGTAGTCTAGAAAGTCTTCTTGAACTGCGATAACATGCTTTTGGAGTGAAGGAAAACGACCTCTCATATCCTTAGGTGTAAGTTTACCATTTCTAACAAGTTCAGTCACTAACTCTATCATGTCAGATTCAACGCTTTCCATCCTTTCCATACGCTTTTCTATACTCATTAGGCGTTCCTCTTCTACAATCCGTGGAGAATTAAATAAACTCAAATCAGGTACAGCTTTCAAATATTCTTCAAGCAATTCTTTTTCGGGTATACGATAATAATTATCAGCTAATCCTGTAGAGTGACCCATAAGTATCTCTACATTCAATGATTTCATATGGCGTTCAGCAACAGTCTTGAAATACTTTCTAAATCCATGGTCAGCCTGAAACTCATGTCTCTTCTTGCCTTTCTCTAGCGGTTTTCTTATCCCTTGAGCTTTCAAAGCACGTTCTATCAATCTCTTTAATCCAGAACTCTTCAACTGCTTCGGTATGGTGGCAAGTCCCTTGGTCTCTGTAACATCAAACTGATCTCTTAACACCCAAGAACTTTTAGTGATAGACTCACCATGACTGGCTCTGAAATCCATGTACTCCTTTACCGCTTGATATGCTTCTGGACTGATGAAAGTAAAGTACTCTTCAGGTTCGCCGCTATAAACAGCAAGTTTGGCAGCTTGAAGAGTACCATCTTTATCATTAATTGGCATTATATTACCCCATCTTAGATGATTCCATGCTCCAACCCTGATTCCAGATGACATCATCGCCAGAATAGCTGGTTTCAATCTCCTGTCTGGGTAGTCTACCAACTTCTTGATTTCTTCTATGGTTGGTATTCTATCAGACGCATGGCTTTTTCGTTTGGGAAGAGTTCTAGTTATCTTCTTCCAGTTTAATGTGATATCATTCATCTCGCAAAATAATTTGATAGGTTTATAGTAGTTCTGCAAGGTTGATGTAGAGATCTCCCCAGTTTCCGCTCTCTGCTTCTGATAGCGCATATAATTCATTATACAATTCACTACCCAAGCAGGATTACTCTTAGCCTTCGAGAAAAACTTCTGAGCTCTTTCCTCTATCGTTTCTCCTTCCAGACTTAGGAACTTGAAGAACTGGTCAAGTCTCTTTTCATACACGCCTCGCGTTATCCGATTATGAAGTGCATCTCTGAATATAGTCATTGGCTCCTCGCTGTTATCCATACATAACATACTAATAAAATCTCATTTAAGCGACACTAACGTAGCGGGCTCGGTGGGATTTGAACCCACGACCTACAGCTTAGGAGGCTGCCGCGCTTTCTGGAGAAACTATATCTTGTCCATACTGCGCTACGAGCCCGCGTTGCACACTGCTTTTACCCTAGATTTAAGAATTAGCAAGCATAATGATCAATGTTTTTCTAACTCGAGATCACGATTCTGTTAATCTTGTCTGTAGTTTCTGCCATCCGTTGCCGTCATTCGTGCCCCATTTCTCAAAATAGATGACATCGTTCAAGGGCAGTCTCGGTAGCCATCCAACGCGTTCCAGATCTGGCTTTTTTTCAAAATGCGTTACATATCCCAAGCAGAGATAAGCAATTGGAACAATATGCTCTGGAATATTCAAAATGGCTTTCAAATCATCGTTATCTAGTATGCTCACCCAGCCAACACCGACCCCTTCTGCCCTAGCAGCGAGCCATAGATTCTGTATGGCGCAACAAACGCTATACACACCAGTTTCGGGTATACTTGTCCGACCTATGACGAAGGGACCAAACCTCGTTGGATCGTATGTAATGCATAAACTGACTGGCGCATCCATTATGCCTTCGAGTTTCAATGAAAGATAGGTTGAACGTTTAGGATCATCTATAAGCTGCGAGGATCTTTCGCGCTCCCTATCAAATGATTCTCTGACTTTCCTTTTCGTTTCCATATCTTTGATCAATATAAAGTTCCATGGCTGCGAAAAGCCTACTGATGGCGCATGATGTGCAGCATCAAGCATGCGAAGAAGAACATCGTCAGGAATGCTTTCATGTCTGAACTGCTCCCTTACATCCCTTCTAGAGTGTATGGCCTTATACAAACCATCTTTCTCGTCCTGCGAAAAATCTTCCTGCATGCGATCTTGTCTATATATCAAATTTATAACTATTATCACGATGATTTAGAACAATTTTGAGCTAGGTATGCCTAGGAAAGTAATCGAACCATTCTTTGTATAGTGATGACCTTCTGATCCTGTCTTTGTGCGGCCTTGCAGCTCCCTTGTCACGTGTTGTGTAAATAGCATCAAGCTCCACATCAGCAGTTACAATCATTTCTTTGTTCATTTCTCCTTCTGCCAATATTCCGTTGCTGGGCCACGGGTTATCGCAGGGTGATAATATAGATGATCTACCAATACCTTTCACCTTCATTGGACTCAGATCTCCTACTGTGCTGCTCATCACTATGATCAACTGATTTTCGATACTCCTTGCTTCGCACGAATGTCTTATTCTATTGTAACCAGCTTCTGTAAGCGTCAGCGACGGACAGAATATTATTTCCGCTCCCTTCAATGATAAAGATCTGGAGCATTCTGGTATTTGCGATTCGTAACATATACAAATACCAACCTTCGCCTTTTTGGTTTCTATAACCTTGATGATGTCAGCCTCGGACATGCCCCATTCTTCTCTCTCCAGCGGGAAGAGGTGTGTCTTTCTATGCCTGTACTCTGTTCCATCATAATCAAACATGAAACACGTGTCGTAATAATTACCGTTGTACTCTTCAACTGTAGTCCCTGCTACGATGAACTGTTGTCTTTCCTTTGCAAGTTTGCTGAATAGTTCAGCATAATCAGTCGTGAATTTTGAGACCTTCTTAATGTCTGCATAGCTTGCCTTGCCAAGTTCCATTTCTGCTGCAAGCAGGCCCAGCGTGAACCATTCGCCGAATACTACAAAATCCGAACCCTTCGTCTTATCGAGCATCTTTACGACGCTATTTTTGAAAGAGGAGAAATTCTTGAAGGGTCTGAGTGCAAACTGTGTAGAAGAGATGCTGATCTTTCTCATGCGTTTTCAAATACTGTAAGAAAATTAAAGCTTGTGCATAGCAAATATAATAAAGGCTGAATTTTGTGTCTGTACATGGGCCGGTCGTCTAGCTGGTTAGGATGCCGCTCTGACTCGCGTTAGCGAAGAAAACGGCGGAGGTCGAGAGTTCGAATCTCTCCCGGCCCACCAAATCGTTTATGCGCAAGCGGTATTATTCCAGAATATAGTTTACAGATCAGGAAAGAATGGATCTCCAACTAATGATCAACACAGTAAACACTAGAACCGGAACGGAAGATGTCGTTCCATTCGTTCCATAGGATTCCTGATATAAGCAGTGAAGTATATCTTTGACAATGAAATCCGAGATCGATTACGGAAAGATCATTGCAATCGGACTGATAGCGCTATTGACTACAGCCATTCTATCCACATCTGTATTGAATACATTTTCAGAAAAAGATGACGAAGAAGAGCATGAAGAAGAGCAAAATGATAATGACAATAATGATAACGATGATAACAACGATAACGACAATGATAAGGAGCAAGAAGAGCATGAGGAAGAAACAGATACTGAGACTGAAACTGACGAGAAAGATATCAAGGTAGAGGGAGAGATAATTGGTAACTTCACACAGGTTACGGTAGAGATAGAATTTACATCAAATTCGACCAATAAAGAATCACTCCTGAAGGAAATCCTGACTAACATTAGGTTGGATAATGAAACCATTTCCAATGTACTTGAGGTAGAAACAGAAGATGATGATGAACAAATGAAGGAGAAAGAGGAGCTAAAAGTGAATGTGAAGATCGAGGATGGTAAGGCTAAGGTAGAGTTCAGGCACAAATTCACGGTAAACGCAACTGAAACCAGTGAAATAGTTGCTTCCATAGTGGAAGAACTGCAGAAGGTAAAACTCAACTATGATGATATTGAACTCAAGGTCGAGTCTGAAGGCAAACATCAAGAAAAGGAAGAATTCAAGACAAAACCCACCGGAAAGATAGCTGAGAAAGTCAGGGAAGCAGTAGAGAAGAAAGGCAAGCATGAGTTTGTGGAAAACATAGACAACGCCGAAAAGTACTTTGGAAAGCTCGACAAGGCAGTTGTAGCGCTCAAGATAGGTCTGGAATCAGATGATATCGAATCAGCGAGCTTCGGCTCTGCACAACTTATTCTGGTGAAGATAGGAGACAACGAGCCCATGTTTAGAGCAGTTGTAAACATACTTACGGATCAACCAATAGATACGTTGACTGCATGCTTGGATGGAAATTCAATCGGTCAACTTACAATAATACATGCATCTGAAGAATTAGGATTATCTATCGGCCATCTCAAGGAAACCTTGACTGGATCAAGCATAACTGTGCCAGGTGTTACGGTTGATATTGTAAACGGTAAAGACTGCAAGGGCGTACCCATGCTTTCAGGAACCGTCTAACTCTTTCCTCTTTTTTTGGATATAGTTTACATAGACTATCCTTCCATTTGATCCTATGATCAAATTGTGTTAGTGTTAACTTTATAAGCAAACATCCGTATGCGAAGTGGGACATGGCCTCGAAACTGCTCTCTCTCATACTAATTGCTGTGTTATCAATAAGTACCCTTACGTACGGCAATGTATCTGCAGAGGATCCCGTAAGGATTACAGCGCATAAAAAGTATGTTGACAGTTCTACTCTCGTACACATAGTAGGCACAGTTGAAAATTTTGGGACTAGCCCAGTAGGCCTTGTGCATGTTAAGGCCAATCTTCTAGACGAGCAGGGAAACTCGATTCCATCTTACGATACCCTTACAATTGTCAGAACATTGTTGCCAGGGTATGTGACTCCCTTCGATATCCCCATAAGTGATAGAAGCGTTGGGATGAGGGTAGCTTCTTACACTCTTTCCCTGAGTTGGAGTGCTGCGGATCCGAAGTCTGAGAAATTCGACTTTTCTGAAATAAACGCTTTCACAGTCACCCACTGGGATCCAAGAACTGTAGGTTACATGGGTTCATTCTATGAGAGTCAGCACCATAGTCATCACTCCAGCGAACCGCATGCACACACGGAGACCAGCGGTTACGTAACAAATAGCGGTGATGCCGTCACGAGATCCGTCAAGGTCGCAGTGATCTGGTATGATACACAAGGCGAGTTCTATGGATATGACTCGCAGGTTGTGAGCACACAATTATCCATAGGCGAGAACGCTAGGTGGGTGTTCATGATCCATCCCAAGGCAATGGGTTACTATTCACTTGTTGTCGAAAGCAATGATTATGTTTCCATGTTGAAGGAGAACGGAGAGAAATTCATACCGGTTTACGAAGCAGTAGAAGCGAATATGAATGTGGCAGAACTCAGCTCAATAAGCATTTCACAAGTAACGCTAGTGGATGAAAGCAACCAACCAGTTTCTGATGTGGAGGCTGGTAAAATGGTATTCTTGCAATCAATAATGAAGAATAATCTGGGAACAAAGCAAAAGTTCATCAGTATATATCAGATAAAGGATTCCAGCGGTAGTCCTGTAATGCTCTTCTGGATGTCAAGCCAGATTCCGGCATTAGAATCACTGGATACCGCGATATCATGGATTCCAGAACAAGGAGGCACTTACACATTGCAGATCTTTCTCTGGGAAAGTTTGTCGCACCCTGTTCCTGTAGGGGAATTTGCAGAATCAACAATAACAGTATCTTAGTGCGATTAATCTTTAGCTCTTACAATCTTTTCTAGCATGTCCAGAGCATTCATCCGCTCGCTGTAAGTGTGACCTTTTGCAGCGATTTCCGCAAGAGTATCATAAGCGTCGTCACCCAACTCGCCAAGCAGATCAATGGCTCGCATTCGCTCACTGAAAGTATTATTTTCTGACAATGCAATAGCCTTCAGCTTTGCCGCTCTTCCTGCAGCAACTTTGCCTTTCCCTTCTCTAGACATGAGTATCGAGCACCGATTGTGGATTATTAAGGTTTTGACAACCAAAAGTTGACCCTACACAATCGTTCGAATCTGCAACATAGCAACCTTAAATTTTGCCTCATTGTACGAGTTGCAATGACTAAAGAAAAAGCAAAGGCAATGTTTATCACAACAGCAATAATTCTGCTACTGTCTGCAACTTTACCAACTACAAATGTTAAGGCACAACAAAATGAGGTAAATCTAACATGGTTCGGTTTTACCACATTTGAAATCGCAACACCAGACTATTCCTCTGTCGTATATACGAATCCAAACATATGGAAATACAACCAATCAATAGCATTTGGCGTAAAACTGAAGCCGCAATACGAGAGTCCTGAGGCACTAGCCAAGTTCCTGAAGGAAAAGAACGCTAAAGATATTGTACTAACTCTGACGAACGATCATCCAGATGAAATCGGCGACCTGCTAGAACTTGCAGCTGCATTCCAGAAAGTGGAGCTACAGTACAGGATAGTTACACAATCGGATCTTGCGAGGAGCTGGATGATACCAGAGCTCATCGGCAGAGACATTAATCAGAATGTAGTTCTGCGAATTGGCTATGGAGGAAAGGTAACTGTTGGCGATGTCAGGATAATTGCAACACCTGCGCTGCACGGTTCCACGCCTTGGCCTGTAAGCATGATAATCGAGCTCAATGGTGTAAGGATCTGGCATACTGGAGGCACAGCAATATTCAGCGACATGACATTGATACATAGGTTATATGATCCCCATATAGCGCTCATATCGATCACTGATGCGCAGTTCTCCATGGGGCCAAGGGAGGCTGGTTATGCAACTAGACTTCTTAGACCAGATATAGCAATACCAACACATTATCTGGCATCGGCAGGAGAGTTTTCTGGTGTTTCAACAGTGAAGGATATTGAAGACTTTAAGAAGTATGTCGATGAATTTTCATTTGGCAAAGTAAAAGTTGTAGTGCTGAATCTAGGAGAACCGTTTTCATACACAACAAAACAGGTAACGCAAACCCATGAGACAGTTCCTAGTGCCAAAGCAAGCGAGCAAGACCAGTCTATCTACTTGGCAGGAACAGGTGTAATGGCTTTCGCAGCTGGCGTTGCTGCTAGCAAGATATTCACCAGAAAGAAGTAAAAAATGCAAATTGCATTGCGTTTCTACTGTAAAGTGTAACCAGAAATTCTTAATAACCCATCAGGAAGAATGCTCCACGTGGAAGACACACTTCAAGCTATATTCAGGATGCAGAAGGATTTTGTGTCAATGATGAAGCAAAACAGGATGCCAGCAACAAAGGAAGAACGGATTTCTAATTTGTGTACGGCAATAATACACGAAGCAGTTGAGCTTCAAAGGTTAACGAACTGGAAATGGTGGAAGATACCCGTAAAATTTGATGAGGGAAAGGCAAGGGAGGAGCTCATTGACATATGGCATTTCGTTGTGCACGCGTCAATCGAACTGGGCATGCGACCAGAAGACATAGTGCATGAGTACGAGAAGAAAAACCTGGTAAACAGGGAGAGACAGGTAAACGGATACTAGATCGACGATTCAAACTCAATGGGAATGAAGTCCAAAGCCGATTCTATCTCAGCTGTGCCTTTTGCCTTCCATGATATACTGTCATTTTCTGGACTCGCTGCCAGCAAGTTCCACACATCGCTAACCTCTTCTGAATAGTTCAGTTTAAAGTCAGATGGTAATGTAGTGGATGCATCTGAGAAGAGCGGCGGTCTTCCTACCAGAGGAGCGCTTTCATAAGACAGAAAACCTTGACCCAATGATTTTTCATTCGCAAAAAGTTCGTAATCAATCTTCGAAATTGTGAGTGTCATATCTGCGTTGTTAGTTACATTAAAATCTACTTGTAAAGTCATGACCTTTGTTTGTTCGTCAAGTGATTTCATCTTCACATTTTCTAGCGTAACTGCAACCTTCCCCTCGACTTCTTTTGTCGCCTGACCTGTAAATGTGATCAGACCTGCAAGGCCAGCTACTATTGCTACAAAGATAGCGATGATTACAATTTTGCCCCGTGAAAGTATCACATAATTAGCTAGAATTGGTTTTGCATTAAAACCTTTCCAGCTAAACTACACATAAATAGACCACCCAATTGCAACGTATAAAATGCTAATTTTAGATTCATTACTTGGATTGGACGATCGGTTGTAATATTACTTCTTGCAGCTATGTTGGATTCGATCTAATGTTTACCTTCGACCGTTACAATGTAATTACTGTTGTACTTGCTTATCTCATAGCTACAGTTAACGATCTTGCTTGCGATGTAAAGATTTGTGCTTAAATGTTGCGAAGCCTTATTGACAACAAACTTTGATCTACCTTTAGCAAGGGATAAGGGAAGCACAAGCATATCAGCAAGGTAAGGATCGATAGGAGCATTGCTTAGGTAAGCATCAAGAAACTTGTCAGCGGCTTCAGAACCCGCCTCTTCTGCGCGTTTGCCTCTTTCACCTATAGAATCTCCACCTATGAATGGCCCGTAATCACTTGTAGAATAGATGAGTATTGAAGAACCTGGTGAATGCGACTGCTCGAAAGATGCTGAGTAAGAATTACACTTTACATTTTCCTTCTGCAGCCTCGAAAGCGCAGATGCTATCTGTCTCTCGGCAACATGTTTGGGAAGTGATGAACAGACGCTGATCATTTTAGGTTCTATCTTTGGGGCACTGACCATATCAAACACATTCAACTTACTGCAAGGTTCTATCGAAGCTTTCACTACACCTCCACCAACAGGATAGTATCCTCGTTTCAGCACATTGATATCAAAATTTATTCCAAGAGTTTTGTAAGCTGCTCGTAAAACATAGCGCATGTAATCGAAAGTTGGACTCCATCTGACATCAGTGCCACCAACAAGTTCAACGTCTGCCTTCTTATTCGCTAAACTTACTGCAGGAATTATTGCCTGCAGTATCATTGTTATGCTCCCCGCTGTGCCTACATCCATCTTCATCGAACCACTATGCATCTCTTTTGGTGAAAACCTGATCATGCTTGAACCAACACTTAGATTTTCAACATCTGCATCACAAAGTGAAGCAACGGCTTTTATCGATGTGACATGCTGCGGCCTTAACCCGGGGTTGTCCCTCTTCGCCCTAATGTTGAAGACCTCTACTGGTTTTTTTGTTATCGCAGAAAGCGCGACAGAGGTGCGCAGGATCTGACCCCCACCCTCGCCAAAACCTCCATCAATCTTGATGAAATCCATACAGGTCTTATCACCTGGTAATAAAAATAATTAACATATGAAAATGGGAACCAATGAGGATTAGCTTCGTGACCATTATTCGTGTTTACGCGGCTTTACACGTGGAGAAAGGTTTAATCCTATGTATAAGTCGATTTTGTTAGTATTGTCATCCTCTGAACGTCAACCTGAACACCAGCTTGTGCGCTCCCTCGGTCTGCTAGATATCATAATGATTGGAATTGCTGGCATGATAGGGGGATCTATCTTTAACCTTACCGGTACTGCTATAGGACTAGCTGGCGGAGCCGTCATTATAGCGTTCATTGTTAACGGAATAATTACGCTTTTCACTGCCATGTCGTATGCCGAATTGGGTTCTGCCAAGCCGGAGGCTGGTGGTGGGTACCTGTGGGTAAGAGAGGGACTACCAAGACCTAATGCATTCATCAGCGGTTGGATGGCATGGTTTGCGCATATAGTGGCGGGTAGTCTTTATGCAGTTGGTTTTGGTGCTTTTCTTTTAGGTTTCCTACAGATGACGAACATTTTAGGAGAGCAACAGTCAATCGGAATTGTTCCTGTCGATAAATTGTTAGCAGTCGGTGCGGTAGCTGCGTTTACGTACATAAATGTCAAGGGAACTAAGGAAACTGGCAGAACCGGAATCATAGTAACACTGATTCAGCTGGGAGCGCTTGCAGCCTTAATTGTAGCCGGTTTATGGGTCATGAATACTAATCCAAATTGGACGGCAAATTTCAGAGATTTCATGCCGATGGGCATTGCAGGTATCGCAGCGGCTATGGGTCTGACGTTCATCGCATTTGAAGGATATGAGATAATAGTCCAGAGTGGGGAAGAAGTCAAAAATCCGAAGAGAAACATACCTCGGGCGATATTCATCTCTATGGCCGTTGTCGTTACTCTGTACTGCCTTGTTGCATTTGTTGCTATAGGTGCAATATTTCCTGAGAATATTCCCTCATGGAAATTTCTAGGCGAACACGCTGAACTTGGAATAGTGAATGCTGCTAAGCTACTCCTACCGTATGGAGCATTGATCATTCTAGGCGGAGGTATCGTTTCGACCCTAGCTGCATTAAATGCTACCACATTTTCCTCTGCTAGAGTAGCTTTTGCAATGGGCAGGAACTATAATCTTCCGCACCTTCTTAGTTCGATTCATTCCAAAAATAGAACTCCTCACATTGCTGTCATAGTGTCAGGCATTATAATGGCTGTCGTCGCCTACGGCCTTCCTCTTGAACAAATAGCAGTCGCTGCTGGCGTCGTCTTCCTGCTTTTGTTCGCCCAAGTCAATGTAGCTGTTATCAATATACGCAGGATCTACGGGGACAAACTTGACTACGGATTCAAAACGCCGTACTTTCCTGTAATTTCAATTATGGCAGTATTTCTTGACCTAGGCCTTGCAGTCTATCTGTTGGTTACTCAGCCTCTGAGCTGGGCCATCACTATCTTATGGGTACTAGTTGGGTTTGCACTTTACCGCATGTATACTTTTAGGAAAGAGATCGAACATTATGCTCCTCTGGTCACGGCTTCCGGAGATATACAGAGAAAGAATTACCGCATCCTTGTTCCCTTTACTCCGGAAAACCCCGACAGATTGATTAGGTATGCTATCAGAGTTGCCAAGGAGAATGACGGCGAGATCAGCATTTTAAGGGTGATAACAGTTCCTAACCAAACTCCGCTCTCTGCAGGGACAGCATTTGCAGATGCTGCCAAGAAATCATTCGATCCCTTGAAGAAAATGCTAGATGAAACCAATATTTTGAATCATTACCTTGTTAGAATTTCCCACGAGACTGAAGAAGCTATACTTGCAACAATTGAAGAACAGAGAATCAGTCTGGTCATTACTGATTTCGAGACTCTGAGAAACAGCAAGAAACTTCAAACACTGGTAACCTGTGACATTCTAGCCATAAGAACAGGCGGAATGGATATTCCGCTTGAAACAAAAGAACCAGTAATACAGGAACCTGAAAAGAAGAACATGATAGTTCTGTATGATGCTAGCGAACATTCTGATCTAGCGTTGAAAGCCATGAGCTGGCTGGAACACTCTGGAAGGTACAAGGTTAACGTGTTATCATTGATCAGCAAAGATGTTGGAGGCAAGGAAACGGAAGTTCTTGCTACTATTCAGCAGAAGGAGTATTTGGATCAGATTGCGTTTGAGTATACGGAAGTGAAGGTGTCTGAGAAGACCAAGAACAGTAGCGAAAAGTTTGCGAATTTGCTCTTGGCAAGTATTAACGCATATCAGCCAGAGCTGGTTATAGCAGAAGCAACCACAGGTAAGTTTAGCTTTTTCAGTAATCAACACTTCTTGAGATTGTTGAATCAACTTAGTTGTCCGATAATCGTTGCAAAACACTTTACTATTCCTGGAATACATCAGGCAAAGTCTTGGTTTAAGAAAATGTTTCAGAAGCACAGATAACATCTTAAAAGCAACTGGAAATCCATAGATTACATTTCGTCTTCGCCGGTTTTGCTCTTTACTTTATCCAGCGCAGCATCCATAGACTTGTCATCATAGTATACCATCTGATGGAATGGATTGTTCTTCATATGATCTACCGCACTTTCGCTGGATTGAAACTCTGGCCTATTGTTGCATGTTAAACACATGAAAGGCATCACTTTGACCCCTTACTTTCTGGGCTCCACTCAAAACCACATCTTTCGCATTTATACTTCCCTTCACTATGCGGACGACCTACCTTCCCGCATCCTTTCGGACACCATTTGAGTTCTGAACTTGCCATAATATACAATGATCGCTTAGCTGATACTTAAGTTCTAACTTAGCTTCTTTGAAAATTGACGTTAGAAAGCAGGCAGGATATTTTGCGAAATGGCACGCTCCCCATACCAATTCTCCTGCCCACATTCTAACAGCGATTTGGTACTTCTAGATGCCTGCCTGTATAAGGTAATAAAACTCTTTTGGGATCCCTAGAGTATAGTCATGCTCGTTGCTTCATAGAGTTTTTCGTTTAGTTTGGTTATGGCGGTATCGAACTTCGCTTTATCAGCATTAGTCAGTTTCATTTTTCTACACTCCGCTACTAGTGTCATTAATTCACGGATAAACTCGTTCTTGGAATTTCTTTGCTGCTTGTGTATAGAAGTACGATACTTAAGATTACCATCTGAGGGTTGTGCCAGTTGTACAGATACATCGATTATTTGCATAGCTAAATCATTCATTCGCTTTATGTTCTCATCTATCTTTCTCGTTAGCCATCACCCAAAGGCAGACCTGCAAACATCAGTACATACCAAATAACTTGCATTCATGTCGTAAAAATGAATACTTTTCTCTGTCGCCATATTCTGAAAGTTGCCTCATAATTCCAGCGAGCTTTCCTGCAGGAAGCTCTGAAGTCCGCATTATACCAACCACTTCGTCACAGCTGCTTTTACCATCGAGATACAACTGAATAGCCACATACATGCCATTTATTGAAGGATCTTCGAGATGTTTTGCTTTCAACACATCCTATGATAAGCAGGGCGTATAAGAATGTACACAATTAAGCTGCAAGCAACCCTCGCATTGTTCGTACGGAATCAAACACTATGCGGCCGATATGAGTTGGGCAAATACAAGCATTCTTAAGGCTAGAAACGGATAAACAAGCGTGCCAAGAGGAAATAAGAATACGCGTCCACTTGCTAATGTCAGCACAGGGGCGAAAAACGGTCATCAGCGCGTAGATTATAGTGGTGGTATTGCACATCTTCAGCTCTTCTTTAATGGAAGCTGGACGCATGACTCTAGATGTAGGAAACTAACCAACCCTAACTGCTCCAAGTAAAAATATTAATTATTATACTGGATGAACAAGGAACAAGTATGAAAGCACGCTTCAACACTCCATGCAATGCATGTGGAGGTCAGATAAAGGTGGGTCAGGAAATAGCCAAGAACAACCAAGGAAACTGGGTGCACAAAGAATGTACAGAAGGTACAAAAGACAACATCTCAGAATGATAATTGGTAAGTATTTTAATTGGCGTTCAAGTGATTTTGAATAAAATATTCTGACAGGAGAAAGACTCTTAAGAACGCTATTCTCACTCCTTCTGAAATGAAGAACGGAGTTATAGAAACAAACTTCGGGAAAATTGTTATCGAATTCTTTCCAGAAGTTGCTCCAAAGACTGTGGAAAATTTTGTAAAACTAGCAGATTCCAAGTTTTTTGACGGAACGTTGTTTCATAGAGTAATCCCAGGTTTTATGATTCAGGGAGGCGATCCAAACACCAAGACTAGTAACAGAAGGGGGTGGGGCATGGGCGGTCCTGGCTATTTTGTAAAGGCAGAGTTCAACGGAAAGAGTCATGTTAGAGGAATAGTTTCGATGGCACGCGCACAGGATCCTGATAGTGCAGGTTCGCAGTTCTTCATTGTTGTCAAAGATTCACAGTTTCTCGATAAGCAGTACACAGTATTTGGCAAAGTTATAGAGGGAATGGATGTTGCAGATAATATTGTAAATCTCCCAAGAGATGCAAACGATGCTCCTTTACAGGACGCTAAGATGAACAAGGTATACATTGTTGAAAAATAACTTACAATTACGCATCATAATCTGTTTAAATAATCACTAAACCAACGTTTATGCATGAAATATGGAATCCTTGTAGGAAGGTTTCAGCCGTTTCACGTGGGCCATCTGAAGGCAGTAAAGTTTGCCATGAGCAAGGTCGATATGCTCTGGATAATCATAGGTTCTGCGCAGAAAAGTCATGAACCAAGAAATCCCTTCACTGCCGGAGAGAGGCTTGTTATGATCAAGATGACACTGGATGCAGAGAAAATCAATCCCAAGAAATGGCTCGCTGTTCCCGTTAACGATGTTAATGATCACTCTCGCTGGACGGACCAGATCGATTTGCTAATTCCCAGATATGATGTTGTATTTACAAACGATCCCTTCAGCACGATGCTTTTCAAGAAGCATAAGAAGAAAGTCGTAAAGGTACCTATGTTGAAACGCAAATTTTTGTCTGCAACTGAAGTAAGAAAGAGGATTGCCAGTGGTGAAAACTGGAAGGAACTAGTGCCTAAACAAGTGGCGGAAATGATAATGGAGATAGATGGCGTAAACAGAATCAAATTAATGCAATCCAGCTAGATTTACGTATAAATAACCGATTGAAGTGCGTGTAAGCGATAGGTGTGGAATTCCCTCCAAATTATTTGGTTATGATACCAGGACCGACTAATGTACCGCATAGGGTAATGCAAGCAATGTCTGCACCAATAATTAATCATAGGAGTGATGATTTCAGAAAGCTTTACAGAAGCATTCAGGAAAAGACGAAGAAGGTCTTTCAAACTCAGAGCGATCTAGTTGTGCTAACAACCTCTGGCACTGGTGGCGTTGAGGCATCAGTAGTAAACCTCATCAGAAAAGGTGACAAGGTAATAATTCCAGTCAATGGAGAGTTCAGCAGCAGGCTTGCTACTATGATCGAGTTAGCTGGCGGTCAAGCTATAAGGGTGAGTGCACCGTATGGCGATACGCCAAGTTTCGAACAAATCGAAGCTGTTTTTGATAGCAATAAAGGAGTAAAGGCGCTTTATGTTGTTTACAACGAAACTTCTACAGGAACAAGGATAACATGGCTCGACAAAGCCGGTAATCTAGCTTCTAAACATGGCGCATTTTTCGTAGTTGATGCTGTATCCAATTTAGGCGGTGATGAACTTCCAGTTGATAAGTGGAATGTAGATATTTGCGTCACCGCTAGTCAAAAATGTCTTGCAACACCCCCAGGACTTGCTCCAGTATCGGTAAGTGCGAAGGCAAAAAAGTTCATGACAGACAATCCTCCACCAACACTTTACCTCAACCTACCTAGGTACTTCAAATATTATGACGAGGGAGCAGAAACACCATTTACGCCTGCATTACCATTGTTCTTCGCATACGACGAAGCTCTTGATATGATACTAGAGGAGGGAATGGACGCAAGAATAAAGCGACACAAGAACTGCGCAGATGCTTTCTACTCCGCATTGAGCAGCATGGGCTTCACACCGTTTGCCAAAACAAATGTTAGATCTAATACAGTAATAGCATTGAACTACCGCGATGGCATCGAAGACAAGAAGTTCAGAACGTTGCTTGCGAACGAGTTCAAGGTCTTGGTTGCAGGAGGATTTGGAGAGCTCAAGGGAAAGGTCTGGAGAGTTGGTTCGATGGGTGAAGTAAGTAGGTATCATGTAATGAGAACGCTTTCCTCGATTTCATCAGCGCTTAGCATGATGGGAATGAAGATAAATTCAGATGCACTTTCTGTTGCTGAGGAAAAATTAAGAAATTAATTAACTACATGAAGATAATAACAACGCAAATCAGGCAGGCTAAAAATCAAGATATTGGAGATATAATGGAGCTGCTTGTAGAGCTAGGAAGACCCAAGCCCAGAAACAAACTGGAAGAAGCAAAATTTCGAACGATTATAAGAAATCACATTGCACACAAGGATAAAGATATCTTGGTCGCTGTCGTCGTTAACAACAATTCCAACAAAATTGTGGGCATCGCAAGTGTTGTGCTCTTGCCAAGATTAAACCATGCTACACCAGAATTGTGGATTCCAGAATTAGTTGTGCATGGTGATTATAGAAACAAAGGAGTAGGCAAGAAGTTGATTGAAGCATGCATAAGCAAGGCGAGCAAGAATAGATGCTTTAGAATAAGACTAGAATCAGGAAATGAAAGGAAAGCCTCGCACAAATTCTATGCAAGATTTGGTTTTGAGCAATACGCGTTATCGTTCAAAAAACCATTTGCCTAAAATATAATTAATTTTCCTTGCAAGGTTAATATAAGGTCGCTTAATAGCGGATTTTATGGCGTTGGATAAGGGTTCTCTAGTGTTGGTGAATTACACAGCGAAGATCAAGGATACAGATGAAGCTTTTGACACTACCATTGAAGAAGATGCTAAGAAGTTCAACATCCACGATCCGACAAGAACCTATGAACCTCGATTGATATCAGTAGGAGACGGCTGGGTCCTGAAGGGTCTAGATGAAGCGCTAACCAATGCAAACGTTGGCGAAAATATGAATGTAGAAGTTCCTCCCGACAAAGGATTTGGTGCAAGGGATCCAGAAAAGGTAAGAATGATCCCATTGAGAAAGCTGGGGGAAAAGGCTGAAGAAGTGAAGGTTGGTGATGCTATTGAAATTGACGATAAGGTTGGCATAATTCGTTTCATTGGTTCCGGACGGGTACAGATAGACTACAACCATAGACTAGCAGGAAAAACTATCACATATGCCTTGCAGGTGTTGAAACGCTTGGAGCAGGACAATGAAAGGATAACCGCTCTGATAAAGCGCAGGATACCTATTGATGAAAGCAAGTTGAAAATTACATTAAACGAAGGCAACCTTGACATTGAACTGCCTAGCGAGAACTACATGCAGGAAGGTTTGCAGGTAATCAAACGCGCAATTGTCAATGATGTCTTCAAGTATGTTACCAGCGTCAAGAAGATAAAGTTCATAGAAACTTACGAACCGCAGGCACAATCCTCAGGTTAATTCTTGCTAAATTCAACGATCAAATTATTCCAGTTGACTTTGCAAGTTCAAACGCCTTCTGTTCGTTCAAACTTACTTTGTTCAGTATGGTATATCTTTCAGGTCGCAAAGTTGCTGCCGTTAGGAGCGCCTTCACAACAGTATTTGCATCAACACCTATTTCATTTGCAGTTGTAGGTGCACCCACATCCTTCAACGTCCTGACTATCTGCTCCCATTCAATATCATGCAATCTAGCAATCATTATTGCACCCATACCGCACTTTTCTCCATGCAATCCCTTGTTGGGAGCGATAAAGTCAAGTGCATGACTGAACAGATGCTCCGCTCCAGAACACGGTCTGCTGCTGCCAGCAATGCAGGAAGCAACACCAGAGCTGATCAACGCTTCAACAACTGTTCTTACACTTGAATTATTTCCTGATCCTATAGATTTCGACTCCTGCATGATGATCTTAGCACTCATAGATGCTAGATTTGCAGAATAGTTGCCAAAATATTCACCATTTTCATCCCTAGCAAGTTCCCAGTCCTTGATAGCAGTTACCTTCGCCATCAGATCACCGCAACCGCTAGCAAGCAATCGTCTGGGCGCTTTTGCAATTATACTAGTATCAGCCAAAACACCTATCGGCGTTCTTGTCTTGATCGAATATGGTTTGTTCTGCCCCCTGATCGAAGAAAACGGACTGGAGATACCATCATGCGATGCAGAAGTTGGCACGCTTACAAACGGTTTGTTCAAGTTATACGCAACAGTTTTTGCAATGTCAACAGACTTGCCACCGCCAAAACCAATTATGATGTCAACACCATCTTTCGAGATCCCGCTCTGAACAGAATTTACAGAATCCATGTCAGCAACTTTGGTAAGAAACCATTTGTCCATCAGATCGCAAGAATGCAATGCCTTGCTACACTGCTCACCTGCTCTTGCCTTCACACTCGCACCACTTACTATTGCAACATTCTTAACATTACCAAGATCAGAGACAAAGTTTCCAAGTTCTTGTATAACACCATCTCCGATCAGTATCTTTCGCGGCAACTCCATTAGATGAGTTGACAAATCATCCAATCTAGCGTGGACTTTTATTTAATTCTGACTTGCAAAGCGAAAGCTTATTTAAGTGGTTAAATCTTAATTGGCTTGTTCTGAGAAGGTGCAATTTTGTCAGATTATGTAAACCATAACAAACTACACGGGACTACAACTGTCGGGCTCGAATGCTCCGACGGCGTAGTACTAGCTACAGATACCAGAGCTACCGCAGGTTTTCTTTACATAGCACATAGGCATGTGAAGAAACTTGCCAAATTGGATGAACATATTGCGATGACAATTGCCGGAAGCGTTGCGGACGCGCAGAACATTGTTGATATTCTGCGCTACCACGCTAACATCTACAGGCTGGAAAGTAGAATGCCGATGCCTGTAAAATCATGTGCCAGGCTGGCATCAAACATATTCTTCTCGCAAAGATATGCGCCGTATATTGTAGAGATATTGGTAGGAGGACATGATAGTGAAGGACCGGCAATGTACAACGTCGATCTCTTTGGATCTTTGAACAAGGAGAAGTTTGTATCAACGGGTAGCGGATCGCCAGTAGCATACGGAATCCTGGAGAGCGAGTTCAGGGAAGGTATGAGCGTTGATGAAGCTTCAAAGGTGGCTGCCAGGGCAATTGCAGCAGCAATAAGAAGGAATGCTGGAACAGGCGATGGCGTTGACGTAGCAATAATCGACAAGAAGGGCTACAGGGAAATGAGCAAAGAAGAGAAAGCAACAATCGTTACGATTTAGTGAATAATAATGCAGGAAAAGATGAACGGGCAGAGTCAGAGTCAAAACATAATGAGTGTTATATTGCAAAATATACCCGGAGACGCTGCAGTAACCAAGATTGAGTACGAAGGTCCTAGAATCGCACTATACACGAAGAACCCAAGGTACCTTATGGAAAATAATCAGTTAATTTCAAACATGGTCAACATGATCAAGAAGCGCATAGTG
Organism: Candidatus Nitrosomirales archaeon; assembly: GCA_049199595.1. Classification (GTDB taxonomy): domain Archaea; phylum Thermoproteota; class Nitrososphaeria; order Nitrososphaerales; family UBA213; genus JBMCYV01. Next base: position 72,938 of record JBMCYV010000009.1, read on the forward strand.
GTCAGAACCGATGAATCCATAAGGAAGAGCGAGGAAGACGCAAGAAACATCCTGCTTCAAGTTTTGCCTAAGGAAGCCGAATTGAAGGGCACGTTCTTTGACACTGCTTTAGGGGAAGTAATAGTTGAAGTAAAGAAACCATGGATAGTGAACGGCCCGGCAGAAATGGAAGGTAGTAACGGTTTCAACATTATCGATCTTGTTGATAAGACTGGATGGAAGATTCGGGTACGAAAGGCATCACATATACCATCTGAAATGATGCAGCAGGTTAATTATACATTAAAGATGTCTGTGCCAGAGAGGAGCAGGTTCTACAAACAAGTGGGAGAAAAGATCTTCAGACCAAAGCTGGATGAAACCGCAGAGGCAAGCCTTCTCACGCTGGGAGGTTTCAGCGAGGTAGGCAGGTCATGCATGTTGCTTACAACTCATGAAAGCAAGATCCTGCTTGATTGCGGAATAAACCCAGGTGCTAGGGAATCGCTGAACGCCTTTCCAAGATTGGACTGGGCGAACGTAGACTTGGACGAACTTGATGCAATCGTGATAGGCCATGCACACCTTGACCATACCGGATTCTTGCCTGTATTATTCAAGTACGGATACAATGGCCCAGTATATTGTTCCGAGCCAACGCTACCCTTGATGACCCTGATCCAGACAGACATGATAAAAGTTGCTACAGTAGAAGGCACGATTCCACTTTACACGGAGCGCGATGTCAAGGATTCGATCAGACACACGATGACATTGCCCTATGGAACCGTGACAGATATTGCGCCAGACGTAAAACTTGTTCTGTCCAATGCTGGTCACATACTAGGCTCTTCAACAGTACACCTGCACATTGGAAACGGCGATCACAATGTCGTTTACACGGGTGATCTGAAATATGGCAGGAGCCAGTTGTTCGAGAGTGCATCATGGAACTATCCGAGAGTTGAAACCCTGATCATAGAGAGCACGTATGGTGCCAAGGAAGACATCATGGCCCCAAGAGAAGAGGTAGAGGCCAACTTTGTAAATACGATTAACAAGGCGCTTGCAGACGGCGGCAAGGTATTGATTCCAGTTCCTGCTGTGGGAAGGGCACAGGAAATTCTTATGGTTATAGATTCTTACATGAAGGCTGGAAAGCTTATTGAAGCGCCAGTTTTCATTGAAGGAATGATTTCGGAGGCAAGCGCGCTGCATGTTGCCTATCCAGAATATCTTTCAAGAGAGTTAAGGCAGAGGATATTAGAAACTGATGACAATCCCTTCACTTCGGAATACTTTACAACAATAGAACATGCTGAAGGCAGAGACGAAGCACTTAGAGATCAGCCAGCAATTATCATGGCAACTTCTGGTATGTTGGAAGGCGGACCAGTAATAGAATACTTCAAGTCCATAGCATCAAACCCCAAGAACAAGATGGTCTTTGTATCTTATCAGGTAAACGGAACCCTAGGAAGAAGAGTGCTAGACGGTTCAAGGCAGGTATCAATAATGGGCAGAGACGGCAAGATCGAAGTCATAGACATCAACTGTCAGGTAGAGAAGATAGAAGGCTTCAGCGGACATAGCGATTACAACCAGATAATGTCATACATCAACAAGTTGAGACCAAAGCTGAGAAGGGTAATAGTTAACCACGGAGAGAGGAGGAAGGTAGAGAACGTTGCGAGCGCCGTGGGAAGGATATTCAGGCTTCCAACTATGCATCCCTCGGTTCAGGAAGCTGTAAGGCTGCTTTAAAAACAAAAACGAGATCGTTACCTCTGGAGATACTCTATACACACATACTTCAGCAATAGCCCTTTCGTGCTTTAGTTCCTGCTCTGCTGGGTAGGTGCTTCGGTGCTGTACCACGTGTACTTGTGCTTTATTCCATACCTAGCGAGAGCGTTCAGGACGATGTTCTGCACCTCGTCTACAGATGCGCTATCGAAGACGCTTATGTTTCTTGAGGTCTTTCCCTTGTACTTGCCCTTGTCCAGCTCGTGAATAACGATCCTTATTCTCTTCTGCCCCTCATTGCTCATATCAACCTATTAACAGCACTAGTATATTGATCTTGTGATTTATGCGTTTTCGTTAATTCGTTCTCAGAATAATAATTTTTATCGAGATCGAAACGGTCTAACAAATTTATTTTTTGGTAAAGTCAATCAACGCTAGCGGTTTTATAATCAAATGATGATTTGCAAGGGTGCAAAGAACAGCAACTATTGAACAAATAGAGAAACAAGCTTATTCTGGCATGACACTCGTGACAGAGAGAGAGTTCCAGCAGTTCGTGAAGAGGCATAAAGAGGTCAAGATAGAGAACGTTTCAATTCCTATCGGACAGTCCTTGCGTATAGACAAGTATGCTCCTCCAGAGAGTTATAAACACGAGTCGTTTACAGTATGGTCCTTCCCTGACAGGGGAGACTGGTCTACGCACGATGGAAAATACAGAGGCAATTGGAGCCCGTATATTCCGCACAACCTCATATGGAAGTACACGGAGAAGGGAGACCTTGTTCTTGACCAGATGATGGGCAGCGGCACTACTCTTGTAGAATGTAAACTCTTGGGCAGGAATGCCATTGGTGTCGATGTTAACCCAAGCGCAGTAATGGTTGCCTTGGACAGACTTAATTTCGATTATGATAGCAAAGTCACAATCAAAACGTATTCTGGCGATGCACGCAACCTGAACAAAGTCGAGGATGACAGTATTGATTTGGTTGCAACTCATCCTCCTTATGCTGGCATAATTCCATATTCGAGGGCGCAGATCAAGGCTGATTTATCGGCATTATCTATAGACAACTTCCTTCGGGAGATGCGTATAGTTGCTGAAGAGTCTTTCAGGGTTGTAAAGCCTGGAAAGCATTGCGCAATCCTGATAGGTGATACCAGAAGACATAGACATTACATACCTATTTCGCATAGCATACTGCGCATGTTCCTTGATGCTGGTTTTATTTTGAAGGAAGATATCATCAAGGTGCAGCACAAGACAAAACGCACTAGGGAAGCATGGCGCGGCTCGAACTATGACTTTTACAAGATCGCACATGAACATCTTTACATTTTCAGAAAACCTGCAAAAGGAGAAAAGACCACTCAATTCAAGCACAGTATGAATTTATTCTAAAATCATTCCTCATCAACCAGTTTCATAAATTCTTCCGTGTTCATTTCAATATCAGCAGCAATCTTCTTCAGGAGTAGTCGATCAATTTCTTCTCCAGCATGAACAGGAACAGTGGTTGTTCTTCTATCGGATTGTTTCAGAAACACATGACTCCTTTTGTGTGTCGTGGCTCAAAGCCTAGTTTTACAAGTGTTTTGATAACTTTTTGTGCTTTTACAGGATGCAGTTTAGTCAAACCCTGACTTTCTTGAGTGCAATGAACTTACCAATTTCTAATTCGTTTCCTTCAGCTTCAAGATAAAGCTCGATCACTTCCTTTAACCGTTTATCAAGTTCTTTAAGTGTTTTAGCTTGCGTATGGCAACCAGGAAGTTCTACTACACTTCCAATATAGTATCCATTCTCTCCCTTCTCTATTACAACATGGAAATCGTGTTGTTGTGACGCTTTCAATTTAATATATACTCTAATTTTGGATAATAAGTGTCAAGTCACTTCATGTCGTAAGCTCCCTTCCAGACCTTAGTGCCTGGAGGAGTTATTACAATACGTTCTTCACCGAGTCTTGCGATATCGCCTTCAATTGTTTGTGCAAACTTGTAAAGTTCCTCTACTGCTTTTCTTAACTCTTCAATGTCTTTCTGTGCCAATGGCGTCACTCTAATTATAACGACCATTTGCTTTTTCACGTCCTGCTTTATGGCATCTAAATCAGTTAGATCTCTTAGCGTTATAGCTTTGACATAAGTAGGAGGTTTATGAGCTTGCATAATTAATCAATGACACCTCCTCGAGCAAATAACCTTTGAGTATCAACATTGGTTAACATCAAGCTTAAGAAGACTAAATTCTATATGAAGATAACTGTTCATCGTTTGCTGATGAGACGCAAATCTCTCTCAAATCATTGTTATTTCTGATTGTTATAGTACATTCCGCATCTTTCGGAGCGTCTGAATATCTATGCACTATCGAGGCCACAAAAGCAACCGTGCTTTCATCATAAGCGCCTCTTAAAAGCGCCAAAGGACCTTTGTGGTCTTTAACTTCCAACAATAAATCATCGGGCATTGCCAACGAACTAATAACATCGTTTTCGTCTTTATTTCTTCCTACAATTAATTTTGAATTTTTATTTATTCTGAAATGCCTTCCAACCTTCAACAGTTCTGTATCGTTTAATGTTGGGTTATCAACATGCTCGAACAAGTCCTCAACCCTTTTCGAAAACTGTGGATCAGTGAGTAAGCAACCTCCAGCAGAATTTGGATAATCAGTTATTCCAAATTGTTTCGCAAGTTCGATCTGAGTCTTTCTTGTTCTTCCCTTTATGCTCAATAACTGTTCTCTTCGCACCAAACCAGTGTTTTCAGCTTCTGTTGGTTCAAGATGTTTTGCAGATAACGGCCTCAACACTTTGCCGTCTAAACCAGATTCACGTTCGATTATCCTCAATGCTCGAGGGTTTTGGCTCATTGGTCTCTGTTCCAAAACTTCTCCAGTTACTATGAACTTCGCATCTATCTCCTGCATGTAATCTTTTGCAACTTTAAACATCATTTCCCTGCAGTCTATGCATGGATTCATTCCAGAACCGTAACCATGTTTTGGATTCTTTAGCATCTCCAGATATTCATCGCCCAAGTAAACAGTTTTCAGTTCAACACCCAATTTCTCTGCTACTTCTTTGACTCTGAAACCACAGCCATGACCGCAATCAAAATCACAAAACGGCGTTTTAATTGCAACGGCTTTAACATCCACACCTTGTTCTATCATTAGTTTAACTGCAAGAGTACTGTCCAAACCTCCAGACAGCAGTGCAACTGCTTTTGGTTTTTCAGATTTTTCTTCCATTTAACCAACTCATCGAACAACCATTATAAATGTTGTATAGCTAGATCCTCTTAACATTTAGCAAAGCTAAAAAGCCCACAGTAATGCACTTCACTATATGTCAAGGCAAAAAGTCCTTCTCGAAGAGGCCTCAAAGATCAAGTGTAGTAACATTGTTGCCTTTGAGCCAGAGAACATATTTTACATGACTGGTTTCTGGGGCGAAGTTATAGCATTATCTAACGGTAGCGGTATGAAGTTAATTGCACCGAAACTGGAGGCAGACAGGGCGAGAAAAAGCAGCAGGAATTGCAAAGTTATCGAGTCGGAAAGGGGAAGTGATATGCTCAAATCTCTACTGTCTAATTTGAGCAAAGGCAATATTTGCACGGATTGCAATGATTATACAACAATCGAAAAGATCAGGCAGAAAATCGGAAATAGGCTAATTCATAACGTAGAGCCTTTTTACAGCGCAAGAAAGATCAAGGACGGCAAGGAAGTAGAAATTATAGCAAAGGCAAGCAGGATACTTGATAAATTATTTGTAATCTGCGAAAAAGAGATCAAACCAAATGTAACCGAGAAGCAGTTGCAGGCTACGTTGCTTTATGAAGCTATGAACATGGGGGCATACCCGCCTTCATACAGATTCACTGTATCTCCGTTGATAATTGCTTCAGGCATGAATTCTTCATTACCGCACGCAGATCCTACTGATAGAAAGATAAGGAAAGGCGATCTAGTTACCGTAGATCTTACGTTACGATATAATGGGTATATTGC
>JBMCYV010000010.1:0-76712 GCA_049199595.1 Candidatus Nitrosomirales archaeon
TTCTGCTACTAGCATTCGGCATAGGTTTGTTTGTACCGTTTGTTGTCGAACGAACAAGCCGTTCAATTAGCAGTTCAGAGACACACTTCACATCATACGCAGTAGCATACGCATTTGCAATGATAGTTGGCTTTCATGCATTTGCCGAGGGCATAATTATAGGATTTGACCTGCAGTCTGGATACGCATTTACTTTTACTCACAGAACAGTACAGGCATTAAGTTTCATTCTGCACAAGATTGCTGAGGGAATAGTTATCTCCATACCTATAATGCTCATCAGACCAAGAGCTGACGTGTTTGTTATTGCTGGTATAATAGGTTCCATGCCATTGCTTGTAGGCATTGCATTGGCATACATTGGCATTTCAGGTTCCCTGGCGTCCTACGCATTTGCACTTGGCGTTGGAGGTTCTGCGTATATTTTGTTAAGGCTAGGATACATGTCATCTGCAATATCAGGAAGTAGAATGCTGCTGTTTGCAGGAATTGTTCTTGGCGCGATTTTCATTTATTTTGCAGGGTGGATACACACAATAGAGATATAAGACTCGTTCGGGGAAAATCATCGATGGTTAACGTCAAGATAATCGCTGCAGCGGCGGCATCTGCGGTTGTGGTCGCAGCACTTGCGTATATTGCATCAACCCAAAGCTCAAACAACGTGGAAGAAATATTTGGTGCAGGATTCGAGAATGTTGCGAAGTGCGTTGATGGAGACTTTGTGGCAGATCCAAAGAAGCAAACCGTTGAAATCGATATGAGTGTTTATCAGTGGAAGTTCAGCTACTGCCACATTACAGTATACGAAGGTCAGACTGTAACATTAACACTACAGAGCATTGACGTTCCTCACGGATTTGCAATCGATGGTTATCCAGAGATCGGTAGCACGTATGTGAGTCCCCAAGCTCCGTCTAAAATTACTTTCACTGCAAACAAGTTGGGGGAATTTATTTACTACTGTACCGTGTTTTGCGGAGAAGGACATCCTCTACACAAAGGTTCCATAACTGTTCAGGGTGTATGATAACATGTCAAGAAAGCCCAAGAAGGCGAGAAAAGTAAACAAGTTTATTATCATTGGACTGGCTGCAGCTCTAGTTGCCTCAACTCTGGCGGTCGTGTACAAGCCGAGCAACCCACAACAGGAGGAGGCAAAAGCACTCTTCTGCGGTTCTGGAGTTGCTAATTCCAACATGTACATTCGGGAATTTGTGATACCTACGGAATGCTCGGAACCTGTAGGCATAACAGTTGATTCAAACGGCATAGTATGGTTTGCCGAATCCGCAAAGAGAAAGATTGGCAAACTCGATCCGGCTACAGGAAAGTTCGACGAATATCCATTGCTAGATTCGAAGGAGCAGGAAAAGACGACGCCTGTAGCGTCGATATGGTCTATGAAGTTCGATGACCAAGGCAACTTATGGTTCCCTGATGTCTTAGCAAATGCCATATGGAAGTTTGATCCCAGCACAGCGAGATTTGAAACATACAAGATCCTTACTACAACGGATTTTGGAACATCGTACCCTATCAACTTGGATTTTGATAGCAGTGGAAAGATATGGTTCAGCGAAATTTACGGCAAAAATATTGGCGTATTGGATCCCAGCAAGGTTCAGCATGACACTAGCAATGGCATAAGCGAAATATCTGCGAGGACAGACCTTGAAACAATAGGTCCCTTGGCATTTGACAAGGATGGCAACATATGGTTTACCGCGCTAACATATCCTGCAATTGGAAGGCTAATGAAGTATGAGCCAGAGAAAAAAGTTTTCACTACATTCAATATGCCTGAAGGTCTTTCTTCCCCTGTAGGAATAGCTCCTGACAAGGATGGAAATCTCTGGATAAACGATCACGGCACAAGCGCGTTCATAAAATTTAACCCGGATACAAATACAACAACGACTTATGTAACCTCACTTCCGGTAAGAAGTACATCTATAGGGGGCTATGAAAAATGCTTGACACAGCCATACGGATCTTCGATAACTTGTCCAGGGCTCCCAGTCTCCTTGCCGTATTGGAATACTGTTGACAGTCAAGGGAAGATATGGTTCAACGAGCATCAGGGAAATTCAATAGCTGTGTTTGACCCTGCTACTGAAACACTCGTTGAGTATTTTATACCGACTCAGAACTCCAGATGGGCAGCATGCGAAGAATACACTGAGCCGTGCGGTATAGCTAATCCATTGCAGTTTACGATTGCGCCTGATGGAAACGTTTGGTTCACTGAATGGAGTGAGACCAAAATCGGCGTATTGGATCCTCACTTGCCAGTCCCCATCTCATTGGAAATTTTTGCATCTGAGGAGAAACCGGGCACGGTTTGGTATGGTGAAACGAAACCGAACATAGTTTCGCATGGTGAAACCCTGACACTAAATGTTGCCGTGACAGCGAATGAAAAATTAAACTCTAACGTGCAGATGCGCATATCAGGAACAATAGTGCCCGCAGGAAGGCTGTTCAATATGACAGCAGAATTTAGCGAGGAAGAACTCACATTCAATGAACCGTCTACGAAGAATGTGACTTTGAAGCTTACGCCTGAAGATGAACTTGCATCAGGAGATTACAGAATCACTATAAGCGCTAGGTACAATGAGGTCACATATTCGAAAATTATAGAATTAACCGTTATGCCAAGCAAGATCTAGTGTGAGCGATGAACGTACCTGCAATAGATCTCGCAATTGGTATGGAAGTTTATTCCACAAAATTATTGGGCATAGATGGTAAAATAAAACAAGCGCCGGATCAGTTTGTTGTTGAGGAAATAATTGATTCATCATTAGATCTTTCAACAAATTCCGATAGTGAGCATCTCTATCCCTTATACTTACTGAAGAAAAATAGCGTTGATTCTAACCATGCAGTCCAGGAAGTAGAGGTTGCAACGGGACTAAAGCTGAAGGTTGTTGGGCTCAAGGATGCAAAGGCTGTTACCACACAATATGCGAGTGTCAGCACCAAGCAACGAAACGCGAAGAATAACCTTGCCACAGAACACTGCGCGCTTGATCTTGTAGGATACACTAGCAGACCAATTGCGAAAGGAATACTGGTAGCGAATAGATTTATCATTAAAATAAATGATTTTCATGGCAACGTGCAACAATCTGTTGCTGGATTGCAAGAGTGTATAGAAAAAAATGCCGTGGCAAACTTCTACGGTTATCAGAGATTTGGAAGTTCGAGACCAGTTACGCATCTTGTGGGTAGAGAAATTGTTAAGCGAAACTTCAAAGAAGCCGTGAATCTATTTCTTGGCTATTCAAATGATAATGAAAACGAGCATAACAAGGAGATAAGAGAGATGTGCAAGGACGATTCTAATTTTGAACATGTCTTAAAGGTAATGCCCAGCAAGATGGATCTTGAAAGAATCCTGATAGAAGAACTCCTTAAGAGCAATGATCCTGTCAAGGCAATCAGGAGGTTACCGATAACGATAAGACGCATGCTTGTGCAGGCATACCAATCATACATATTCAATAAAACGTTGAGCACTGCAATCAAGGAAGGATATGAGGTAGCATTGCCGAAACAGAATGACATATGCTTTTCATTTACTGATGATGGTTTCAACATGACAGGCATGAATAGATATGATGAAAATGCCAAGAATTTGCAACTTCCTACTATACCGCTCGCTGGTTACGCCTTTAGAGACAACAACAGGTTCAGTGCCATAGTCAGGAAAGTTATGGAGGAAGAATCTGTTTCCATGAAGGACTTTTACATAAGGGAATTACAGGAGATCAGTGTTGAAGGTGGTTTTAGGCAAGCATCCATGCTCTGCAGGGAGTTTTCTTATTCGCTGAATGATTCCTTGGAAACAAAGTTCGTTTTGAATAAAGGAAGTTATGCAACGATCCTGCTTAGAGAATTGATGAAACCTAGCGATCCTATGAAGGCTGGATTTTAATCGACGTGTTTTATGTCTTTAATTGTCTTCTCTGACTCTATCTGAATTGTAGTGTGGGAAATCTTGAACTTTGTTTTTAGAATACTTCCGATCTCATCTATTATCCTTGCAGATTCGCTAACCATCTGGTCCTTTACTATAATATGCCCACTACATGCGTTAAGACCAGAGGATATTGTCCAAACATGCAAGTCATGTATATCCTGCACACCGTTGACATTCTTAATTTCAGCAATAATTTTCTGCAAATTTACACCGGACGGAGCTCCTTCTAGCAGTATGTGTATTGATTCCTTCAGTATGCTTACCGCACCCCTAACGATCAGACCTGCGATCATGAATGCTATTATCGGATCTACAACAAAGATCTGCGTGGCAGCTACAATTACGCCAGCAATTATGACCCCGATAGATGATATCGTATCGTAGAATACATGCAGAAAAGCACTTCTAGCACCTATGCTGGTTTTCTGCGCGTCCTTAAGAATGAATGCCATCAATATGTTGGCAACCAAACCGATCGTTGCAACACCAAGCAGTATTGGTACGTCAATGCTTGGAGGATTCAGTAAACGCATGTAAGCTTCTCTGAATAATACGACAGCAATTATTGCAAGCATTATACCATTTGCCAGAGCAGCCAAAACTTCTGCCCTATGATATCCGTATGTTAACTTTTGAGTGTGCTCTCTGCTTGCAAGCCGTATCGCAATTAGACTGAGTGCTATTGCCATAACATCTGAAAGCACGTGTCCGGCGTCGCTCAGCAACGCAATACTGTTGCTAAGCAGTCCACCAAAGAATTCAAGTAGTGTAATTGCAGAAGCAATTGCTAGCGCTATGGCTAATTTTCGTTTTATGCTAGAACTGTTATCCTGCATCTGTTCATCATCTGGTTTTGATAAATATAAACTGACACACTAAAACTTGAGTGTGTGCTTTAACTCTCTGTCACTGTATATTGATGGATGATTGCTGTCAACGAGAATACACTCGAACCAGTAATTCTTGCCATCCTTGTACAGATAGTATGAACCTATGACCTGCATGTTCGGATACTTTTCGCCAACCCTTCTTTCAGCAACCGTTTGCATGCTGTCAGACTGCTTTATCCTTACAACACCGAAGTGCTTTGGTCTCCTGCCAGCCTTTGGTCTCTTCTTCCTCATTCCTCCCCTCCCAACTTTGATTCTTACCATAACAAAACCCTGCTTTGCCTTGTAGCCTAGCCTTCTTGCTCTATCAAGTTTTGACGGCCTTTCTATCCTGAGTATAGTCGGCTGCTTCCTCCATTCTATCGCCTTAGCTTTCAGTTCATCAGAATTTTCCTTCCACATCTTTCGCCAAGTGCCGGCAATTTGACTATACATGCCCGTAGCCTATTCTCCTCCCTTTAATATTTGTATTATCTTTTCTGCGATAACAATTGCAGCTAATTCCTGTGCTTCAAAAGTTTGTGCCCCAATGTGTGGAGTGCAAACAACGTTTGGTAACTGTACAAGTGCTGTATTGGTTGGTGGTTCGATCTCAAAAACGTCAAGCGCTGCTCCAGCTATCTTGCCGTCTTTCAATGCGTTATACAAAGCCTGCTCGTCTATCACTGGACCCCTAGAAGTGTTGATCAAATATGCATTCTTCTTCATCAAGCCTAGTCTCTGATCATTCATCATATGCTTCGTTCCTTCGGTTAGTGGCACATGCAAAGTGACAAAGTCGGAGCTGCTTAACAGAGTGTTAAGGTCGCTTACTACCATACCAACTTCCCTTGAAAACTGCTGATCTATTGGCACAACATCATAGCCAATTATGTTCATGTTCAAACCCCTTGCAATCCTAGCAATCCTCCTGCCTATCTTGCCTACGCCAACAATTCCAAGATACCTTCCCTTGAGTTCTATACCAACAAGCTCTTTCTTCAACCACTTGCCACTCTTTGCTGCAGCATCAGCCCTTGGAATACTTCTAGCAAGAGAAAGCATCAGACCTATAACAAGCTCTGCGACAGCAGTCATGGCTGCAAGTTCTGCATTGATGACCTTGATACCCTTAGATTCTGCATATCTTACATCGATGTTATCCAAGCCAACACCAACTCTGCCAATTATCTTGATCTTTGTATTGGCATCTATGACCTCTTTTGTAACCTTGGTCCTGCTTCTCACTACTAGTATGTCGTAATTCTTGACAGCAACAATCAACTCATCTGGCTTGATTTCTGGTTTATAGTCCACTTGAAGACCAGATTTCTTCATGATCTCAATGCCCTTCTGTTCTATCGTATCGCAAACTAGAACCTTCCCGCTTACTTGCATGAACGACGTTTGTACACTATACTAGATAATCATTTTGAAAGACTTTTACGCCTCCGGATGATCCTATACATGTGGAGAATTACATACTGCGGATAATCAAGGACGAGTGGGAGAAGCAGGTATTTGCCATAAAGGCATACTATGTCGGCGTGAGAAGAGACTGGAAGACTGATGCAAAAATTCTTCTGATCAAGAATACTGAAGCAGGTGATGCGTTCATAGGTTATGCTGTTATTAAGAACATTACTGACCTAGAAAAGATGAGCGATGAAGAAAAGGATATGTGCATAGACAACAACTGGAACAAGAAGCTTTCATTCGGCAAACTGGTTAGGTTTGAACCGCCTCTTCTTATCAAGGATACGGTTGTGTCAAACTGGGGACAGAAAGGTGCATTGTTACACGGGGCACCAGTAAGTGAAACTGACACGGAATCCATCATAAAAATGGCCAAGGTTAAAATAGTATCATGAAGTTCGCGCTCAAACTTTCAATTTTTCTAAATACTTAAATAGCCTTATTCGCAAATCAAGCGCACAAATGAACAAGACTTTGATGGCTGGAATAGCGGCAGGGATACTCGTTTTGGGACTAATTCTCGCTCCATTATCATTCGATCAATTTGCTGATGCAAAACATTTCAAGAGAATAATACAGACGAAGGAATTCAAATCAATGCAGGATCCAGGAAAGGGTCATGAATTGCACAAGATAGCGATAATTCTGCCTCCGGCTGACAACGTAGTATATTCTGGTAGATTTACTTATTCCGCTAGTGTGCCTGTGGAGGTTGTTGTGCTGCAGGACATAAAGGAAGGAGAAACTCCAGCAAAGATATACACAATCGATGGACAGAAGAAGTGGGCGCTTTCGCTGATCAAACTCGGTGGCGATGTAGGAACTGCAACAGGTTCTATGTCGTTCGTAGGAGCTGCTTTAGCATTGCACACGCTTGACGGTAGTGACTTTACTGCACAAGTTAGTGTACATGCAAATGCAAGAGCCATGGTAGGTGAATTACCTCCAGTAGGAATGACTACTCAATATGTCTGCTCGGACAGAAGTACGGTTTCAGATCCGACACAATGTCCAGAGGGACCAGTAGCACCAGTATCAGCTGCGAAGACAATAACAGTGAGTGAATGGGCACCTTGGTTCCAACCTTCTGCATTACAGGTTGATCCAGGGACACCAATAGTTTGGGACGCTGATGAGACTGCCTCAATACACACTATAACCTTCGTCACCAGAGTTACTGACTTGCAGCTGAACATGGATGAAGAATTCACAGCAAAAACGTTCACGATACTGTCTCCTGGCGACAAGTCTCCAGCATGGACACCTGAAGCTGGTGTGTACGTGTATGTGTGTGCAATACATCCATACATGACTGGAGTAATTTCAGCAGGAGTTCCATACAATGCAATAACCGGCGCAATAGGAACTGATGAGAAAGATCCAACAGTGCTAAAGTTTGCACCATGGTATCCGAGCGTTGCTCCATGGCAAGATCAGAGACCATTCAGAGACGCACCGGCAACACCTGGCGTTGGTGAGGTTTGGGTAGACACACAGTTTGAAGTTATGGCTGATCCGAATTCGCCAACTGGTAGATTCGGCAAACCATGGCCTGGAACGATTACTGTAGTTGATGCTGCAAACTGGGAAGTAAAGGACAAGATTTCAGAAGGGCTGAACAATCCACACAATCTGATGGATTCGCCTGATGGCAAATATGTGATCCAATCAAACTGGCACGATGACTATCTAACGCTGATTGATGCTAGAACCAAGGAAGTTGTGAAGAACTATATTCAGACAGGTCCTGATCCAGCGCATGTAGCGTGGACAGAAGACAACATCATCATAGCTGGAGCAAATGCTGCTTCTGAACTGGACTTGTTTGATGGTGCAGAGGTAACAGATCCAAGCAAACCGGCATCAGAAATCAAGCCAATGGAAATCATCAAGGCGTCACTGCCTTTGGCAGGTCCACATGGATTCTGGTACAAGGATCGTATGATATCAGTACCATACCACTTGGCTAACCACATGGTAATAGTCAGTCTAGATGAGAAGAAAGAACTGTTCAAACCAATAAACATAAGCGAGCTTGACGATCCAATTGCGGGCGACAAGATAGGTCCAGGTATAGATCTAGCATCATACCTTGGTCCAGAGATCAACGGACATAGATTCTGGGTAACAACAGAAGTGCTGTTGTCACATTCGAAGTTGCTACAGGGAAGGCTGTTGATATATGACATTGGTAGTGCAGTAGGCGGTCCAACAAATCCAACACAAGTAAACATCTTGGAAGTAGGTTCAATACCAATACAGTCACCAGTAAGTCCTGATGGCAGATACGTTGTAACTGCTAACGCAGGAGGAATCGGTGCTAAAGCAATGATAACTGTAACCGAACTTGACTACAACAATCCGCAGAATTCAAAAGTGGTAGCCACATTGCCTGGGTATCCAGGTTCACATGGCGTCGAGTATGGATTCAAGAAGGGCGGAGGACTGTATGCCTATGTCAGCAGCAAGTTCGCACCAGTACTCCAAGTAGTAGATCTAACAACAATGAAACCAACATTAGCGGGCGAAATTGATCTAGGCAACGGCTGGGGCGGAATGGGTATAATGACAATGCCAAGTGCCGCATACTATGCATCGCTTGACGAGCATCCACACGGTAAGCTGTACAAGTAAACTTTCCCACTTTTTGTTTATTATAACACATACTGTAAAGTGAGTTTATATTTATTAACAAAGCATATCATACTTGTGCTATGAAATTTAGGGTTGACAGAGATTCGCTGGGGGAAGTAAAAATTCCATTTGATGCTTATTACGGCGCATTTACTGCCAGAGCCTTGAAACAATACAATGTTACTGGATTGAAATCTCATAAACATCTGATCAAGGCATTTGTTATGATCAAGCGTTCGGCCGCGTTAGCAAACATGAAACTAAAGAAACTTGATTCGAAGAAAGGGAATGCGATTGTCAAGACGTGTGATGAAATCCTGGATGGCGCTTTGATGGACCAGTTTGTTGTCGACGCGATAAACTCCGGTGCCGGAACGGCATTCAACATGAATGTCAATGAAGTGATTGCAAATAGAGCGTTGGAGATTCTAGGCAAGAAAAAGGGTGATTACAAGTCTATCAGCCCGAATGACGACGTAAATATGTCGCAATCGAGTAACGACACATTTCCAACTGCAATGCATGTTGCCATACTCATGGATCTCAACGAGCTAATACCTTCGATAAACAAGTTGACAGACTCTTTGCGAAGAAAGGCAAGAGAATTCAGCAAAGTTGCGAAGGTAGGCAGGACACACTTGATGGATGCCCTTCCGATTACATTGGGTAGGGAATTTGATGCGTATGCTAATGCTGTTGAAAATGCAAAGCGGTCTATTGAAAATAGAAGAACTGAACTCGAATACGTTGCGCTTGGAGGAACTGCTGTTGGTACGGGAGCTAATGCGCCAAAAGGTTATAGAGGATTAGCAATAAAGAACCTAGCCAAGATATCTGGATTGCGTCTTAAACCTGCCAAGGATATGCACTACGCGCTTCAGAGCAGATTTGGCGTAGCAAATGCATCATCATTACTGCGAAACCTTGCGCTGGAATTAATACGAATTGCGAATGACATTAGATTGATGTCATCTGGACCGATTGCAGGACTTGCTGAAATAGAGATACCTGCCGTGCATGCTGGTTCTTCGATAATGCCTGGGAAGGTAAACCCTTCACTTGCGGAAAGTCTGAACATGGTGTGCTTTAACGTAGTTGGTAATGACCTGTCGGTTGCGCTTGCGGTTCAGGCTGGGCAGTTCGAGCTCAATGTGATGTTGCCCGTAATGATAAAGTGTGTTCTTGATTCCATTGACATGTTGAAGAACATACTGCCAGTATTTGCAGAAAATATGATCGATGGACTGCATGCCAACAAGGAAAAGCTGGAAGCTTACATTGAAAGGAGTCCGGTTCTTGTTACGTTATTGGTGCCATACATAGGTTACATGAAGGCAGCGGAATTGTATAAAGAAGCATTGAAGACCAATGCTAGCATAAGAGAGCTTGTTGTTAAGAAGGGTCTCTTGAGCAAGCAGAAGGTAGACAAGATATTAAGCAAGAAGAATGTTCTTAGTATCTAGACTATGCTATGGCAAAGGTCAGGATAGAATCCTATGGTTGCTCCGCAAGTATGGCAGACTCGGAAATGATAGCTGGTCTGCTCAAGAGCAATGGTCACGAGCTAGTAAGTGATGTAAACGGTGCTGATGTAAATTTGATAGTTACATGCGCAGTTAAGGATGTCACTGCAAATAGAATGGTTTACAGAATAAAGGATTTGACAAGGACCGGTAAGCCTTTGGTTGTGGCAGGTTGCTTGGCAAAGGCTGAGCCTGATAGAATAGAGAGGCTGAGTCCGAGGGCAAGCATGCTCGGTCCGCATGCGATTGACAAGGCCGTGGACGTTGTTAATGCAGCCATTAACGGAGGTAGATCTGTTGTTCTAATGGACTCTACCAAACCCAAGGTGAACCTGCCTAGGCTTAGGTTCAATCCTGTTGTTAGCATTGTTGAGATCGCTAGCGGTTGCCTGAGCGAGTGCGCCTTCTGTGAGACAAAAATCGCCAAGGGTAGGTTGCGAAGCTACAGGATTGGTGATATAGTGAGACAGGTAAGGGAGGATGTCAGGCAGGGTTGCAGGGAAGTATGGCTTACCTCTACTGACAATGGTCCATATGGCAGGGACATGAAGTGTAATCTTGGCAACCTAATCAATGAGGTTAGTAGTGTAGAAGGCGACTTTATGATACGAGTCGGGATGATGAATCCTATGCATATTCCGCTCATGTTTGAGGATCTCATAGAAGCGTACAGAAATGCCAAAGTCTTCAAATTCCTCCACATACCCGTGCAGAGCGGCAGCGACAGGGTATTGAGATTGATGAAGCGAGGACATAGAGCGTCACTCTTTGCAGATATTACCAGAAGGTTCAGAGATGAGTTTGAACATTTCACAATTGCTACTGACGTTATAGCAGGGTTTCCAGAGGAAGATGAGGTTGATTTTCAGCAAACACTTGAACTTTTGAAAGAAGTTGAGCCTGATGCTATTAACATATCAAGGTACAGCGCAAGGCCTGGAACCGAAGCTAGTCTCATGAAGAAAGTGGATGTAAAGATTGTAATAGAGAGAACCAAAGAGTTGCACCGACTTGCAAACTCGATAGGTTACAGAAGAAATAGAACATGGCAGGATTGGTGTGGAGAAATTTTAATTGATGAGATTACAAATGATGGTGTGCGAGGGAGAAATTTTGCATACAAACCTGTCTTCATGAAGGAAAAAATTGCACTTGGTTCGAAAACCAATGTGAAGATAGATAGAATTTCGTGCCACTTCTTGTATGGAAAAATCCAGAAATAATTTTGCATCAATTTTCTTAGATCGGTTATGTGCTACTTGTAAATCACCAAAGCTTTTTAACATACTCTACCTATGCTAAGGGGGGACGGCTTGGGTGTAGAAATAAAGACTCCTATAACTATTATTGGTGTTGGTGGTGCTGGAGCAAGACTCGCGGCACAGGCAAGAGCCAAACTTGGTGCTAAATGTATTCTCATTAGCAATGACAGGAGCGACCTTAACCATTCGGGCTGTGAAGGTATCTCGATTGATGTCAAGCAGCTGTTGAACCCCTCTCCGAACAGCATACGTGGTGCAGTTCTGGAATCTCATGATTCTATCATCGATAAGTTGAACGGCAGTTCAACCATAATAGTGATTGGGAATCTGGCTGGGAAGGCTGGCATAGCAATCACTCCTATGATTGCCAAGATGGCCAAGCAGATGAAGAAGAATGTTATCTCATTCGCCATAATGCCCTTCAAGTTCGAGACGAACAAGTTGTTTAGCGCGGGCGTATCGTTGAAAAGGGTCAAAGAATCTTCCGACTGTCTGGTCATAGTGGATAATGACGCCTTGCTCTTCAACAACCCAGACTTGACGCCGCAGGACTGCTACAGGATAACTAATGATGCTTTGCTCGAGGTAGTAGGTTCCCTTGCCAACGGAATAGCGTTGGGCGAAGAGACTAACGTATTGTGCACAAGCAAGGATTCTGTGAATGATGCTGAATCCGCGTTGAAGGACTCGATTAAAATGCTTTACAGCGATGTGGATCCTGAGAACGTGAAACGAGCCATGCTGTATGTTGTTGGTGGAGATAGAGTGCCTATCGGTGTTCTTAACACGCTAGTTAATACCGTGCACAACATACTTGGAGAAAATGGTACGGAAGTTGGTTTATCATTATCATCTTCTGGCTCTAAAGGTGTGAGGGTGCTCCTTATGGCCTCCGTGCTCGAACAGACCAGGTTTGACGCTTATGACCCCTTGAACATGCTCCCTGCAGATTCAGTGATGGATTGGGACGAAATCGAATGTGATTTAAAGATAGAAACGAGCATACCTAGAATGGACTAAACGCAGGTATTCATACATTCTGCTGCGGAAAATAATAATACATTGGATGACATGCTCTTTCGTAAATGATCGATAAAGTTGTAGTAGACAAGGATATTCTTGGTTGGGGTAGTGATCAAGAAGGAGAACTTTCGAAACAGTACAAGAAGGTCTTGTATGTGGGTAAAGATCCTGATCTCCCACAAAGAAGTTTTGATGACGAAGTAGCTTCTTACTGCAAGAATAACAATTGTGATTTACTAACTGGAGATGGAAAAGCCTACACGCATTGCTTCAAGGCTGGAATAAAGACTATCCAGATAACAAGATATGCTTGGTATAAAGACGGAGACAGGCCGATATATCTCATTAGAATTATCGATTAATGTTATTCTATTTCTTTCTCTTTCCCTTTTCTGGTTCCTTCTTCTCTTCCTCTGCTCCGGTCTCTTCGGCCATGACTTCCGCAAGCTCCTCTTCACTCAAAACAATCTTTTCAGGCTCTTCCTCCTTCTTGGGTTTCTCTTTTTCTTCAACTGCGGGAACCTTTACCTCTTGTTTCTCCGCAGCAACTTCTGTTACAGTTTCTTGTGTAGCAACTGTTGCTGCTGGCGCAGCTGCTTCGACTTCTGGTTTTTCTTCAACAACTTCTTCCTTCGCTTCTTCAGAATAAGGAGAAACTGTAACTATATCATCTTCGTCTTTAACCATCTTAACCCTAACCCTTCTTGGAGGATGTCTTATGCCTCTCTTCCACATCTGTCGATTCAACTCTTCGTCTATCTTTATCTCCTCTGACTTCATGTGCCTAGTGGCAAATTCCTTGATCATGTTTATTGCGCGCTTTGTTCTTCGATTCTCCGGGCTAAGCCATACTTTTGAAAGATTAATCGTGTAAACGCGGCTTAGCTCCTCTTCTTCAGACAATCTAATCACCCAACATTAACGTCGGTTCTCCTCCAGTCTCTCTGCTTGGGGTTCCTTCTTACTCTTCTGTTAGTACGCACTATGACCCATGCAGGTGTAGCAGCGTTTTGTTTCATCCTCTTGATTAGTCTGTTTTTTCTTCCAGTAGGTTTTCTAGCCGCCATAGCTGATAGCATACAATAACTACCCTTTTTTAAATCATTCCACACTTGCGCATAATGTCATGTAGTTGCTTTAGCATGCGTGCAGTTGCACCCCATATTACATTGCCATCGTATTCGAATTTGTAAAGCTCACCAAAATCGGTGTGTTCATGATCAGGTGTCATCGTTTTCAACAGATTGAGTAGTGGTAGATCGAGCACAGCGTCTATCTCCTTCTTGTCTGGATTCAAATTACCCACTGATTCCAGAATTGCAACGTATGGTACTATTGTGAAATCTGAGGTTAGCGTGTGCACGCTACGCAAGTTACCAATTATATCCTTCTCGTCTATCTTTACACCTAACTCTTCAAATGTTTCTCTTAATGCTGTATGCATAAGATCCTTGTCAGAGTTTGAAAACGTTCCACCAGGACACGATATCTGTCCTGCATGATTCTTCAATTCGTTGCTTCTTTTAGTGAGTATTATGTGCGGTTTTCCATCGCGAAAATGAATAATTACGAGAACAGCGGAAAGTGTTCCCTTTTCTAGCTTTAGCTCGTTGTCTAGATGTGGTTTTATCATGCTGTGCAAGGTAGATGATTCCATAAATGAAAATATCCAACGTACAAATAAATACGCTTACCCATGCAGAGATTCTGCTATTCTTGTTCAAAATCCACATCTTTATAGTATTAAATATGCCCTCGGACTAGTTGCCTTTCATGAAGATATCCTATGAAATGAACCCACCAAAGATCTCGCGAGACGAATTTTTCGAACTTGATTCGTTGAAGCAGGATCTTGAGAAATTCCACAGCAGGGTTTCCAAGTTAGTAAACTTGGTAGATAGCATACACCTGACAGATTCCGTTCTTGGTATACCAAGGATATCAAGTGTAAGTGCAGCGCTCGACGTTCTAAAATCGCACAACTCTGTGAAATTGCGGTGCAGCGTTAGGGTTAGGGATAGAAACATCAGTGCTATAACCCAACTTGCGGTCGATGCCATAATGGCTGGTGTTGATGGTTTACTAATAGTAAAGGGGGACAAGCCTGAAAGACCGTCCATAGATTCTGGACTAAAGCCTAGCGGGGTTGTAAAAATATTGAATGAGCAAGGTTTTGGCAATAAGATTAAATTATTTCTGTCTGTTCCATGCAATCCTGATTTGAATAAAATACAGCAGAAGGTAGATGCCCAACCATATGGGTTCATAACTCAGTCAATAAGCTCGCTTGATCAGTTGCAACAAATCGTTGATAATGTAAAATCGCACGGCATTAAGGTCATGCCTTGCATAATGGTACCGTCTCCAAAGAACAAAGAATCTGCACGCATGATCGATCTTGACTGGAAGAGTTACGAAAAGGATACTGGTTCGTTTATAAAAAATGCGCATGATATGTGTGGAGAAGTGCTAATATCATCTCCAAACAGCTTTGATGATGGAATAAACTTGCTGAAGAAATTGAGTGGTGTTATGAATTGATCAAATCATTTGCATTGGGTATATATCCCAGATCTGAAAAATTAATAGCCGCTACTAGGAAGAATGACAAGAAACTTCCGGCAATGTTCCAGTCGGAGAAGAAGAAACTGGTAAGCGAACAACAGAAAGCCAAATTGAGTTATGTTTGCGATCCGTTGCTGGATTGGAACGATATGTTCAGACCATTTGCTCATGTGAAAGGCATCACACTTGGTGCTCTTAACAGGTTCTTTGAAACTAACACGTTTTACAGGAAGTTGATAGTTAGCGATCAACTGAATGGATACGGTAGTGTGGTTAAATCGAACCTTGCACTCTCACTTCTGCCAAAGAAGAAGGAAATAGCTGTGTGCATACCTGATCCGTATACTTTTGCTGACCTTAATGAGAATAAATTCTACAAGAATCATAGCGATTATCTGTTTGCGATTGCGGATATGTTAAACAAGGAAGCAGAAACTCTGGCTAGGGCCAAGGTGAAATTCATACAGCTGAACGCACCTTCCGTAGCGTACAACGCGGGTAGTGTTGATATGAGTCTTGTAAGAGATGCCCTAGAGCGAGTGAAACGTAACGTAAAAACCAAGGTTTACCTGCACCTGTATTTTGGAAATGTATCTAAAATATTCAGCAAGTTGCTTGACATAAAGATTGACGGATTAAGTATAGATTTGTCCACTACGGATCTAAATTCAATTAGTAGTTATAAAGTTGACAAGGGATTATGTTTAGGCGCTGTGGATGCGATGAATACCAAAATGGAGAATGCGAAAGATACTACAAAAACGATTTCTGACGCGTTTGATAAGATGGGACCGAAGGAAGCGTATATTAGTACTACTTGTGATCTTGAATTCCTTCCGTATGAATTTGCCGTTAAGAAGTTGTCAAGACTTGGTGCAATAGCAAGGAGTGTTAGATATGACTAGGTCTTTTCCAACGCAAGAAATTGGAAGTTTGAAGAAACCAGAATGGTTGTTAGAACTGGTTAAGAACGAAAATATCAGTGATGAGGATAAGAATAAAGCCAGAAACGATGCCGCATATCTTAACTTGAAAACTCTGGAAGACATAGGTCTTGATGTCGTTTATGATGGAGAAGTAAGAAGGGTAGAGATGTATGAGTATCCTGTTAGATATATAGATGGTTTCCAATTTGCTGGACTTGTTCGCTCGTGGGACAACAAGTACTACAAGAAAGCTAGATGCGTCAGCAAAGTTACTTACAAAACAGATTTTCATCTTGACGAATTCAAGTTTGTCAAGGACAACTCCAAGAGAATTGTAAAGGTTCCTGTCACTGGTCCATACACGCTTGCAGACTGGTCTTACAATGAATTCTACAGAAACAAAGAAGAGTTTGTGCTAGAACTTGCGAAGAATGTTGTAAGACCGTTGATACAGGATCTTGTCAAACATGGGGCGCAAGTAATACAGATAGACGAACCAGCCGCAACTACACATCCTGCCGAGATGAAGATCTTTGCCGATGCAATGAACGAATGTGCCAAGGGCATAGATGCAAAGATAACAATACATGCATGCTACAGCGGAAACGAGTATCAGGCATTGGTACCATATATGCTTGAGATCAAGGCAACGCAATTCGCTTTAGAGTTTGCAAACCGTGATAGTTGGAAGTTGGGAGTAAGCGATGATGTTAGAAACGGATATTCTGTACTTAAGGCGTTCAGAGAGCGAGGATACAATGGAGAGATAGGACTCGGTGTTACGGATGTTCATGTTGATGATCTGGAACCTGTTGAACTTGTTAGAGACAGGTTGCTTTACGCTGCAAAAGTGTTAGGAGACCCAGCTAAGGTATATGCAAACCCTGACTGCGGTTTAAGAACAAGAACAAGAAGCGTTGCGTTTGAAAAGTTAAGAAGGGTTGTAAAGGGTGCGGAACTAGCTAGAGAGGCATTGAGTTAATTCTTTTCTAATAGTATTGATAATATCATGTTAGGGCAGAAGAAAGTGTTACTACATGATTGATTACACTGAACATGCGCTATACCAGATGAGATCTAGATCAGTCTCAAAAGAAATGGTCGAAACAGCCTTGAATGAACCTGACGAAATCTATGAAGACATTCAGTACAAAAACATTGTTTGTATTAAGTACATACATAAGACTACGCTACTTGTGTTCTTCAGAAGAATTGGTAGAGATATAAAGGTAGTATCAACTTTTTATACAACAAAAGCGAACAAAGTTGTAGAAGGTAAGGTTAGGCGAGGTTTATGGAAAAAAGCATGAAAAGAGAGAAGAAGATAAAAGTACACTATGATCCTTCAGAGGATATACTGTATTTGTTGTTCAAGAAAGGCGAAAGTAATGAGATAGTGGAAGGCGATGATAATACTATTGTAGAGTTGGATGAAGAAGGTAAGGTAATGGGAATAG
Source organism: Candidatus Nitrosomirales archaeon (assembly GCA_049199595.1). Lineage (GTDB taxonomy): Archaea > Thermoproteota > Nitrososphaeria > Nitrososphaerales > UBA213 > JBMCYV01. Next base: position 17,727 of record JBMCYV010000010.1, read on the forward strand.
AAATACGCCAAGCCAGAAAAAGTGGCTTCATAAAACAATTAATTGCTAAGTTAGGAAAGTAAACTAAGACAATACTAATATTTACTTAATTTCCCATTTCGTTTCTGCTGCTTTCTGTACAAGAATTCAGTCTTCATGTTACTGACTTTGCATCTGCATGTGCGCTCTTGCCCTCAGGTTCCTTGAATTCTTCCTTCATAGCGGCAACGACTTCATTCTTCAGCTCATTCAATATTGCACTGGAATAAACGTTCAGATTAGTATCTTCGACCAACCGCGGTCTTCTGTACTCTATCTTGAATTCGTTCTTTATCGTAGCTGGTCTATTCGTGAAAACAACAACTCTATCGCCTAAACATACAGATTCGACTATGTTGTGAGTCACGAAAACAATGGTCTTCCTTGTTCTTTGCCAGACCAACTGTAGTTCAACTAGCAAAAGATCTCGTGTCTGTGCATCGAGGGCGGCAAAAGGTTCGTCCATCAACAAAACCTCTGGATCCATCACCAAAGATCTTGCGATAGCAACTCTCTGCTTCATCCCTGTTGATAACTGATATGTGTAGGAATCTGCAAATTTCGTTAGCTGCATCATATCAAGGTAATGCATAGCTCGTTCCCTTCTCTTCTCTTTCTGTACACCGGCGACCTTCAACCCAAATTCTACATTTTCAATTACCTTTAGCCATGGGAAGAGTGCACCTTCTTGGAAAACCATGGTTCTATCTGGACCTGTATCTTTAACGGGTCTTCCATCCAATATAACTTCGCCAGTGTCAGGTTTTTCCAATCCTGCAATGATATTCAACAAAGTTGTCTTTCCGCATCCAGATGGACCCACAAAACATACGAACTCGCCTTCGTTTATCTTTAGATCGATATTTGAAAGCGCCTTCATTCTTCCGTTGTGTTGCTCAAACATCTTTGATATGTTATGAAGTTCAAGCTTCGCCAAACATTTTCACCTACTCCACAATTGGCAAATCCTTCTCTTGTAGTACGTTTAGTGGAGCATAATATATACGTGATAGATCTGGTTTCTCTCTTCCCAACATTTTCAACTCATAAGCTTCCTCGGCAAATATAGTTAGAGATGATGCATCTGCTATTGCACTGTTTCTCTTACTCATGGAGATTGTTCAAAAATGTACAATAAATATTATCCTTCTGCATGCGATGTTATCGATCTCAAGTTACTATTGGATAACCTGTACGTTCATCAACCTTGAGGGAGATAACGCATTTGGCTTGTCAATGCTCTCCCAAACAAAGATTTCGACTCTGTAACCTCCAGAAGTTAAGGGAAGCCATGACTGGGTAACCTTCAGAGAATCATTTGCTGGCAATTCTGCTGCTATCCAAGACAATGATACTGTTAGATCGTTTGAGTCCTTTACCTGCAATATGTACACAAACGGCTGCTTCTTGCTCTGTGCGTTAAGAACTTCAGACTGGATAATTACTTGCTGACCAGTGAATACCTGTGTTATACTTACTCCATTAGTGTCAACCAGTACTGGCTGGGATGCTTGCGCTCTCTCCAAAGGTGGCACTTGTTTGCCAAACACACTCGTAGCAATAATATCCTTCACATCAAGTGTAATTACGCCGTCGCCAGAAAGTTTTGCTGGATCTGGCAGTGTATTGTCTGTATATCTTACACTTATTGTATCTCCCTCGGAAACCTTCAGCCTGTTACCTGAACTAATGTCTTCGATAGTAAAAAGCAATCTTTCCTCGAATATCCCGCTGTTATTATCAACCTCCCTAATGTTGATGGTCAAGCCGTTTGGATCTGTATCGGATTTTATCTTTACAAGGAGAGTGTCAGGTCAATCGGGGTTCCTGCTTGCATCGCGATCCCTAATTGTTATTTTAGCTTCATCTGTGACTGAATAAGAGTTCTTATCGAACGAAGCAACGCCTTCGTGATATGTTATTGATGCGGTTTCTGTGATAACATTGTCAGCATCTATTCTAAATGAAGCTGTTATACTGTCATCCCTGCGCACCTGCATATCACCAGCAAACTTGGACAGATCTGGGCTCAATCTCATGTCAGCTTTGAATATGCCAGTGTTAGCGCCAGTCTCGAATAACATTAGTTTTTGAGATGAGGATATTCCTCCTACAGTGATCTGTACATTATCTACGAATTCGCTCTTCTTGTTGTAACTAGAATCGGTAAGCGTTACCGTGACCCTGTCGAATGGAGTATAATCTGATTTATCAAATGCTAGTGTCGCTGCCGAAACTACGTTGGGTAAAGTAAACATTGATACTAACAGTATGAATAATGCCGCAAAAAGATACTTGACTTGCATTATGCTTCCTTGCAACTCGTACTATAAATAGATAGAAGTACTGAAATTCGAAACTCTTAGATCATTGTATAATGTCTTTTTTCATGAATTGCTCGAATTCAAGATCTGACATCTTTTTCCTCGCTTCCATAAGCATTGCAGCATCATTACCGACCAAATACCTAGGCTCTGGATTTTCAGCTGTAACAGCTTTCAGTATAGTCTTGGCAACCTCCTCGGAAGGTGTGCCATGTTCCAGCAACAATTTTAGTCCAGCCCCTACCTTCTGCATTAGCTGTGCGTAGGGAGAATTCGGATCTGAGGCCTTCTCCGCAAGAGCCATAGCGTTTATGAAATTTGATCTAATAGCACCCGGTTCAACTATTACTACCTTGACGCCAAACGGTTCCAGCTCGTATCTCATTGATTCGCTCAAACCTTCTAGCGCGAACTTGCTTCCTATGTATGCAGATGTTGCAGGGAAACCTACACGTCCAGCGATCGAACTTACATTGACGATCATGCCATGTTTCTGCCTTCTCATAGCAGGAAGAACTGCCTGCGTTACCCGAATTACTCCGAACAGATTGGTTTCGAACTGTGCTTTCACCTCTTCCATAGAAAGATCTTCAACGCATCCCATCAGACCATAACCAGCATTGTTCACCAATACATCTATCGTTTTCTTTTCCTCCAGTACTTTGTTAACAGCATCTTTAACAGATGTATCGTCTGTAACATCAAGCTGGATCGTCTCCAGTGGTAAGTTCTCCTTCTTTGCAATTTCTCTGATCGAATTTGCCTTTGCAAGGTTTCGCATGCTCGCATAAGTGTAAATATTATTTCTCGCAAGCAAGACCGATGTAGCAAGTCCGATCCCGTTAGAACTTCCCGTAACTATTGCTACCTTCAATCCAAATCATAGCAGTTAACTGCTGGATATAAAATTAACGGAATTCGTAAGGATGCTGAAAAAGTGAAGATCAAAGCAGAGTGCCAATGTGAAGAATGCACACGCGACTCTGACTCTTGAACAGATAACCTATGTTTGTTAGGGATGATCTGAATAGACCCTAGTATGACATTGAATACTGGTGATATTGCCAGACCGGGATGTCCAAGCAACTATATCTCTATTGTAAATCATATTGGATACGTATAGCCTATTTGGTAAACTCAACTATAGATCCCAGACAAGAATCGCGCGTATCCTGAAAGAATGATATAACCATGAAAGAATACCCACCAGTTGAACAGCAATTGAAGAAATCCAACACGAAGAAACTAACTATCGAAGAATTAAAATCCATAACTGACCAGTTTGATTTAGATTATTCCAAAGTTGAAACAAAGGAACTGGTTAGACTTCTGTATGAAAATACCAGACTTACTCGTGGCGATTCACCAAATATTCGCAAACATGTCGTGCCATATAGATGGCCTATAATCCTAGCAATCCAAAAGAAATTAAAATCCACGGATACAGAAACCGCGAACAATATCAAAAAGAAACTTTGGGACGAAGTCGGCATATCAATACCCTAGAAAAAATAGAAGGGTATCTAGTAGATACGCGTCCTTTCAGCACGATGGCAATGGCATTTACACTATGCATAAGCACACTCGCAATGCATAACAAAACTATTCTAGTTGCGAAATATGCCTTCATCTTACCACTTATTGCGGTTAAATGTTAATTAATACGCAAACCATTTATCAGAATAATACTCTAATCATTCAACTCCTGATTCGAACGCAGTAATTGATCTGAATAAACCAATTTTTCATGAACCCACAAGATACTAAGGTTCAAATCCACTTGAAGACGACCACAGCGTTCAAAATGAAGAATTTATTTTTACCTTAAATGCGCCCCTGTCAACCGTGTGACCGTCATAACCTGCAAACCACTTGAATTTTAGCCACTTTCCCTCGCAGTCAGTGATGAAACTGAACCAATCAGAAGTACTTTTCTGTACTACTGGGGCGTTCTCCGTGTTAAAGCTATAAAGATCTTTGCCAACCAAGTAGTCAACACTGGCTAGTGTACCAGTCCAGCGTTCTGGGATATTAAAATCATACATCCCACAATTGTAGGAGGTTATCGTTAATCCAAACACATCTTTAGAAGAGTTATTTTGAATCACAAACCTAACCGTACCTTCTTCTGTCATTGTACCTACTAATTTGATAGATTTGCCCGCATCAGCATTTGGAGTAAATGAAAGAGCAATTATACCAACTAATAGAAGTGATGAAAGTAATATATTCATGGTCTTCATCTTACGATCCAACTCTATCTCCGCTTACTCGCTATTATCCATTCGCCTTTCATGGACTGCACCAGAACTGACTAGGCTTTCATCGTTAGGCTTGATCGCTAGTATTCCTCTTTCCCGGAATGCCCATGTTGATTAATTCTATGCTGCCTAGCCCAGCAATTATTCACAGTTAATTTTGGTATTCCTACCAGAACTACAGATAGTCGAAGGAAGGTTCTAGAGATTTAGGTTTTAAGAGAATTCGTTACTCCACTATCTTTTCTTATTATAATTTTACAATAACATCTTTTTATGCAAAATTATTGAGACGTGTTTGTGAATCACGATGACTGCATTTCAATGCAACCGAATTAAATAGATCCTTAATGGTTAGAATTGTGTTGGGTCATGGACAGATATGGGCAGTAGTTCTGGCGACTGTACTTGTCTTTCAGGTTGCAAGTTACAACTCATATAATGAAAGTTTTCCATCGATTCATGCTTATTCTACAAATACTGAACCTGAGAGTCGCATAGGTAAGGGATACGTGTATGATGCATCTTTCGAAATTACTACTTATAGTGAGAAGCACCTTGCGAAGGAACGGATTTCTACTACTGTAAGTAAGTACAATCCTCAAACAGGTGAGTTTACTCTCACCACAGTTATTACAGGAGATTATGATGGGCAGAAACAAATTGAACGGTATGAAAATGTCACTAAGAACGATCCCTTTTCGAACGCCAATATTAATAGGCAATATTTGACCTCCTCGATAATAGATTTCTTCACACAAGCTAATTTTACGGCAGAGCTTCATATAGTAACTGTCAAACCAGTGGAACCGACTGTAATAGAATTGCAAGGTTCTAAGTATATTGGCGTTCTCTATGAGATGCAAGCTATACTAGATCTAACTTATCATGGAGGCACCCCAGCTGTACTTTCATTCGACTTGGAAGAAAAGGACAAGATCTTTCCTGAAAGCGGTTTGGTTTACCAATCTGATGCAACTCTGTTGGGTTTGAAAGAAGACGCATCGGTTTCTTTAAAATATCACATAGAATTGACGAAAACTGATATTCCAGCTGGTACTGCTATTTCCACACAGACTCTCAATAGTGAAACAGTTGCCGTTAGCGAAGCCGGTATTAATTACGAAATAACATTTCTGCAGGGGGATGATACTACAATTCGATCAAAAGAGTTAAGATTCGATGACGGTTACGTAGCGTTGAACTATGAAACGAAGCCATACGCCAAGAAGGCTGTCATTACGATATTACTACCAAATAAGCTGGTGAAAGTTGCAAATCTAAATTTTTCTTCGTCACAGCTGCACATAGATAACAATAAGCAGGGTACTTTCATACTAACTGTCAGCGATCCAGATGTATTCATTAATCTTACGAATATTCCGCTAGGACAACACGAGATAAAATTTTCATTTACTAAAGTAAGTAAGAGAGAGCAGGTAACATCAGAAAAGATAACACCTGAAGAGCAGACCAAAGTGATTGCAAAATATCAAGAATCGGGAGATGTCATCATGAAAACTCCTCTACAGATTAATATGGTCATGGTTGGTAGTACATGGTCTGGTACCGATGAAATTCAGAAACAACTTCTCAAGTCTTACAGACCTGTGATAGGTTCACAGAATAGAACTGTCGGTGTAGAGTTTGTCTATAATTACAACTTCATCGATATGTCTGCATCTTTATCCAAAGAACTTTTTTCCTACATTAACGCAACTGATATCGAGAGCTCTACCGATATTCCTGTTTCGTTAATACAATGGCTTACCGAAAAATACAAAGCGTTTTCGGTTCTCAGAGATACAGAAGGCCATTACTATTTGCGATGTCTCACGACACAGCAGGCATGTAACCAATTACCCTACGGGGTAAACGCTACCTCAATTTGCCTACCCGAGGCATGTGGACTATATAGATTGAATTACAAATGGATTGATGCCTCATTACTGCAGGACTGGATTCACAATAAGGGAATGGTATCAGAAGGTTATACAATATTCTTCCTTCGCCCAAGTAACCAAATGGACTATCTTCATACCTATGGCATAACTACAGCTGACTCCGATTCGGGCAAAGAGTTTAGACAGGAAGGGATGATGGGTTTTGGCGGCAAATATAGATTTTATTTCATTGATTTAACTGCAGGTCCATCATTTTACCCCGATGTTCCTATTCCAACTATCGCCAAAGTATTTCATAAAAATCTTTTTGATACAAGAAATGACCAAGAGTATCGAAAGCTTATTGCTGATTACGCCAATGATGCAATAATTATGCTCTTCACGCCAAGTTACTTATATGAACCGATATACAAATCCAAGTACTTTCTAGATGTGTTTATAATCGATAAAACTGCTGGAAGGTTTGCCACGATAGGATCGCAATATTTAGCTACCAGCAGATTGGAATCAAGCCTGAAGAGCCTCATTCCATATACAGAATGGAATTTCAATATTGAAAGCAAGTCATTTGATTGGCTTAAAGGTGAACTCAAAAGAGCGATCTCGAAATCAATGTCCATTAAGACTGTTAAAGGAGTTGATACTGTCAGAATTGATAGTACCACGCTTACCGCTGAACTACGAGATTGGGCAAGGAGCATCTTAACTCCCGAGAAAATGGAGGAGCTGGAGAAAAAAGAATCTGTCTATCTGCCTGTAATCATCTTACTCTTTGACGAATATCCCTACATTGACGACGGTGCTGTGGGCATTGCAATCCCGGATGCAACAGATCCGAGTAGCCCTTGCTGTGTGTTTATTACAACGCAAAAAAGTAGAGTACTTGATTTTGATGCCGGACTGACATCCATTACCGTCCATGAGATCGGGCATCTTCTTGGCCTGATGCATCCTCATGATGGATATAGAGAGGATGTCAAGGATGGATGGTTCCAAAATTGGTTTTTTGATTGGTCAAGTACTACAATGACTTACGCCTCACCGCTTGCGTATGGATGTGGTGAGTTAATTCAGGATGAATCTGGTAATGTGGATTTAAAAGAATGTGGGATGTCAATATCAACTTTTAATCAGTTTAATTATGATGCAATTGACAGGGGGCTGATATTACATCTGCTACGGCAGACATTTACAAATGTCAAAAACACTTTGGAAGTTTTACAAAAGAAAGGATATGTTGATAGCTTACCATCGAGCGTAGAGAATGGTTTGTTATCGGTCGATCAGGATATTCTAACTATTGAAGAACAGTTTGTGAAGATGAACTACTCCTCAAAGCCTTCCTTAGGTAAAGCGGACAATTCTGACAACGCACTAGATTTAGGTTTGTTAGCACTCCAAAATTCTCGGGTCTTGCTCAAGCAGGCTGATGAATTACAACTTTTTGTACCAAAGCAAGAAACAGGGCAAACACCTAAGACTCCTCAAGAACCAGAAGTGGAGAAGAAAGAGGTCACTGAGGAAGAAGATCAGGAACACGATATATCGGTAGCGATGAAACTCAAGAAGAAATCAGCACTGCTTGCGATAAAGAACACTGGTAATACGGAAATCTATAGTGTTAAGATCAAGGCTAGTGATGGAAACATAAGGTATGTAAAAGCTAAGGGGTGGGATAGAGAGAAGATTGATACTAGCACCGTAATGATAAAAACGATAGATAGACCTCTTGTTCTCAACAAAACGTTAATTATTATACTGATAAGCGATAACCGAAATTCTTCGTATGAATGGTTTGTTTATGATGAAAATAATCATAAAATTTCAGATGGTTTAGTATCACACACGTAGATTAGATTATACGAATTTCACCGCGCCCACACCGAACATACCCAAAGGAAAATGGTTTTTGAGGATTTAGATCCGCGTAAATATCAATCAAGTCACGTTATATTTATTAACAATTCGCTACCTAATGCATATACCTTAATGTTGATATATGGCATTTCAAGATGGCTATAATTAGAACCGTATGCTAAGGTTTATGTATGAACATAAGAGATTTTTTAAAGAATTTGCAAGAAGGTGTAATGTATGAAGTGGAAGACTCTAGTGCATAATGGTGTAGCTTTCCCGCCTGAATACGAGCCAAGAGGTTTTCGTATTAAAATAAAGGGCAAGACAATCACACTGAATCCGCAGCAGGAAGAGATGGCAGTTGCTTGGGTAAAGAAAAAGGATACGCCTTATGTAAAAGATCCTGTCTTCGCTGCAAATTTTGTAAACGATTTTCTGAAACTCTTTCCTGCAGAATATAAGGGAGTAAAGATAGACGATATTGATTTTAGCGAGATCAATGCGTACGTCGATAAAGAGAAGAATGTTGTCCTTGACAAGGAGGCGAAGAAGAAACGTGCTTCGGAAAGAAAAAAGATCAGGGAGGAGATGAAGAGCAAGTATGGATGGGCTGAAGTTGATGGCCAGAAGTTTGATATTGCAAACTGGTTAGTTGAACCACCTGGTATATTCATAGGCAGAGGTAATCATCCACTGCGGGGAAAGTGGAAGCCTAGAGTCTATCACAAAGATATAACACTCAATCTAGGCAATGATGCTCCTGTTCCGAAGGGCGAGTGGGGCAAGATAATTCATGATCTTGATTCCATGTGGTTGGCTAGATGGGTCGACAAACTGGCAGTCAAGGAGAAGTATGTATGGCTGTCAGATGCGGCTACCCTGAGACAGGAGCGCGATAAGATAAAGTATGATAAGGGTAACAAATTAGGCGAGCAGATTGACAAAGTCATAGCCAAGATCTATCAGGCAATGGAGTCAAAGGATCTGAAACAAAGGATGGTTGCCACTACATGTTTCCTCATATACAAACTTGCAATGAGAGTTGGCGACGAAAAAGATCCAGAGGAGGCGGACACAGTTGGTGCATCAACGTTAAGGGTTGAGCACATAAAGCTCAATGGTCGTGCAATCGAGTTTGATTTTCTCGGCAAGGACAGTGTAAGATGGCAGAAGAGCGTCGATCTTGACGGCAGGGATCAGATAGTTTACAAAAATATGCAGGAATTCATTAAGGGTAAGAAACCCACTGATCTTGTATTCTCTGGCATAACATCAAGAACTGTGAATGATTTCTTTGGAAGTATAATGAAAGGATTGACTGGAAAGGTCTTTAGGACTTATCTTGCTACTGAAGTCGTTACGAAGTATCTAGCTAAAGTGGATGGACAGATTGCAAAAGCTTCAGAGTTTGTGAAGGTCTATCACGCGAAAATGGCAAACCTTCAAGCAGCTATAACGTGCAACCATAAACGTGCACCTCCAAAGAATTATGAGCAGTCGTTAGAGAAGAAGAAAGCAATGCTGACGAAGATAAAAGAAAGCAAACCTAAAACTGACAAGCAAGGTCTAAAGCTGAAAGAACGTGAGCAGAAGGTTAAGCTTCAGCTAGAATTAGCCGTGAACACGAAGGACTACAACCTTGGTACCTCGCTGAGAAACTACATTGATCCAAGAGTTTACAAATCTTGGTCGGATCATGTCAACCTAGATTGGACTAAAATCTATACTTCAACGCTGCAGAGAAAGTTCATGTGGGTAAATAATTCAGCTCCAAGCTGGCAGAAGATAGTTCTGGTCAAGAGTACGCGTTAGTAAAAACTACTCTCTTGAACTCATAAGACTTATATCATCTTAGACAAGAGAAGCAAATGTGTTGGTCGGGCTGTACTCTTGTAAAGAGTATTTTGTATCTTATGGTGTGGACAGACTATGAAATATGATGTTTGCATAAAGACTCTGATTTTCTTGCTAATAGTTTCTACTCTTAATGAGGCGTGGGCACAGGACTATACTCCAGAGTCACTTCTGGTTACGCTCTTTACTGATGGCAAGGCGCTCATAGAGTATAGGTTGCAGACTGATGTTACTGTACCCACGATAGACGTTCCATTGTTCGGAAAAATATTCGAGCAGGTGATCGTTATTGATGACAGAAACGAGCCAGTTGATAACAGGATTGAGGGCAATGATCTTGTAATAGATACTTTTGGTGCTTCAGACGTGCTAATTACATATACAGCACCTGATCTTGTTAGTAAAACGGGAAGGCTTTGGACATTCGCGATAGATTCTCCAATAGATGTATCCATAAAGCTGCCTGGATCTAGCACGATAATTGGAATGAACCAGATACCCAGCTCCATAAGAGCATCGGAAGAGGAATATCTTGTAGTAATGCCCTCAGGGCATACCGAAGTGAGTTACGTCATAGGTGCTCTAGGCACAAAGGAGCACGCAAATGCTGCCATAAGCGAGGCTGAAAAAAGAATATCGGATCTTAAAGCAAACGGCATAATCGTTTCTGCGGCCGAGATCAAGCTAGAGGAGGCAAAGAAAGCCTTTGAAGAATCCAAGTTTAGCGATGCAGAAAAACTCGCGAATGATGCAAAGACGCTCGCAAATGCTGCAAGCCAAAATGCAAAACTGGTTACTTCTGCTATAAACGATGCCGAAACTAGCATAGAAGAGGCTACCAATAAAAATATTCCAGTTACGGAGGCTCAACAATTGTTAAGCAAGGCTAAAGAAGAATACGGGAAAGGCAATTATCAAGCAGCGCTCGCTTTTGCCGAAGACGCAAAGACAGCTGCTGTTGACGCAATAAACTCACCACCAGAGAATCAGAATCAAATTTACATACTTGGAGGTGCCATTGCGGCCACAGCTGGGGGTGCAGGTGTATTGATGTATATACGCTCAAGAAACAAGACCGTAGCGACTGAGCAGTTAGAACGCGTGGAACACATAGTGAAGGAAAAACGTGTTATCGATCTGAACAAAATATTTAGCCAGAAACCATACTTGCGGCAGGAAGACAAGGATACGGTAAACTATCTTGCGGAAAAGGGAGGCGAAGCTTTTGAAAGCGAGATCAGAGACAAGTTCCAGCTTCCCAAAACAACTGTATGGAGGTTAGTAAAACGCCTTGAACGAGAAGATCTTGTGGAAGTGAAGAAAGCTGGTGGACAGAATCTTATCATGATAAAAGAAGAATTTACAAGAACAGATCAACCAACTTCTCAATGATCAGGAAAGTAAATTAATGCTGGCGATGTTGACAAAAATCGCTAATTTTCAGTGAAGCGTCGTGCTCTAATATTATGTACGAACTAACAATGTCACCAGAAGATCATAACATCTTGCCCCGTGTCGGCTGATACGTCGAATCTCGTTTGATAGGCTAAATACGTGCCTAACACTAACAATTGTTACATAACATTCTTCCATACATCGTTAAATAGTATTTGTGTTAACCTATGTGTACTGCGGAGTAGAATCAATTGTGACAGAGTTAGGGGTAATTCGTGATGTATCTCTCGGTGACGCCCTGCGTTGCTTCTTGCTGGCTCAGCATATGAATAGGGCTTTAGTTAATCTGGCGATTTTGGATAGATCTTCGTCTCAACGAGAATTTCAGTCTGCTAAAAACATTGTATCTTCTATGTCTGGCGTTGTAATAGATAAGTATTTGGCCGAACGCTGGGCTGGAAGATTAGACGAGACAGTGCAATCAATTGGCAACGACGCTAGAATGATGTCAATGGGCAGAAACCTTCTAATCGAAATGGAATCAACGATTGGTAAATTGATAGTACAATATGAAAGATAAGCAATCGGCCCCATCTATTCTCCAATAAATGACCATATCATAATCAAAACATTTAAGGAACTCTACGAACCAGCCGACCCATCTTTTGTTGAATTTGTTCGTGGAATTTTCATTTCAGCATGGATATCTTACGGTCAATATTAAGCAACCAAATCCATTTTGTCAAGTTTTATAAATCATGTTTGCGTCACAAATTGATATGTTAGAAGTCGGTTTTAAATGCGAAATGTGTGGCGAAGTCTTCGAAACTACGAAAGACCTAGATGCTCATTCGAAGATACACACGAAGCAAGAGGTTGCCGGAGTTACATAGACGGCTAATTATCACCATCGTAGGTAATGCTATCTACAAACTAACAATATCACCAGAATACCAGAAGATCTTTACAATTACGTCAAGAGATATTATTTGAGTGATAGCCGATAAAGATATTTGTGCTGGCAAAATAGCGATATGCGTGCCGGGAGGCGATTGCCGGGGTACAAGTGCTCGAAAGCTCAGCCTGGTTAGAGCGCCAGTCCTCCACAAAGGGGCTAAACTCATAATCTGGAGGTCGCGGGATCGAATCCCGTCCCCGGCATACAAAACAAAATTTTTGATATTATTATTCTCTCTGCTACAAATGTAACGAATGCTTTATAGAGCAATCGTTTCGCTAACTTACAATTGATTAAGGACATTATATATCCCGATTTTGATATAGCATTAAAGCTAAGGCGTAGAATCCTTAGGGAATCTGGTGAGTCTGATATCGATGATTCTTTCATATCTGAGGATAATTTTCTGTATGTGATCGAAACCGTACAGGACATTGGTAATGAAGAGAAATCGTATAGAGATGCCATAGTAAGAAAATCAGCATATGTGTTATACAGTCTTGTGCAGAATCATCCTTTCTGGGATGGAAACAAGAGAACAGCATTTGCTATAAGCACCTTTATCTTAGAATCTAACGGCTTTGAGTTAAATGCGGAGAAAGATGAGTCGATAAAATTTGTCTTAGAGATAGCAAAAGGGAATTTAACGCTAAAGGATGTGGAGAAATGGATTTCGGGTAAGATACGCGAATACTAGATTATTTTTCACGTTTATCGTATTTTGCCAGACCCTTGAATACCTCACCGTATTTAGTTGCCACTTTCTCTATAATCTCGTCCACCTTTTTTTCATCAATTTTTTTATTAACACGAGTTACCAAGCTTTATCAAAGAATAGTGTGATTTTTCACTATTTAAAGTCTTGGAGACCTTGATTAGAGTACCAGTCCTCCCAATAGAGGCTAAACTCATAATCTGCAGGTCGCGGGATCGAATCCCGTCGCCGGCATACATTACTAATTCTCTCAACCCGGAAGTCAATCCAGAATCACTATGGAGTCAATGCGTTTGATAAATTCAATTATATATCAGTAAAATGATATCGGTTTGGGGCGTTGGTGTATGCTGAATAAGAAATATGTTTCATTTACTTTGTTTTCTATTCTTGTAGTTAGCCTTGCCGCGACTGGTTTAACCAATCAAGCTTATGCTGTTGCAACTCTAACTGTATCTCCTACCAGTGGCCCTCCTGGCACCAGTGTTACGGTAACCGGATCTGGATTTCCACCAGGTACATTTGTTGATCTTCTATTCGACAGTTCTGCTCAGACCAACGCGACTGCAAGTTCATCTGGTGCGTTTACTAAATCGATGACCATACCGTCTAGTGCGACTGTTGGTCCACATAAGATCAAAGCTAGTTTTGGTACTAGCGAGATACCTGAAACCCCATTCACTGTAACTTCTTCAACGCCTACGATAACTCTGTCTCCTATCAGCGGACCTCCCGGTTCATCAGTTACTGTTTCTGGCTCCAACTTCCCCGTTAGTACTTCTATAACTGTAAAGTTCGACAGCAATACGATTGCTACAATTCCTTCAACGCTAACATCAAGTACATCGGGCACCTTCAGTGCGTCCTTTACAGTCCCCTCAGGTTCTTCGCCGGGCAGTCATACAGTAACAGCTACTGGTGGTACCAGCACAGCAACTGCGACCTTTACTGTGGGCGGAACGGTAACGATATCTCCGACCACCGGCATTATAGGCACTACTATAACTGTATCAGGTTCTGGTTTTGGTGCAACCAAGACAATAACAATAAAGTTCGACAGTACTACGGTTACAACGAATCCTGCAACAGTAACAACAACTGCGTCAGGATTATTTAGTTCTGTAACTTTTGCAGTTCCTTCAGGTGTGTCAGCAGGTAGTCATGCTGTTTCTGCAACAGATGGAACCCTCACAGGATCTGCAACCTTTACTGCAAACCCATCAGCAACTATAACACTGACTCCAACTTCTGGAGGAGTTAGCACCTCGGTCTCTATTTCAGGTTCAGGATTTACTGCGAGCAGTAGCATAACCGTAAAGTTTGATGCTAATACAATCGCAACCACACCGTCAAGCATAACAGCAAGCTCATCCGGTGCGTTCTCTGCAGCTATAACTATACCCAGCACGGCAGCTGTTGGCAGTCATACTATAACTGCAACTGATAGTGCTGCCAAAACGGCCTCCGCTTCCTTCAGCGTAATTATACCTGCTACACTTACACTTTCTCCAAGTGCAGGCCAACCTAGCGCGACAGTCACAATAACAGGTTCTAGTTTTAATTCCAATAGCGCGATAACTGTAAAATTCGATAGTACGACGCTTACAACGACACCTTCACCTTTAACTGCAACTGCATCTGGCACATTCTCAGCGACTATTGTAATTCCAAGTAGTGCAAGTACTGGCAGCCATACGATAACAGCCACAGATGCTTCTGGAAAGAGCGGGTCTGCAACATTCACTGTAAGTCTGGGTCCTATAGTAATATTGAATCCGGCAAGCGGAATTACTGGAACCGAGGTGACAGTAACAGGTTCTAACTTTACCCAGAACACTTCTGCATTAATCAAGTTTGGCAAGATAGTAGTTCCTACGGAACCTCCAAAAATTGTCATAGGAGCCGCTGGTACTTTTTCAACAAAGTTTCTAGTTCCTGCGGGAGTTGCCGTAGGGAATCATATAGTGAATGTTAAGGATGATAAAGGTAGACAAGGCAACGCAACCTTCACGGTCATGAGTTCGATATTGGCATCCATCACTTTGTCGACCACAACTCTGACACCTGGTTCAACTATAACGGTAACCGGATCCAACTTTGCTCCCAATGTAATCGTCACCGTAAAGTTTGATGGAAATGTCATGCTGACGGAAAGAAGTACGCAAACAGGTACGTTTACTACCTTTTTCTCAATTCCAACTTCAGCGGCATTGGGAGGGCATACAATATCTGCTGAAGACGGAACGAAGACTGCAAGCGCAGCATTTACTCTAGTAACTCAGACTTCGCAGGCATCGATCTCCTTGTCTCCCACAAGTGCTACCGCTGGAGCATCTGTGACAGTCTCTGGTACGGGTTTTACTCCTACAAGTACTGTAACGATAAGATTAGATGGTAACATATTGGCTACAAGTATATCAAATTCAGCAGGTTCGTTCACTGCCACCGTCAACATACCGCTAACGGCAGCTCAGGGTTCTCATACAATATCTGCAACTGACGGAACTGGTTCTTCGTCTGCCACACTTTCTGTAACAGTGCAGACTCAGCCTCAGGAAAAGGTAACACTTTCATCCGTTAAATTCGTTGATCCGACTGGAGCGTCAGTGTCCAGACCCAGCGAGGGCGAGCAGGTCTTAATTCAGTCAGATGTCAAGAATAACTTGGAAGCTGATCAGCAATTTGTTTACATAGTGCAGGTGAAGGATTCCTCAGGTGTCACTGTAATGATCTCCTGGATGAGCGGAACTCTTCCTGCCGGAAAGCAGTACGCTGTAGCGCAATCATGGTTAGCTGAAGACGAAGGTAGTTACAACGTTGATGTATTTGTGTGGCAAAGCATATCAAATCCTGTAGTACTGGCTCCAACGTCTAAGACAACGATTACCGTATCATGACATTATACTGATTACTCTACTGTAACATTGACTTTTCTTACAGGGGATAACGGAGAAGGCGCCTCAAGGTTCTGCCAAGCAAATATTTCGATTGCGTGTCTGCCTTTCTTCATTGCCTGCCAATCAATTGCAGGTGTAATTGATTCATCTGGTCCTGCAGTCTGTGTAGCATATTCTAAGAATTCTGTCATACCATCTTCATCGGTTATCTGAACTATGAAGGCGAACGTCAATGACTCTGTCGTGTTGTTGTAAACGTTGCTCTGGATCTTGTATGATCTGAGGGATTTTGCCATATCTACCTTGTCTCCATTTTCATCAACTATCTTTGATTCTGTCTGCACGACCCTGTTCGTGCCAATAATTTCTAGAATATCTCCGATGTTTGTACTTGCCTCGATTGAAAGCGTTTTCTCAGTAGATCCCTGTAACGCTGACAAAGGTACCGTCGCATCAATATAGACGGCAGTTACCACGTCGCCAGATTTTACTGGTACCTCTAGTGGTTTGGCTGGCTTGCTTACGTCTGCAAACAGTATTTCGCCTTCAAACACGCCAGAGTTCACATCGTTCTCTCTTAGATCTGCCTGTACCTTTGCATTGCCGATCAAAAGTTGCACATGGGCTATCTCGCTAATATCAGCATCTTTACTAAGATCTGGATCTATTAGGTGCAGCTTTGCCTTCTCTCCTGCAACGTATCTACCTTTGTCCCAGAATATCTTGCCTACATGGTACTCTATCGGAACAGTAGCTGTAACTGCAGCATAACTAATTATGAGCGAGTCGCCGACATCGATCTTCATCGTGCCGTCTTTCGGACCTACACCGCCATCTTTACCAGAATTTCCCTGCAGGTCTATGTATCCCGTAAAGACGCTTGTGTTTATTCCGGTTTCAACAAGCTTGTAACTCGTAATTCCGACGGCTGAAGACTGCCTCTTGGCGCTGATGAAGATAACATCGCTTCTGAAAATGTCTACATTTCCTTCAGGAGAAGTAATAATCATTTCTACTCTGTCATAGGGATGATAGTTGCCCTTGTTTAGCTCCAGTTTTGTCGAACCCTTCTCCACTACAGTAGGCTGTTCCGGGGACGGTTCCGGCTGCACTGGTGTGGTGTCAATATCAGAACGTATTACAGCTGTGGCATCGAACTGCTGAACATTTGATGACGAGTCTCTAACATCGACATAGTTTGCCTGTATGTCCGACTTTATTGTCCTGATTATAGAACCGTCCTCGAGCAGAACCCTTTCTGGTAACTTTATCTGGGCTTTGAACGTAGAAGTATTTGGTCCAGTTTCTCTAAGCGTGGCCTCAACGAATTTGATAAAACATTCCTTTGGAATTGGCGTGAGATTCTGACATTGAGTGTCTGCTCTTTTCTTATCAAACTCGAAGAACATAAACCCGTCCTGCGGTATTGAGTATTGTTCTATCGCATCTGGTTTTCTGTTAAGATCCTCATCTATAACGGTAAGAATTGCTTCCTGATTGAACCTGTACTGTCCCTTGTCCCATGACACCTTCGGATCTCTGGTTTCATAGACGAAGGTTGCAGACACTTGCCTGAACGCTCCGTTAACATCCAGATCTGTATAAGCGAGTGCCAATCTAGAGGGAGGTATGAACCTGCTGGGAAGCCACATCTTCAATGGATCTCCAGTTTCAACTATATCTCCCAATACTCTTTGAACAGTATCGCTCTGCAGAACCGTCATGAAATCAGCTCTTCCGTTAAAAGTGCCAGAGTTTTCGTTTGTCTCGTCAAGCTCAAGCCTGTAGACAAGATTTTCGAAAGCGGTAAGACTTATGGCATCAATGCTAGAACCTATTGCTCGCACAACTCCTAAACCACCTACATCTAGGACTACAATATGCGACGCTGCTGTAATAGGTACAGGCTGGTTTGCACTGTCGGTAATAATTACAGTGAACTTCAATAAAACATTGTTAAGATTCGTTGCAGGCGGAAATGCATCTACAAGATCAAGAACCCTGAAACTTCCCGTGCCTGAAGTATCTGTCAATGGGTTTATCGACAAAGTTGCCGGGTTCCCATCCACATCTTGTGGATCAAAAGGTTCAAAGTCCACCATCCTTGCAACTGTGGTAAAACCATCAGAAGCTTCGACTTCTACGAAAACTTTTGCAAACTGGCCTTGAAGCTTCCGGAGATCTACATGTATCAAGTTATACTTTGGAAAACTCACGTTTATCCTGTCATCAAGAGCTGCTGCACCAAATGTGCCTCCCTCTACAGGAACCAGACGAGACACGGCTCGTATGAAAGGATCTGCACTGTTCAAGAGCTCATCCTTCGTCATCGTAAACGTAACAACATCGTCTATGTCAGCAAGTTTAACATTGGTCTTTGTTATGAAACCAGTTGGTGCTGCTCCTGACGTTCCACTTGCACTGTCTGTTGAAAAATCTAACGCAAGAAAATCAGACTTTGCAGGGCTTCGATCCTCAATGTTTCCACTAGGTGCGAAGAAGTCATTAACGCCGTTTTGATCAAAATCTACCACCTCTGCTCCTGGGCCAACTGTTACAAAGCGAACCTCTCGTATACTATCAGCTGCAAAATTTCCATTAAGATCTTTTGGCAGCGTGTTGAAGAGTGCGTTGTTTGTTATCGGAAATGGAGTACCTATGCTTACAAAAGCTTTCGACAATACACCATCGAGAGACTCGCTCACAAGGCTTCTGCTATTCAGATCCCGATCTGTCACACTAAAAGTGGCACGATCAGCAGAATCATATATTTCCTTGTCAACAGTTACGAAACCGTCGTTAATGCCACTTACAACAGTGTCGATGATATCGAAATAATCAATGCTTGCCGTAGCATCTCTCTTACCAGCAAAGACTTTTGATCTGCTGCCCTGAGACTCGTCCACACTTTCAAACGAAGATATGTTAGGATCCTTTTCGATGAAGGTTACTACAGGTAGTTGGCTGGTCGTAAAATCAGTAATCAATTTACCAGATTCCTCAGGAAACTCTACTAATGTGCCGTCGAAAGCTTGCTTGTACTTCAGATTTCCAACGCCATCTATTTCCAAGACCTGTCTATTATCAAACTCCAAAAATGCAAACGCAGGCAGAAGATCTGGCATGTTTTCGCCAGTAAGACCAGGACCGTCAGGGTCAAAGTTCCTTATGGGCTCGTACAACACCTTTGCAGGTCTTCCATTATTCTTGTCGAGCACAAATCTGACAACGTCCTCTTCAACTGGGTTTATGTTCCACATAAAGTCCTTGAAGTGCATTATCACTTCAGAGTTCAAGGGATAAGTCTCCCTATCAAGACCCATCTCAATGTAGCTGAAAAGAGTATTGAATGTCAGACTAACGCTTGTTACATCGATTCTGATATCGACTATATCTGTCTCCTGAATGTTGAACAATCTTATGTACGGCCAGTCGGCTGCAGCTTCTGTAGAAGAATTTACGTCGACATCAGGATTTATGGCAGCGCCTCCAAATGGATCTGGTAATGACGGAAAGATCGCGTTCTTTGTAACCTCGACAAATATGTTACCGCCAACATCGGTTATCTCTCTCACAAAGCTGTCGGCATTGGCGAACTGCATGTTGATTGATCCTATAGCATTTCTATTGTCAGCATCGTCAGGATCGCTTACGGCGATTATATTGTCCCTAGCGCCGTCGGTCATTATGTCTAGGAAGACAAGAAACGAGTCATCTTCAGCTATGAACGAATACCATAAGCCATTTGTCAGATGTACACGCTGCATTGACACGCCTTTCACAGTAAGAGCGCCCGTGCTTCTATCAGGATCCCTTGCTCCAGGATCATCAATTATTATCTGCACTATCTGCGGCCCGAAAAAATGGTTTTGCTGCAGAGGATCCTGTGCCGCAGAAACTATCAACTTTGTAGACTGGGCATATGCATTAAAATTTAAAAACGTAACTGGATTTGATATTAATAAAATACTAAGAATGACTGCAATGCAAACCTGCTTTGAATGTC
Source organism: Candidatus Nitrosomirales archaeon (assembly GCA_049199595.1). Taxonomy (GTDB): domain Archaea; phylum Thermoproteota; class Nitrososphaeria; order Nitrososphaerales; family UBA213; genus JBMCYV01. Next base: position 37,913 of record JBMCYV010000010.1, read on the forward strand.
TAAAACTCATGTGGTTATGGATATCCTGCACGTTAGATTTGAAAGTTTTCGCCAAGACCTAACACATATGCTAGAGTTCCAAACCAAACGAAGATGCCAGTGATTCGAACTCCTGATGTCTCTGGAGATACTCCCTACCCCTCTCTGTTATGAGGTAAAAGTGCTTGCCATCCTCCTCTTTCTCCTCAATAAGACCTGCAGTCGTCAACTGGGTAGCAAGTTTAGCTAGCCTGTTGTAGGACATGTTTGCCTTTCTCAGAAGGAGTGTAATATTTATGCCCTGCATGCCAAAATCGTTGGTTATACGTAGAACATCGCCAACGATCTTTACGCCATTTCTATAAGACATAACCATGCTCCATATCACCTATCCTACTAATAACCTTGCGAGCATCTTCGTTCATGACATTATAATAACCTTATGGATATTTGAGGAATCCCCCGAATGTTATACAGGAACAAGTGTTCCAAACAGCAAAAGACATGATTTATTTTGCGTAAGAACGATTGTAAAGCATTGCAGTTCAAGTGTGTTGAAGGTTGTTCGGACTGCTGTATCTATAGAGAGTATTATCCAGACAAGAGATATGGTAAGGTTGGAGTGCTGTTGATGCCTTCCGAGAAGGAGAGAGTTGAACAACTTGCCAGAAATCTAGGTTTGAAAATAACAATATTGCCCAGAATTGGCGTTGGGAGTGAGTATAGCGATGGGAGAAAGATAGGACCCAAGAGAGTGATAGCTTACCAGTTGATGGGCATAAACGATGATGGAAATCTTTGTCCGTTCTTGGATGTTAATGGAAAGGAGCGCTCGCCTCATGGTGGTTATAAATGCATGATCTATGAGGAGAGACCGCTGGCCTGTAGAGCGTATCCCGTGATTGATATTGAAAATATAAAGCTGGATGCAAAATGCCAGTTCTGCAAGTCTTGTTCTGGAAAAGTTGAGAATGTACAGCACGAGATAGAAGCGCTTGCTAAGATACAGCAAGCGATGCAATTTGATGAAAAGGATGTGTGGAGATATGCAACTGGGGTTGGGAATGTAGAAGATATGGATATTGTGCAGAAAGGCTGGATTTTGGAAGATTACTAACTGCAAAACTTAATCTAATGCTGTTTATTATTGAGCCTATGCATGACTCGGATGAATTTTCTGACATCTCCATAATGAATTTTGAACTTTCAAATGGCCAGAAAGATATTTTAAAGCAAATTGCCGCTGCATGCCAATCAATACGTGATCATGAAACTGAATGCTATCTAAATGAAACGATCAATGAGAAGATAGTTCCAACATTTGCTCCAACAGGAATGTTGGGTTTACCGATATCTAAAAAATACGATGGTAAGGGTATGGATGCTCTTACCTACGCACTGGCACTGGAAAGAATAGGTCAGGAAGGAAGCTCACTCCGCACATTCTTCTCGTGCCACGTTTCTATAGGTCAATTAGTTCTGCAGAACTGGGGGAATGATGAGCAGAAACGGAAGTATCTTCCAGACACAACTGCTGGAAAGAGCATAATGGCTTTCGCATTAACGGAACCTCCAGCGGGAAGTGATCCAGCCTCTATGACTACGAAGTTTGAGGAAAAGGGAGATCATTATGTCTTGAAAGGCAAGAAGCACTGGATAGGCAACGCAACTATAGCACATGTTATAACTACATATGCAAAATCTGATGATGGTAAGGTATCTGCGTTTATAGTTCAGACTGATTCTAAGGGGTTTAGCGCTAATAGGATACAACACAAGATGGGCCTGCATAGCTTAGACAATGGAGAAATAACCTTTGATGATTGTGTGGTTCCTAAAGAAAATCTGATTGGGTTGAAGGGAAGAGGTTTGAGTATTGCGTACAGTGCACTGATGGATGGAAGGTTGAGCGTGGCTGCAGGTTCTGTTGGTGTTATGGAAGATTGTTTGAATGAAGCAGTAAAATATTCTAAAACTAGAGTACAGTTTGGAGAACCACTTGCGAAGAAACAGCTCATACAGAAGCATATAGCTAGCATAGCATCTAACATTGAATCTGCAAGGTGGCTTGTGTACAGAGCCTGTGCGGCAAAACAGAAACTAGCTGAGCATGTAGAAGAAATGAAGGAAGAAAGTAACTGGATGGAGAATCTGCTTACAAAGAAAAATTCTAAGTATACTGATTTGAGAAATGAAGCTGATAGACTTGTAGCACTGGCAAAGTATCATGCTACAAATGCTGCATTTGACTCTGCAAACAGAGCCGTGCAGATAATGGGTTCTGCAGGATATTCCAAGAAGAGTCGAGCGGCAAGGCATTTGCTTGACTCTAGAGCATCAACGATACTTGAAGGTGCCAACGAAGTTCTAGAGTTGAAAATTGCGCAGAGCATTTTGGGTCGCGAATATAGAGCATACTAGAAGATTGTCTAGCGATTCGGGTACGTACTAATCTTAATGGATTAATGAGTATCATAATTGTGACGTGAACCCCCCTGCGTAAGACATTTTAGCATTTGTATAAATCTGTAGTAGGTTCGCTTGTATAACGAGAAGACAACACTAAAACATCCTGATTTGTATGCGAAAGCTTTTGGTGTCCTTCTCATGAGCCATATCCCCTCCTAAACCTATTTCAAACCACATAATGTATGTTCGACTAGTAACATGAGATACTGAATATAACACTCCATCTTTCATACGTCTTTATATTCTTCAAGCGTGATTTCATTCAAAGAGATGGAAACGCAAGCAAAGAGACTTAGGAAGTACTCATCAATAAGCTTAGGTGTAGTTATAGTGATGGCGTTCGTTCTAGTGCAACCAACAATGCAGACAGCATACGCTGTTGGCATAGAGGGACTTCCAGCCTATGACGACTGTATTGATCGTGCTATTCCCGAAGATCCAATATCCATGAACAGTGTAAGGAACAAAGACATAGTGAAGACCATACATGCAGAGAAGGAACTCTTTTTATGTCACTTGAACCAGGGCGATCTACACGTCACAGTTGATCTGACTACTTACCTAGAAGTATACGAGAACATTACTTCACAAGAAATCATAGCTACGAATGCACTGTCAACAACCTGTCTGAAGGAATCAACCACACGTGGTTTTGGAGGTGCTACTGTAATTGACTGTGAATCGAAGGCTATCCCAACAAGTCCAGTGTTTGTAGGTAGCAACTGTGGAGAGGAACAGATTAGCCACCCACAAGAAATGAACACAGTAGTAAAAGGCAAACTCGCAAAGACCGTAGAAGCACAGAAGGAAGTATTCATCTGTAACTTCAGCGTTAATACACAAAAGAAGGTAGACATAGTGCTGTTCACAGAGATATATGAAGATCTGAACACACAAACAACAACTTCTGTACAGTTCCTTTCAGCAAGATGTGTAATACTATTCCATGACTTCGATGATCTACAAGACGCTGACGTAGAGTCCTGCATCTTCAGTGAAATCGAGAACTAGACTAACGTAAACCATTCACCTTTTCTTTATTTGATCTTTAACTGATAATACGCAAATTTTATTACTTTGCGAAGCCCATTTAAATATAGTTACGTATACCCCAAAAACCAAAGTATACGTGGATGGAGAAGTAGTTAATACGTCTTTCCTTCTTTTTTTGTATGGATAACAGTTTAGCCAAGCCTAATACAAGAGAACTTTTCAAACCCTACCCTACCTTTCCTTAGTTCTTGACAGTTCCAAATAGTGGAGGGTTAGAATTTCATTCGTAAAATCAAACAATCAAAAGTAACAAATCTAGATTTGTTAAAGAATGAGCCTGAACACATGAAAATTGTTCGTAAATTACGAACCCATGCTATGCAACGACCAATAACAAGCTAAAAAATCCATTTCATGAACCGTTATCGTCACTAATCTTGAAAGATTAGAACCTAGGTTTTCTAAATAAGGAAGTTAGGTTATATTTGAAATAACATATCATACATCTTCATCTGCAGCAAGGATCTGTTGCACATCCAGTTTCACGTTCTGCATGACAACCGCACTCGCACTTCTCCTTCGTAGTAATAAGCTCATACATCATCCTATGCTCAGTGCAGTCTTGGCAGATTTTCATGCAATGTATAAACTATTCACAGAATATATGTTTATAGAATGTGGCCAAGCGATTTCCCAAAGATCCCTATACCTTCCTCAATCTCCTTATCGGTAATAATTAACGGAGGTATAACGCGCATGGCCTTCACTCCAGCCGGAAGTAAAATCAAACCATTCTTGAAAGCTTCTTGCAAGACTGCGTCTCTTCTTTCTTTACTTTCAAATTCAACGGCAATCATCAAACCCAAACCTCTAGCATCTATTACTCCATGCTTCCCAACAAATTCACTCATTCTCTTCAGAAGTAAACTACCCATCTTCTTGGCATTGTCCAGCAATTTGTCTCTCTTGATAACTTCAATCACTGTTGCACCAACTGCCATATCTAATCTATGACCGCCACCCCACGTACTTGAAAGTGTACCTTTTTCTTTTGGATCAAATCTTGCATCAAAAAGAGTTGCACCAACTTGCAATCCTTTTGCAGCTGTCATTATATCAGGCTTGATTCCATAATGATTCCATGCCCACCATTCTCCTGTCCTTCCCATACCAGACTGAACCTCGTCTATAATCAGAAGTATATCATGATCTTTTGCAGCTTTGAAAATATTCTGCATGAATTTCTTGCTAGCTATATTGTAGCCACCTTCGCCCTGATAAACTTCCGTTATGATGAAAGCAACGTCTTTCTGTTCCTGCAGAACCTTGCTAATGTCATCAATGCTTGGATCATCGTCCTTTGTGCAGAACTTGATCCTCTTGACAGCAAACTCAGGAAAATTCTTCTTCTGGACTGGTTTACTATAAGTGAAAGTTAACGCTCCCAACGTTCTACCATGAAATGCGCCAAAACACGATATCCCAGTCAATGGACCCCTTGATCTATAAGCAAGTTTGATCGCGTTCTCAACAGCTTCTGCACCACTGTTAACGAAGAACGCCTTGAAGTTGTCGGGCACAGTACTCAAGATACCTCTTGCAAGGTTAGCGTGCTCTTCGGAGTAAAAATCCTGCCCAGCAATCTTAAGAGCACTGAGCTTCGAATACTTTTGCAGAACCTGCAGTATGTCAGGATGAGAGTATCCTAGTTGCGATACTCCGATGTTAGACGCAAAATCCAGAAATACGTTACCATCAACGTCTTCAATGTAGCACTGGTAGCCTGTCCTGACCACTAGAGGATATGTGAAGGTTGCATCAAGACAATGTTCGTTGATGTACGACACAATCTCCTTTGCCTTTGGCCCTGGCGGAGTTTGGATTATCTTATGGGGCATACGTGCACTAGTGCCAAGTACTATTTTTCCTTATTCGATCAAAAAGAAGGTTCACTAGCGCCGCTTGTTCTTGCACAAACTTCCCTTCACATTATTCTGGCTCTAATTTTCAACAAATCCTCAGCGAGTAGGTTGGTTCCTAATTACTAACTTTATATATAAAGAACCCTAAATGTCTCTTGATAACCTATGCATGAGAACAATGGGGAAACCATGAAATATTTATGGATTAAGTTTAAGACTAAAAACGATGAGTTGAAAGGATATGGTGTATTGTTAGATTCTGGTATGCCATCGTCTTCTACAGCCGATGATCGATATAAGATTAATGAGTTACAAGAAAAAATGTTGAAAAGGAAGCACGTGGCATTTGTTTATACTTAATTGTCACTTCGCAAATTACGAGTTGAAATTACATTACCACGTTTCTATAAGAATGGTAAAAAGATAGAAGATGAGAAATTCTTAGAAACTGATACAGAACTACGTAAGAGCTTCGGCGGTTGTGAAAGGATGCCGAATTTTGAAGGAACGTGGATTAGTAGTAGTGGTAAGGTATACGCAGATAGAAATCAGGGCTTTAAAGTGGACGTACCAAATAAAAACGAAAGCTTGTCGTTCTTTAAACAATATAAACGTAAATTAGAGAGGCGTTTCGACCAAGACGAAATCTATATTATCGCTTATGAGATATACAAAATTTAGCGCCTCTATCACACATCATTTAGCTCCCGAATTGCACCAACCTTTCAAATATCCCGAAGATGCACCAGAATCAACATATTGCTCCTTTATAAAGACCTCCGAGGGTCACAGGTTTTTGCGCAGAGAATTCGTATTGAACTATTTTCGTGTATATTTATAAATCATGTTGCGAAGTGGTTTTCATGAGTCAAAACATGAAATATGCGTATGATTGTGAACGATGTGGAAAAAGCTTCGGATCACAAGAACTGTGGGAGAAACATGTTAATAATGCTCATCCGGATACCAGATCCACCCAGCCACCCAGGAGAACTACTATACCCCTCGAGATCTGTATGGCCCTCGATCTACAACCTGGCTCGGTATTAGATTGGGCAATTCAGGAAGAGAACAATGAGAAATTAGTTATTATACGAAAGGTAAATAACTAATCCATAACCTAAATCGCAAAATTCGGTTAGAGTATCTTATGCCAGATGCCTCTGGTCTTTGTTGCTTCCGCAACTGTGCTGACTGCAAGGACTATGCTTCCCTTTCGCATATCTACCTTGTATTCCTTTGCCTTTTGGTAAACATCGTTGAAAGACTGGGTGCATAATTGGGAGAGGGTATTGGAATGCCCTGAAGATTTGCTTTTTTTCTATCACTCTCGTCCAATTCCGAGTATTTTATCGGTAACTGGTACTATCAACCTAAGAGCGAAGACTATGGGATAAACAAGCGTGTAACGAAGGAACAATCTCAGTTTATTGTTTCGATTCATCGCATTAGCTATGGGGGGACTAAATCGGTAGTACATTTGCAATAAACTTTGAAATGTTTCAGCATATCTAGATTGCAGAAGGATATTATCTCTGAAGTCCCGCAACGATTGCACGTGTGGATGCATGGATGATCCCATTGCGGCTGTTGCAATAAAACAACCCCCTTGAGGCTGACCTGAAGACGGCGGTTGATCTGACGGAGGTGCAGGTGGATACGCCATACAATAAAATATCCAACAAAGGTAATAAAACTTGAGATACAAAAACCTAATCTGCGATTATCTCGAATTACCGGCAGCTAGCGTAGACAGTTGTATCACAATACATTGTCGGACATTCCAGCCTACAAAATAACGATATGAAATTGAAAACAAATGATAAATTACGAGCGTAGACAAAGGATTCGAAATAATGAATACTTAATCAGCATGATCCTTACGGGCTAGAACCACCAAAATAAGAAAATTAGAGAACTATTAGGTGCGGTCGGGTTGGCACTGCACCACCACCTTCTATCTGGTTAGATAGATGTGCTTCTACTTACACTACAACCGCTAATTTACAATATTCCTTATTAAAACTCAGATCATCGCACATATTACTTCCGTTATGCAAATGCCTGCCTGTCTTCTTGTTATAAGGCTCCTGGCATCTTTGACATATGTCGTATTCAAACGTTGTCAAGCGACTTTTTCTCATACTTCAAGTCATTGATTCTTTGTTTATCTGAGTTTGGAATGATACTTCTATGAAATAAATATGGAAGAAAGTTCGGGCGAGGATTCCCGCATTAGGTATATGGTAACATCTCTATGATCAATCGCCTCTACTATTTCTTGAGTCCGAACAAAATTCCAGCAAATACTATACCAAGTCCGCTAACCAGCATTATCATACGGCTCGGATCCGAAGGACTAAAGAATGAGAACAATAAGAGAAGCCCTCCTAATGCCGTTAGGCCTAACATTATAGCTGCTGCCATTTTTTCTTCAACAAACAATTCACAAACATACTTTATAAAATCATATGAAAAATGTTTGAAGAAGATTGTTCAGGTACTTTGTTATCATTCTTGCATGGCAGACACACCAGCCGCCAATTTACTGCAATGGATTGCTTGCATGCAAAATCATATCAGCGCACATTACTTCCGTTATGCAGATATCTACCAGTCTTGTTAAAAGGCTCCCGTCATTAGGTACATGGTAACAGCTATGTTGTACTATTTTCTGAATTTGCAGTATTATACCGACTTTCCTTCCAGAAACGCTCTTAGCATCCACGCCATTTTTTCATGGTTTTGCATTAGTTCGAGGAGAAAATCATTTGTACCCATGTCATGGTACTTCTCATCGCAAGCGTCAGCATCTGCTCGTAAATTCCGAATAATTGCCTCATGGTCAGCAAGAAGGTTTGAAATCATTCTTCGTGCATCTGGGTATCTGCCTGGTTCTTCTTTTAGTTCGGTATGCTGCAAAAATTCTGTCAGAGTACCAATGGACCGCCCTCCGAGCATACGGATACGCTCAGCTATCTCATCTACTGCTTCGTCCAGCTCCTTGTACTGTGAATCAAAGAACTTGTGCAGGTCATTAAACTGAGGTCCCACAACGTTCCAGTGATAGTTTTTTGTCTTAGTATATAGAACATATGTATCGGATAACACTCTACTGAGAATCTCAACTACGCCTTGGCGTTCATTATCACTAAGTGCTATTTCAGGTTTGATTTCAGTTCCCATTATTACACTAGTTGCCATACGGTCTCTGTTCGCAAACATAGTTTATAAAACTTCACTAACTCTTTGAGTATAGCTGTGGAGAAAAATATTTAAGCAATTATTCTAGTAGTGTTACATTGAACAGAAGTTATACTGTGCATAAGTTGATCATGGTTTACACTGTCGTAGTAACACTGAGTCCTTTGCTTGTTGCCATTCATGCGCAGGATATCATGCGTGGAACGAATGAGAGGGCGTATGCTGTTATTTTCGAGCAGAGGGTCTTCCAAGTTACATTGGTTTCGGATTATGGTTTGCCAGAACGTATAGACTTTAGTCTCGAGCAAAAAAGTATAAGCATTGAACTGACAAACTTACTGTTGAAAGATACCGCGTATTTTGAAGTAACCATACCGAAGGAGCTGCTTAGCGGAGAATTCACTGCCACTCTGGGTGGAAATCATATAACACTGATTAGGAGTGATAAAGAAGCTGAAACCTCGCTGCGTTCAATAATCCTGAAATCCTTTGTTGAGCAGAACGCGATCGGAGAATCTGCGTTAATGGTAATAACGGGAACTGAAGTAATTCCTGAGTTTCCAGCGAGCATGTTGGTATTTCTTCTCGCTTTTATATTATCCACTTTTATGCTAACGAGGAAAAATGCCGTAAAGATTTTTGGTAAAGATCATCATTGAAAGGGATTTACTAAGGTCAAACCCAGTCAGCCTCCAATTCACATTCCTCTGCCATTTTATCATCTCTCAAGCGTATGTATACAGGGGCTCTCATGACCAAATCTTCTGTTAATTGCATGAATTCTACTTCACATACTAGCTGTGGTTTAACCCAAACTGGTTTTCTCCCTGGTGGTAGAGCCAGATCCACAGATTCTTCCCAAGGAGGTCGATTAGTCTTTAGCTTGTCTAGCCGTTCGAGTAAACGGCTCATCTCCTCTTCCGTAAAACCTGTGCCAACTTTGCCTATGTGTCTTAACCTACCTTTGTAGTGACTGGCAGTTATCAGACTTCCTAGGAATTTGCCACGTTTCCCCGTACCCGTTGTATAGCCAACGATAATGCCGTCCAATCTCTTCAGAGCCTTTATCTTGAGCCAATCTCTACTCCTCTTCTGCTCGTATACAGAACCGAGCTTCTTTGCCACTATTCCCTCAAGTTTTTGTTGCTTAACGTGCTGAAAAAACTTCTTGCCTTGGCTCTTTACATGAACCGACAATAAGGTTCTTGTACTTTCAGAAATAGATTTCTGCAATATTTGTTTTCTTTCTTCCAACGCTAGGTGAACTAGATCCTTTCCATCTTTGTATAAAATATCGAATACAACGTAGGTTGCAACCATAATCTTCGACAACAGTTCCACCCTGATCTTCTCTTCCACATGATCTCTCTCAGCAAGTTTATGAAAATCTGGTCTTCCATTTGCGAAGACTACGATCTCGCCGTCCAATATAGCTCTTTTACACTCCAAATCTCTAGATATATCCAATTCTGGATATCTATGCTGGAAGAAAACCATTCGTCTGTTAAGAAATCTTTGTGTTCGGTTTTCTTTATCCACATATGCGATACATCTGGTACCATCAAACTTGATTTCAAAAATCCACCTAGAATCATCAAAAGGCTTGGAAGTAAAAGCCAGCATGGGCCTAACTTTCTGCTCCCAAAGAGGCATTTATCAATTAACCCTTTCTTGCTCTTGTTCTTCTTGCCCCCATGTCCACACTTGCTTTCAAGGCTTCCATGAGTGATTTTGCTTCTTCCACAGGTTTTTCTTCCTCCACAACAAATTGCTTGCCTGCAGCCTTTGCCCTTATCAGTTTCTTCAAAGCTTCCGTATAAGTATCCTTAAACTTACTTAACTGAAACTTCTCGTCGGTCAATTTTTCTATCAGAGCTTGTGCAAGTTTGAGCTCCTCACCTTTAACAGCTGTGAGATTCTTTAATTCAGGTAATTCTTCAACGGACTTGATCTCATCCGAATAGTGAAGAATGTGCATTACTAGACCTTTCTTGTAAGAACGCAACGCAACCAAGTGTTCCTTATCGCGCATTACCACCTTTCCTATAGCGCTCTTATCTTCAGTAGAGAGGGCCTCCACAAAAAGCGAGTAAGCTTTTAACCCTGATTCTTCAGGAACGAGATAGTAGCTTTTTTCAACGTACAGAGGATCGATCTGTTGGGTTTCAACGAATTCCGTAACATCAATAGTTTTAGTGGTCTTTATAGCGACTTTCTCGAAGTCCTCTTTCTCGAGAACGACGAACTTGTCTCCTGTAAGCCTAAAGCCTTTCTTTACATCACCCCACTTTACTTCGGTATTTTCTACGGGACACCATTTTCTGTACTGTAGCTGGTGACCTTGTTTGCATAAACTAGTGAAACCTAGTCTTGCCTCGGCAGCCGTATACATTTTTACTGGTATATTTACCAGACCAAAGCTAATGCTTCCATTCCAAATACTTCTGGGCATAATCTCACTAGCTATATTGTCATCATAAGTTTTAAATCTTTGCAGAGTTGCATCGACATCTAAACATTTAGTTTCGATCCAGAATAATTGCATCATATTTAACTAGTTTGAATGAGTTCTTAATGTATGGAAAAGTATGACTTGATTGTAATAGGGGCGGGTTCCGGACTGACGGTGGCATCAAAGGCGTCATCTATGGGAATGAAAACAGCTCTGGTTGAAAAAGGCCCGATGGGTGGAACCTGTCTTAACAGAGGTTGCATTCCGTCCAAAGCACTGTTGCATGCGGCAGACATAATGGCAACAATTCATGATGCAGGTAGATTTGGAATACATGTGAAGGAAGTATCAATCAACTTCGAAGAGGTCATGAACTGGATGAAGAGTGTTATACAAGGCGACGCAGAAGGGATCGAGGAAGCTATCGAGAAAGATGAGAATACGTCACTGTACAAGCTTGAGGGAAAGTTTGTAGAAGATAGAGTGATGAAGGTAGGTAAAGAGGAGATAACAGCAGACAAGATCGTCATCGCTGCTGGAATCAGAGAGTTCGTACCTCCAATCAAAGGATTGGAGAGAACTGGTTACTTGACCAGCACAACTCTTCTAAACAACAAGAAACAGCCTCGAAGCTTGGCAATAATTGGAGGAGGTTATGTTGGTTGCGAGTATGCGCATTTCTTTGCTAGACTAGGAACCGAGGTAACAGTGATCCAGAGAAACAAATTACTAGTTCCAAACGAGGATATGGATATTTCACTGGCATTCACTGACTACTTCGGAACTATAGTTAACGTACTTACTAACAGCGAGGCGATGGAAGTAGAAAAAACAGGAGATCAAAAAATAGTGCACATTTATGACGCTAAGAAAAAGGAGGAGAAGATCTTGGCATTTGATGAAATCCTTGTTGCGGCAGGAAGAGTTCCCAACACCGACATCCTTGCTGTAGAAAATACAGGCGTGAAGACAGACCGAAAAGGCTTTGTCATAGTGGACTATTATCTAAAGACTTCCCATAAGGACGTCTGGGCCTTTGGCGACATTATAGGCAGGTACATGTTCAAACACGTGGCAAATTATGAGGCTGAGTACGTAGTCTACAATGCGTTGATGGGAAAGAACTTGAAGGTAGATTACAGTGCCGTACCACACGCCATCTTTACCTATCCTCAAATAGCTGGTGTAGGAATGACCGAGCGGGAGGCTAGGGCCAAAAATATGAAGATAAAGATAGGCAGGTATGATTACAAGAAAGTGGGGAAAGCCGCTGCGATCGGTGAGGAATTTGGTTTTGGCAAGTCAATAATCGATGCTGACACAAATAGGATCTTGGGTTTTCATATGATCGGTAGGGATGCAGCGGAGATCGTTCACGAAGCCATAGTGGCAATGAACTCTCAAGGTGCCAATGCTGATACGCTCCTGCGTTCGATTCACATACATCCTACACTGGCCGAAGTTGTACCTGGAATAGTAGGTAACATTCAGGACACATAGAATTATGTTGACGTAGGATTAGTAAGTATACGACGTTTGCTAGGGCTAGACTGGGTAGATCGTTTTGCCGGTACCTTGGTCCACCATCGATCTAATTTTCGCAAAGCCTGATCTTTGAGTGTTGGGTCTATGCGAAGTTTCTCTAGGTCCCTTTCTGCCTCGGCTTTCGTCGAATATGTACTCAAATTAAGTCGCCAACCCGCGGTTTGCCAGCCAGATGTTAGACTCCACGCAGCAAGCCTTTGGAGACGTCCACGTCTACCCACGTCTTGGATTCTAAATTTAGTGAATTGTTTCGGAGATTTTATACGAATCCTCAATTGCTGACCAGCGACTTCTACAGGCACACATATCACCTAGGCTGGAACAGGTATTCCTCCAAATACTAGGATTAACAGTACTATGATTATTACACCAACTACTATTACAGGTATTAAGAATCGGAAAACTGCAAGTACCACTATAGCTATACCGGCAATTATTAGTAATGCCATGATTGATCCTTCATAAGGCAAAATGCCAATCTGATTTGGTAATGTGTCAAGCATAGTAATCTGTGACACTAACAGCGCAAAAAGAATCTCATGCAACATTTGTTACCACAATGCATTCCGTACTTTCCATAGCCTTTAGGTCATTATGGAGTTTCCTTAAGGTTACAGTGGTTACTCCAGCAGCTGTGGCAAGTTTGTCCTGTACGACGTGTTCGTTTCCACGCATACATGCAGTATAAAGTGCAGCAGCAGCAAAACCGATAGGATTCTTCCCAGCCACGATACCTCTCTGCTTTGCTTTCTCGATTATACTTAGTGCCACTCTCCGAGTTTTCTCTTGAATTCCGACCTCGCTTGCGAGTCGTGGGATAGCGCTTATGGGATCAATTGTAGGCATACTGATTGCCAAGTCTTTCAACAGGAATCGATAATACGTAGCTATCTCGATTTTGCTCATGTTGCTGAATCTTGCAATGTTTTTAAGTGCCGTTGCTATTCCGTGCTTTCTATAAGACGCATAAACACAGGCAGCTGCTATTCCATTTATCGATCTGCCCTTGATCAACTTTTTCGATAATGCCTTTCTATAAATATAGGCCGCGTCTTCTCTTACTACTTCTGAGGCATGGACTTTGTCCAGAAGTCTGGAGAGGAAGTTCATGGCTGACTTTAGGTTCTTGTTTTCTGAGGTTGAAAGTTTCGTAAAATAATCCCACCTCTGAATACGCTGGAAATTTTGTCTGGTCTCGGCATCCAGTCTCATACCATTGGCATCGGTGGATCCTTTTCCTATAACAGTTGATAATCCGCCATCAAATTTTGTAAGCGTACTTGTCCTCAATGTTCTCCATTCAATGCCGTTGTTCACCATTTCTGTAGGAATAACATAACCACACATACTGCAAACGCTTTCTCCAGTTTCATCAACTATAATCTTGCCCTTGTTACAAAGGGCACAACATGTAACTGAAGAACGAATAGATGTGTTCATCAATTTTGATCACCAAATTTCTCTTGGTTAGATGTGAGATGGAGAAGGATAATTGGACGGGGACAATGGGCGCGAGCTTGATTTGCGATTATCCTTCTCCTGGTCATGGTCTAACCTGACATAGTAGTCACTCTGTTTTTTTTAAGAGTGCACGTACTATCAACTGAAAGATTTTACCTATAGAAAATCATGTTTAGATTAGGCGTTGATTCAAAACTGCAGAAACAAAATATGGCTTAAATTACCAAAAACAAAGTAAAAAATTAGATTTTAGGGTCGTTTTTTATCCTTATTTTCAGCATTGAGAGCGAGCCAGATTGGCTGATCTCAGAATCTCTTACTTTCCGCTTCCATTGGTCTAACATGCCGTAAACACGTTCTATACGACTCCAACGAAAAATATCCTTTGCTGAAAAGAAAACGTTGGAATATTGAAATTTCAATCTTGTCTTCTCTTTAGATCTTTGTAAGGTTTCTTGAGTGGTTTCTTACCTTGTCTTTCGTTCTTCTTATCAATTTCGGTTCTCTTGGTCTCCTCGATCTTCTTCCGTGCCTCTTCTTTTTTTTCGACGTAACCCATTTTGCCTTCAAGAAACATGCGCAAACATGATATTTAAATCTGAACAGAATGTTTTCATATCACGATCGTCACAGACGGTTTGCCTTTGCTCGTTCTAGCCTACCACCCTCTAGCAATTGAATATGAAAAAAATAATTTTAGTTTTTATAACGGACCTGGTGCTGTGGGAAGCAGAAGACCAACAACGAGAGCAGCAACCCATACTACGGCTGCAATTACCAATGATTTGGTCCACCCCATACTATACAATCCCCTCAATGCGAATAGCCACACTATTCCACCGATTATTCCTGCTAAGATACCTTGCCCTAAGAAGAAGTATGATACACTATAGATCACTGCTCCAATTAGAGCTGCTAGCAACGCACTTCCTATTCCTTCCTTTTCTCCGAACACTTTTGCAATCAGGTAAATTATCACTGTAGATACTGCTAAGCCTATTAGAAATGCAAATACCGCGCTTACTGGTTCTACCATACTAGAAAGCTGCTAGCAACGTAACTTATAAGATATTTGTAGAAATGTTATGAAACAATTTTCTATTGTATAAACATGATCAAATGATCAAATGAAATCTACAACCAAGTTTTATTAATCTTGTTTGCGTCTACATTCCATGAATTCAAAACGTAACAAACGCGAGTCGCCAAAAGCAGTTGTAAGTCCCGAAGAGGACAGCTATACCTGCGAGGCATGTGGGATGTCATTTAGTAACGAAGACCAATTCAATAGGCATCGCGAGCAGGAAGACGGTGCTTCTCCATCACCAGAGGATATCCAGTAGTGTTGAGGATATGAAAAACATCAAGAAACTCGAAAGACGAGCTCAAAGACTTGCTCAAGAGACCGTGAAGGAAAGCGAACATCAAGCAAAACGATTAAGAAAAGGAGCCATGAAGAAGATGAAGAAGGTATCGAAGAAGGTATCGAACATCATAATTTGAAAACTGTTTTTTCAATTATACGTGATAACTACGTTATCCACGTTATAGAAAAACACGATCAGAGATAATCGTAAGGCCAAGAGCCAGACGATCTGTAACAGTTAGTTCAATCAAGTTTTATATATTTTGTATTCTATAAGCGATCATGTCAAGTACAACGTTACGTAGGAAAAGCAGCGCTTTATCAGCAAGAACAAAAAAGCAGATAGATGATATGCCCAAACATGCACAGCATATTTTCAAAAAAGCTCATGATAATGCACTGAAACAATATCGCAACCCTGCTAAGAGGCGAGGTGGAAAAAGCAAGAGCCTAACTCAAGTGGCACACCAAGTCGCATGGGCTGCTGTGAAGAAATCGTATAGAAAAAGCGGTAAAAAGTGGGTAAGGAAATAAACACGAATGTTAATCTGTAATATTATATGATCCAACTCATAGAGATTGTCTTAAAGTCAAGGCTGAAGATATCTCTGAAAATTTTCTTCATGAATAATTCCACAAATAGCGCATACTCTTCAACTATAGGAGTATCTGCAACCGTCCCGTAAAGCTGGATGCTATCTCGGGCATCATGTAGTCTGAAAATTGTGCGTTTCAACGGTAGAGGCGGTTTACAATGTTCCAAAAGTAAATCGTCTGTAGCCTGCCAGAAAGTAGTGTAGTCTATTTCCTTGTCTACATCTAAAGGCTTTCTAAAGAAAGATGGAATGCATCGCAGCACTAATTCTATCGCAGCATCTAGTTGAGAAATAGCCATCATTCTGTCTATCTCAGAGGCAGACATTCTCTGAAGAGCATCTTCGTATAATTTCTTTACAAAGATTAACTTCCTGAAAGAAGCATCATCAATTCGTGTGATAACATAGGTTGACATCATACACACTACCACTTTAAAGCTATTAAATATTTACAATTGGCGGGGGTTGCGTCACCTGTATTGCCTACAATACCATTGCAACAAGTTAGTGCGAGTTTCGTTCGGCCAAGAGCCGGATCTGAACATCTATTTACGAACGGCATCGCAAGAATTTATATAATTTATAGGCATTAGTATTATGTGAGTTTAGCAAAGGTTATCCAAGTAGTCGCTTCCTCACCGAATAGCTGGCAAGAAGCCATAGACGAAGGTGTGAAGAGGGCTTCTAAAACCGTGCGCAACATTAGTGCCATACACATTGAAGGTTGGAACGCAAAAGTCCGACAAGGAAAGATAGTCGAATATCGTGCTGTTATAAACATAGCTTTCGAAGTAGAAAAAGTAAGAGGATAGACCTAACAATCCTTTCTTTTTGTTATTTATGCTAGCTAGGCTCATCTGCCTAAAACGATGCAAATATGTTCCAGCGCTGAAGTATGTTTCTAAATTTTTACTTACAATTTATAGGTAAATTGTTTTATTACTCTCAAAAATAACAATGCTTACTTAGTCTAATATAGTTTGTTGCTTTTATGAAATTAATGGTAGTACTATTACTGTTGCTCTTGGCAGCGTTTCTAGGTTTTATAATATATATAGCATGGCAAAAAAAGACCCAAACTGGAAGTACCAGAACTACGGGAGCTATGGCGAGTAGGTTTGCATCAACTACATCAAGCGTAAACTATCTTTGTCTCGAATGTGGGCGTTCGTTCAGGGGAAGACAATGCTCTAGGTGCGGTTCAAAGAGTAAACGGGCAGTTTTCTGGAGAGGAGAAAATGGGTAGAGGAAGTCCTTTCATCTCCAACCACGGACTCTAGTTGCATGTGTTTTTACCAAAATAAAGCACGCAGCTACAACGATGTATAAATTAAATTCATACACTTTTTGATCGATTATGCCGTTGTAGAGTCTGCCGTTGTCATTGTAGAGTCTGCCGTTGTAGATTCGCTTTCTTTCTGGAGCGGTAAACTAAATGTAAATGTCGCTCCATTTCCAGGCTTATTGTTAATAGCCCATATTTTCCCACCATGGGCCTCTATGATTCCTTTACAAATATACAATCCCAAACCTGTACCCCTGTTCGACATTGTTGCGAATTTCGTGAATATTAGGGGCAATATCTTGGGATTTATACCAGAACCAGTGTCACTTATGCTAACAACAACCTGATCACCCATTTTTTCGACGGTCGTTAAGATTACTCCTTTCTTAGTAAACTTGAGAGCATTGTCTAGTATATTTTGAACTACACGAGTAATGCCGTCCGGATCCGCATTTAGGCTAACTTCATCTTTTGTGTCAAGCAACAGCTTAACCTCCTTATTTTCCCTTCGAATATTCTGTTCTTCTATAATATCAGACAACAGCGCATTTAGATCAAATAATTGTTTATTGAGCATTAGTGAACCGCCTTCAATCTTGGTGAAACTCAAAATATTTTCAGTAAGACGCATTAATCTCAAGGCATTGCGTTCGATCATCACAAGCCATTCATTTTGATTACCCAGCACACTTTGCAACATTTCTACACTTGTTAATATGGGCATGATAGGGGTACGTAACTCATGAGCTGCAATGTTGATGAACTCTGCTTGCATAACGACCTGTCTCTGAACGGATTGTATAAACTCTGATGTTACGGTCTTTTTTGTAACTTCCTTAATTGTTCCAGACACTATAGGATCATGAATTGCCATGTCCATCAAATCCTCGTCAACGTTGGTTTCAATCATTCTTTCAAGAGCCTGTAAAGCTCTGTTTACTCTGATGGCAGCGCCTCTATGTAGAGCGTCTTCATTTATACTATTCTTGACCATCTCGTGCCTGTCTTGAATAGCGCTAGTGGTTTCGGCAAGATTTTTCTTAGCACGTTCTATTATTTCAGCTCTTTTACGAAATAAAACCTCTCGTATTTCGAATACTTGCTGTTTCCATGCTCTTATTGCTTCAATCTGATCTTGAACTTTGGGAGATTGCATCTATTCACCAACATTTACCTTTTTCCTAGCCAAGAACATTTCTATCACCGAATTATTTGAGATTGTCTTGACAGCAATTTCATCTTCTCTGATATTGCAAGGAATTTCTTTACGATAAACCTGAAATCCCTTCCTTATTTCTATAACCAGCTTACCATCTATGACGGTCACATTCACGTCTTCCTTCTTGATTCCTGGAAGAAGTACCACTATTTTCAGGCCATCTTCGCTATCAAAAACATCTATTAGAGGTTCAACATCAGTAAGCTGCTGATATTGTTCTGCTGGCGTATTTTTCAATTCCTCAGCGAGTCCTATTTTGATCGAAATATTGCTAGAAATATCAAAACCCATTATTCTGGATCTAGAACTATTCACGACCGTTCTTCTTTGTCCTCTTGTATCTGAAATATCCGAGAGGAGTTTGCTCAGTTCGTTTAACAACTTCTCAATATCCATATTGCCATCATCCTATATATTATCTTGCATTGACAGTTTATCTAGTTCGTTCAGAATTTCCGCCTCTCTTCTACTATACGTGTCATCGTCAATAACACCTTTCTCATATTCCGTCTTTAATCGAATAAGCCTTGAGCTGAGCCAGTTTCTATGTGCACGAGATTCCTGCTCCAATGCGAGGCGGTTACATTCATTCAGAATGGCTTCAAAAGTTAATTTCAATATTAGATATGTTATCAGGCTTCATTCACCTCAACAGAAGGAATATGGGGCCCATGGTCCGCTTTTGTGGAATATCAAACCTGCAGATTCGTATTTTCGCTTAAGCTTCCCTACCAGCACATCGAAACTGTTATAGCGTTTTCTATTTACTAAATAAGCGGCATTCAGTATAACCTGCTCCTGTTCAATCTTCAGCAGACTGTTGTCATCCGCAAATTTTTCAAGTTGAAGGTGAATTTCAGTAGCCAGTTGTTCAATTCTCTTGACAGTCTCATATTTCATTGTTTCATCCATTTTCATCTTAAGAAAGTAGGCAGCACCATCGGTCGCAGAAGCAATTTCTTCCTTCATCTTCTTGACGGTCTTGGAATCTTCTTGAACTAACCCCTGAATCCTCCTAAGGCCAGCATCATCAAGTATTACCTTAAGTCCAAGCTCATCTTTGTCTCTAAACTTATTCAGTTTGACCACATATTCATTCATCTTTTTTGTTAGAAGCTTTCTTATTCCTTCCTCGCTTTTAAAAATGACTCCAAATTTAACTGGCAAGGCAGTTCCTATATTTCTTGAAGCTTCGACAACTCTCTGGTGAGCAGCAATGTTGTCTATGTTGGGTCTAATTTCCTCGAAAGGTATGGAACTCACTACAGCGCTAATGTCCTTATGATTTATCGCATAGACTTCTCTATTCAATACGCCTATTTTGCCAAAGTCATGGTCTACCTCTCCTTCCAAAATACAGTAAATGTATCTGCCTTCAATCAATATTTCTCACTGCCTTTGCAGAATTGTTAACTCGTAATGCAGTTGCCGTGGAAAGGACAGCAAGAAGGTCTAGAATCACGAGGTCAATATTGGCGACAGAAATCTTTACTTTTCCTATGATAGCCACTTTTTTATACAACAGTTTGTCTATAACGTCAACCAAAGAAACATTGTCCAACGATTTATTTCCCGCTCGCAATAATCCTAAATTGACATCTAGTTCTTCGTAATTGACCCCGAACTCTCGAGACAGCTCGTAAACCTTTTGTTTAATTTGCATAAAAGCTAGCCCGAGCCTATCTACCTCTTCAACGGATAATGTTCCGGATTCCACTCTTCTCAGTGCTTCCTTTTCGAGAACCTGCCTAAGTACCTCAACAAGAGTTAAAACTAATTTTGCAAGTCCGTTCTGAAGCTTATCAGCCTCCAAGTTTATCCTTTTCGTATTGATTGTTTTTTGTTTATACATTCGAGAGGACTTTAACAAAATATGTCAACCTTCTAAGGAGTACTCTTGAGCCCTCGTTGTTTCTTAACTTCCTCTTCCCTTTTCTCCCAAGGAAGAGGAATTCCATACCGCTTCGCCGTTTCCAACGAAGCTATTACCAGGTTTATCTTTAGAGTAAGTAAATCGACTCCTGCTATTGCGATTGTAATATCGCCATTTATCACGATACCTTTATCTAGAATTCTGTCGAGTATATCAAGAAGCGTCAGTTCCTTTCTAGTGAGTTGTTTGAGCGACATCTATACTGGCACCTCCCGCTTCATCTTGCAGTAGCCACAAATGCCACTGTCTTTGAACCAGTGTCTTTCACAAAATCCCTCTATATACCTCTGGTCAATAGTTTTTACAAGATGAATTGAAATAATGTCAAACGGAGTTCCCCGCTGGCATTCGGGGCAACGTGTAAAGACCCATCCTTGACCCATCGCTTTCTTTAGATCCATCTCTTCGTACTTACCACAGACGAGACATATCGCCAATATCAATCACCACACGTAGTTACTTGACTGCAGGTACTATTGGTGGCGACGCTTCGCCCACGGCTGCCAGTCCTAGAGCCTGTGCATATCGCAGGAAAGTATCAATTCCTGATACGACTATTCGAGCTCTTATTACAAGTATTTCTATTCCTACCAGTGATATAGAGACATTCGCATCTATAACAAGCCCTTTGTCTAGCACCCTGTCGATGAGATCATATATGTTCAACAAGGGTCTATGTTGCGCTGACATTTGCAGCTGTGCTACATGAGAATCTTGCTTATAAAGTCTTTTGTTCCATACCTTGTTAATGTAACAAGAATTGGTCAGTAGAGCAGACGATAGATTCTACGAACCTGCAGCGAATCTTATGGTATTCATGATTTTCACGCGTCCTATTGTCAGGAATGGAGTTTTTATGTACGGTGATATTAAACCTTCCAGGGAGTGTTAAGGGCCGTTTCAGAATCCCTGGACTCATTATTCCCAGGAATATTACACATCTATAAGATGCTGGGAGGATACGGACACTAGTAGCAAGAATTCGGATATTCCATCGCTGAATTATGACATGACATATGAAGAAATTGTAAATTATGTTTCGTGCATACAAATTTCATTTGCGTATGTGCATAAACCACGCTTAACTGCATCATTGACAACCCACGAAATAGATCCGTAATATCAATTACATGATAATAGCCAGCATGCTTAGCAGAAACCGGCGATTTCAGCAGTCTGAACGATCTACCAACATGTCCACGAACCTTACTGTATGTAGCTGTGATTGATATAGCAAGTAGAGGGTCATATAGACTAGCACGCGCCCTCGCGTGACACCGCAGGAAAAAAATCAAGTGGAAAATCAAGGATTCCTATATACCATTATGGTATATTGAGAGATCTTGAGGAAGACCCTTTGGGGATATGAAGAATTACAAAGAATATTGGTACAGATTGCAAAACTTTCCCCAGTATGAACCAAGAACCTTTGCAAGGGACATGGGTAGACAACAGGCGTTTTAAGCAGTTAGGGGGTGGACATCGGTATAAAATTGAACAGAAATCGAACTTGATGTGACGGCTTCGGTGGGTAACTGGTCTCGTCCCGAAATCACGAAGCGGGGAAAGCGGCAAACAATGGTGAATTTATTGTCTGGTCTTTTAACACAAGGCAGGGCACAATTGAATTGACAAAACTTGTAAAAAAGAATTTGAATCTCGCAACATGGCTGATTGTTGCAGGAATAATAGGACCAGTCGATATCTTAAAAACAATCACAATCCGCAATTTTTTTATATCCGTTTTTCGTGTATTATTTAGACATATGCAAACCGAACCGCCAGGATATCATTCCATTTGCCTACTAAGCCGTGAACTGACAGCGCAATACCAATCTCTCTACAGTAGAATGAACGAATACCTCGTTAACGGATATGCGGTTGTCTATACATTAGAATCAGACCCCGCCAAAACACTTGAGCGCATGAAGCAGAGCCCGATTTACGATATCGAACGCTTTGTGGAAAATGGAGCACTCAATATACTTAGCAAAGAGTCGGTATATACCTCGTTATCAGAAAAAGACGAGGAGCGCCGCGGGGAAGATCTGGTAGAAGAATTCAATTCCATTGTTTCTGGTATAAAGACCAAAAATGGTAAGATAGGCAGCACGAAATTCAAGGGAATTTGCGTAATGTTTTCTTCTGACACGTCATTTGAATTAGGAGATTTCAAAAAGCATGTTGACTTTGAGAGGTTGTTGGGCAAGCATCTGGATATTGAGGGTGTTGAACTTATTTGTTTTTACAAGTTAAAATCTCTTGCGGAATTAGGGCTGAGCACGCTTATCCATATTCTAGATTGCCATCACTTTACCATCCACAGAGGTTGGAAATATCGGGAATGGAACCCAAGTGACACCATTGATTTGATTCGGGGAGGTATGGATGAAGTGCTTACTGGCGAGATGTCTGAGCTTTTGCTGAGGACTTTGAACCTCGTGCATGGAACAGATAACGACATAATTATTTTGCGGCCAGAGGTGTTTGAAGCTAACTTGAGAAAAGCGTTAGGAGACAGTATGGCAGACAGGATGGTGTCTTCTATTACGGAAAAAATCAGGAAGGAACTGTCGTTTGATTGACTTTTTCTGGTGGACAAACGACAGCAACAAAATGCGCCAGACATTCAACAACTCTGGAATCCTATTATGTGCTGATAGTGGCGCTATAGCACTTCCCCCCAAAATTATGGGCAGCCAAGGACTATATGCAGAGCGCGAATAATAAGAGATTTAGATTACAATGAAAAATAACTACCCACTTGCGCTTTTTGTTGATAATATGGACTCTTGGCATATCGCGCTCTTTTATGAAGAACCGGAACATGCCAGAGTAATTGAATTTCAATTTATTAAAAATGGGTTGAAAAAAAGACAATCTTGCTGCTACATCACATATGAAAATAGGGAATTCATTGAAAATGAAATGGCAGACAATGGAGTTGATGTTGCGCACTATACGAAAAACAGTATGCTCCAGATAATCGAGTCTACAGATCTTCTGAATGACCCAAGAGGGACGCTGGCCACACATGATGGTGAGACATGGAAAATGTGTGCCAAATCGTCTACCCCTTTCAGGGTGGTAGGAGGGATATCAATCCGTGACACCTTAAACATGATAAATAATCCAGAAAGAGGAAGCAGAACAACGAATGCTCAATTAGAGATGGAACATGATTTTCATAATAAATTATTTGATGGTCTACACGGCTACTGGCTCTGCCCTTATTCAGTTAATGACATCAAGGCTGCTTTGAGCGGCAGTAACTACGATAGAAATCTCATCATGGTAAAGCTTATGCGGAGCCACCATGGCGTAGTTTTAGCGACAAAATCTGGCAAAGGCTTATCCCTCTTTATGCCTGGAACTCCTTGAGTTAGTATTATAGAATAATCTTCAGTGACAAATTATATAGGTGTCCAGCTTCTGTGTCTGTATGCATTACTCCTACAAAAACAATATTGAAGAAAAGACGGAGGTAGTAAATGGTAAGGAAGCTACGACTGATAGACTTCTTCATTTAGTATCTACGTCGCAAATGAGGATGGATATCTGCGGCGACAGCATGTCGCCTTCTGTGGCAGTTGGAGTCGAGGTATTCAAACAGGCTTTAATTGATGCCAAGGCCAGAGGGGTAAGGATAAGATACGTTGTCGAGATTACAAGGGATAACATACAACAATGCAAAGAACTAATGAAAATCGTTTCAGAATTGCGACATTTGAATGGGGCTAACGGAAATTTTCTAGTCAGCGATACTGAATATGTGGTTTCGGGCGCTTCTTTGCTGCGAGAGCAACAGTTACCTCAGGCTGTTTACAGCACTGTCAGAACAATTGTAAAGCAAAATCAATATCTGTTTGATACTCTCTGGAACAATGCCAGATCAGCCGGACAGAGAATAAAGGAAATCGAAGAGGGGATTGAACCTGTGAAGATAGAAATTATTCACGACCCAATTTTCTCACGGGAAGTATTCAAGCAGCTCATAAAGTCAGCCGATGAAGAAATAATGCTGGTTCTTCCAACAGTTCGCGACTTCATACGACACGAAAAACTAGGAACAATGCAGTTACTGATGGAAGCGGCATCAAGACGGGGTATAAAGGTTAGAATAATGATGGTCAAACACAAGTCAATAGAAAATTCAGCAGAGAGTCTTAAAAGACACCAGCAACAACACGATTTTTTGGTTGACGTGCGATTCATCAAAAAAGAGGAATGGTCATTCAACAAAGCAGAATCATTGCTGATCGACAAAAAAACTTTGCTGGTTGCTGAAATAAAGGACGATTCAAAAGATGACTTTGTTGAAGCAATAGGCTTCTCGACTTACTCTAATAGCTACGCCGGCATCTTAGCATACATTTCAATGTTTGAAGACCTTTGGATGCAGAGCCAGTTGTACGAACAGCTAGTGGAGGCAGTAAAACAACTTGCCAGTGCGAATGAGCAGCTGGAAATTCAGGGCAAGATGCAGCAAGAGTTTATCAACATAGCAGCGCATGAACTCAGGACACCTATTCAGCCTATTTTGGGAGCTATAGATATCATAAGATTGCGACAATCTGCAACAATGCAGCAACAAGAAAAGGGGGGGGCTATGGCAGAAGTACCAGGAGCAACTAACGAAGAAATAGAAATAATATTTCGTAACGCAATGAGGCTGGAGCGATTATCAAAAGATATCTTAGATGTTACGCTTATTGAAAGCGGATCACTCAGGCTGAACAAGGAAACATTTGACCTCAATCAAAAGGTGCGAAACGTGGCAGCTGACATGCAGGGCACTCACCTTGTCGCCAAGAAAGACAAGCTGAAGATAAGGGTTGAAACGTCTGGCGAGCCCCTGATGGTGACCGCGGACAAGCAGAGAATTTTTGAAGTGATATCAAATCTCATGACCAATGCCATCAAGTTTACGGAGCAGGGGAGCATCACCATCACAGCAGGAACGAAAGATGGCGCACCCAGCGTAACGGTCAAGGATACAGGCTCCGGCATCGACTCGGAAATAATGCCAAGGTTGTTTGAAAAATTTGCAACCAAGTCAGACCAAGTGGAGCAGGGCACTGGCCTTGGATTGTATATTTCAAAGAAGATAATTGAAGCTCATGGTGGTAGAATATGGGGAGAAAACAATCCTGATGGAAAAGGAGCAACATTTACCTTCACTCTGCCATTAGACCGTTAGTAGCAGTATCATAATCTACC
Organism: Candidatus Nitrosomirales archaeon; assembly: GCA_049199595.1. Lineage (GTDB taxonomy): Archaea > Thermoproteota > Nitrososphaeria > Nitrososphaerales > UBA213 > JBMCYV01. The sequence continues at coordinate 63,557 of JBMCYV010000010.1, forward strand.
ACACTCATGTCAGTTTACGGTGTTTGCTGTGAAACTTCTCCATCGAGCATTGTTTTTATTTTTGAAGCGAGATCAGCAACTTTGATTGGCTTTCTAATAAAATATTTAACGTCCAAATCTGGAAAGATTTTCTTAAATTCATCATAATACACTTCGAAGGCTGTGATAAAACACACTATGCTTTTGCTATCGCCCCTCTTTCTTATCTCTCGATATAGCTCAAATCCATTCATTTTGGGCATTCTAATATCAATAAGTAATAGATCGTATAAATTGGGCTTAAATTTTGACAAAGCCTCTACAGGATCGTTGAATGCGTCTACTTCGAATCCGTAATGTTCCAAACCTTTCTTGATGGAGGTGGTGATATCAGGTTCATCATCTGCAAGAAGAATCTTTACCATGCGCAGTGATTGATTAACACTATATTAAATATCTAATCATTCCTGTCGTGCGTGGGTTAGAAAATGAGGTTTATCGCATGTAAAAACCCAAATTTCTTGCTCCTATAGAAGATTGTACCGTATATCTTATATGAAATAGATGCGCATCTAAGGTAGCGGAGAGGCATATGTGTCGTAATTGCGAAGTTTCAAGGGGAGGAACATGTATGTGTGACCCCAGAGTATGTGAATGCCTTATAGGAAAGGAGCGGTGCACCAACTGCTGGCACGAAAACAAATTAAAAAAGAAAGTTAGTGCTTGATCTTGTTAACCTATTGAGATGACCGGCCGCAAGAAATGTCAATATTAAATGACTCTGGCTTTAGGATCGAATGTTAATTATGTGAGGCTAGGGCTTAACTCTAGAAATTTGTTGTTCTTGTATGCCCCAGATGCTATCAAGGTTTGCGCTTATATATTATAGAAAATAATTCTGATAATTTGTTAGTATTGATTGTTACTGAATTAATAAATAGTTCAGTAACAGTACATGCATAGGTCAACAACCCCCAAGCCCGGACCAATGTTCAGTGAAGAGGCACCCCCGCTACCTCTTCACTTATATCGCAAGCACCAAAAATTTAAAAAGAATTAACCATAACCATTAATCGAATTAAATGTCAAATCTGAGCTCCCAAGCTTATCAGTCGGTTAAAAATTGCCATCTTTCCAGATTCGAAATGGTCAAGATCGGACACATAGACATCAGGCCTAGCAGAGTAAACAAGTTGTGTTCTGATTCCTTATGCAATATATGACTACATGCGAGAGCTGCATAAATATACGGATTCTAAACCAAGGGTTCGAGTCCTATACTAGGATGGCCCGAATGCTTGTTGATAACAACTGCATAAAGATTAGACCAAGGCTTCTCCGGTTGCAGGAATAAAGTACCGTTTACATCTATTATTTTCAAGTAAACGTCTGATACTCCTGATATGTGCTCTGCAGCTTGGGAACTTCTACTCACTATCACTGAAAGATCAGCGTTAGATCTGATGAAGGTTATCAACGATTCTATATCGTCTTCGGTTCTCTGCCCTGTTCTCTCCACAATATCGGAGCTCATAATATTTAGCAAAAACTTATTAGGGTTTTTATTTCTCATTTTAAGGAGAGTTTCCTGGAAAGATGCTAAACTCTTTTCCATATTAGAATTCTTTTGTCCAATAGTTATCTCATCATATGTCTTTTTGTTATCACCCCAGCTGATCTTAACGAGGTCTTTTTTCGGAGAGATAGACAAGCCTAACCTCAGATAACGCTCCAGATAGTCTTGATCCAATCCCTCAAATGGATGAAATAAAACGGTATTGTCGTTGAGAACAAAGTTAGAGATCACGTTACTCAAGAACACAATAACTACTTTTGGATTCACGGTAGGATCAAGTTCGATGTTCACAACACACTTTGTTGGAAATCCGCCTCCTAACAAAGAATCGAGATCATTATAGCCAGTCGTTATGAATGAACTGTCCCACTTTGGTATTGATTTCTTTACCTTGCGGCCAGCATTCCTCCAGTCTGAGGTAATTACAAAATCGGTTGGGTTATGTTGAGTGTAACTTCTGAAAATGGCATTATTGAGCGAAAAGATATAAGATGGTTTATTTATTCGAACTCCACGTAATTTGGGGAACAAAATTTTTCTTATTCTCCTACCATTGTAATATTCTTGTTCCAATTTTATAACTCCATCAACTAGAGAATCAAATGTCGTATCGCTATCCTGCTCTGTAACTAGAATTAGTTTGGCTCGTGCTCTTCGGCACCAGGTTTCTAGGACTCTGGCATTGCTTGCGAGGGCCTCCCTATCCATCAGGTATCCTATGGCATCCCAAGTGTCAATTATGACCGTTGGTGTTTTAGTATCCATCAGGTTATTCGTAATCTTTTCAAACAGGGACGATGGTTCGTCTAGTCTCGCATCAACAAAAACAGGTAGATCAGTTAAGAGTTCTTCTGAGTTATCAGTCAAACGTGTTTTTGGTTCGCCAAAGTATTCTTCAAGCCACGAATAATATTCGAAAAGCTGATCGGGAGAAACCCGCGATGAAAGGTACAGGCAGTTTTTTCTAACTTGTAATGCTCTCATGATCGTCAACGCGAGAGTGGTCTTACCTGTGCCAGCCGCTCCCTTAATAAGTAATGAAAGGGTATCTTGCTTAATGAATTCCATCAATTCAGCCGGTATACCTGAATTATCCATCGCTTGAATCCCGTAATAGCTCTTCTTCACTGACTTCTCTACTCAACTGATCAATATTATTGTTAACTTGTAATACTGAGATTGTTCAGGTTTGGTAGTCGAGGCGCGTATCTTAAATATCTCATTAGCAAGATGTATCATTTTACGGTTACGCACTTGGCAAGATTTCTAGGATAATCCGGATCCGCGTGTCTCTCAAGAGCAGCATAGTATGCGAGGAGCTGTATTGGAATTATTTCAATCAGGGGAAACAATATATCGTTTATTGTTGGGAGTTGGATCCAGTGGTCGTATACATCATTCGGCACATCAGATATTCCAATTATCTTTGCACCACGGGCCTTAATCTCATGCGCACTCGCCAAAGTATCAACATAAGTAGAATCACTTGGATTTATTATTATAACATATACATCGTGGTCCATCAGCGCCAATGGTCCATGCTTCAGCTCTCCACCAGGAAGGCCCTCTGCATGAATATAGGCAAGTTCCTTTATCTTCAATGCAGCTTCAGAAGCAATGGGATAGTGAATTCCCCTTCCAAGTACATAGATATCTGAAACACCTCTAAGTTTTCTCGCAATATCCTGAACATCACGATGGTCACAAAGCAGAGCAAAGATATTTTCTGCAACTTCATTAAGGTTTAGTTGGATACGACCTTCGCAGAGTTTGTCGACTATCTTATACAATATGGCTAGTTGCGATGTGAAGCTCTTTGTTGCCGCAACTCCAATTTCAGGACCACAGTTCAATCCTACTGACACATCGGATTTATGTACAAGTGAAGATGTCATTACGTTAACAATGGAAATGATCCTTGTTTTGGCATTTCTAGCAATATTCACGCTTTCCAGCACATCTGCACTTTCGCCACTCTGTGAAAGTGCAATCAAAATTGATTGATTATCAAAAAAGTGTGGATAGAATTGCATCTCGCTTGCTATTATAGGTTCAACTTTTATTTTCGCATATTTTGAAAAAAGATACTGCCCAACGAGGCTTGCATTGTAACTGGTGCCGCTCCCCGTAATATAGATATTCTTGCCTTCTTTTATAATCCTAGCAACTAGATCAAGCGAACGTATATTTTCTTTGGCTCTAAGTATCTTAATCGGCTGCTCAGCAATTTCTTTAAGTGTAAAGTGCGCATACTCGCCTTTCTTTACACCCGCGAACTCCTTTGATACCTTGACGATCTGATGCTGTACTGGCGCTCCATCAAAATCGAACAGGTTGACGTTAGAGGCCTTTATTATAGCAAATTCTCGGTCGTCTACATAAATCACGTCGTCAGTTTGTTCTATAAATCCTAGAACGTCACTTGAAATAAAGCATCCTTCTTTGTCAATGCCTATTAGTATTGGTTCGTGGAACCTCGCTGCAGCAAGCGTACCATCTCCAAACATAGCGATGAAAGCATAAGTCCCCTTTAATTTTGAAACTGTATACATTATAGCTTTCTTGATATCCCGTGTTTGATCAAAACCTTCTTGCAGAAGATTTGCGATAACTTCGCTGTCAGTCTCACTCCTGAAGACAAAACCTTTTCCTATTAGATCGTTTTTTAATTCTAGGTAGTTATCAATTATTCCGTTGTGTACTATAGCAATTTCATTTGAGGCTGACATATGTGGGTGAGCGTTTGCACTGGTTACTCCTCCATGTGTAGCCCATCTAGTGTGTCCGACTCCCACAGTTCCCCTAAGTATTTCTAGTCCTAGCTTGTTATTTACCTCAGCAACCCTACCAACGCCTTTACGTACTAGAATTCTATGATCTCCATTAATAGTGGCGATCCCCACACTGTCGTAGCCCCTGTATTCCATGCGCTGCAAGCTTTCCACTAAAAGTGGCGCGGCATCTAACTTGCCCATGTATCCTATTATTGAACACATTCTAATTTCCTTCTTTCAACAATTCCGCCTCTGCATCTCTCCATCAATTTCTTTATCATATCTACTTCCGGCACTATCGCTTTAGGAATAAAATCACGGCATCCTATACAGTAATAACCGACGATAACATTACCGAATATTGTACTTGGAAATAGGGGCATAGGTTCAGAATGTTTGTTACAATATTCTGTACTTTCCACTTCTTCTCCTGTAACCTTAAACCTCTCGTCTTTTGCGTCCCTAGAGTAGGAAATCAATCCAACACATTAGTCATTCTACTTCTATTAAGCTTGTACGAACTATCAACTGTAAGATAACTACTAGTTGCAAGAACTATTAGCTGAAAGATTGTACTTATAGAAAATTATATCTGGCTTAAAAAAGTGCGAATACATTGCTCTTTAGATTGCAAACTACATGGCTGGATAGGATTACTGATGAATCTAATCTATGGTTGAAAGCGAACCAGATGGAAGAAGCAGGGAATTTCTCTGAAGCTTTCCTAGTTTATCTAAAGGATGCTTCCGAAAGCCTAAACCACGGTTTACTAGTGAGAGGTGCTCTAAGCTGCTCATGTGCTGCAACATGTCTGGCCAAGATGGGGTATTCATCCGAGGCCCACCAGTTATACTTAGAAGCTGCTATGCTTTATGAAGAGAACGCAGATCTTGTAATCGCTAAGTCAATCAGAGAATCACTATGGTGCTTGGAAGAAGCCTACGAGCATTTTCTTTTGGCATCTGACAGGAAAAGAGCGGAGAGGGTTTTCTACAAACATGTTTCTCTGGTAACAAGAATAAACCCATTCCAAGGAGAACCCATACACTCATTGAGCAATAAAAGACACGCTATAGAGGTTGCTCAGATTACTAGTCGAGATAATACACATGCTTCAGAAATAACCAAGACTATGAAAAATTTCTTAGTATCGAAGAAAAATGCACGCACAATTACAAATTCAAAATTTGATGCCAGCACAATGCCCGAGAGGAAGAGTAAAAATTGAAAAAGGCACTGTTGGTTAACTGGGATTCTTATCCGAACTTCACTTCTGGAGGAGTTTACACTGGGATAAAGACCTTCATAGATAATATGCCGGAGTGGGAATTTGTTGTCTTCAACGAGCTATCTAATTCAAATAGCAATGGGAGCTATGTTGTACCGGCTAACGTTAGTGGAATCATTGAAATGCCTATATTTGGTTCCAACAGGTATGAAGAATTCTATAACGAAGATAAATCGCTGCTTCAAAAAATTCTCAGAACGAAAGAATCGATAATCAAAGATCAGTTCTTACCATTATATAGACAATTTCTGAGTAATCTATTGACAGATAATTGTAATCCTAAACAGCTTTCTAAATCGATCATCGAACTACACGAGTTCTGGGCAATATATGATTCGAAGAAATGTTTAGAACATTACTTGGCATGGGAGGCTTTTCTAGAAGAAATTACCAAAGATCCATTATACAGGCATATGGAAATGAAATCGGTACTTACAGCATTCCAAGTTATACAAAGAAATATGCAGATTCTGTCAGTTCAGCTACCAAAAGTAGACCTTATTCATTGCTCTCTAGCATGGCTTCCATCATTAATTGCTGTCTTCGCAAAGGTGGAAAGTAACTGTCCTGTAGTGGTTACAGAACACGGTGTAGCATTCAGAGAACTGTTACTATACTATAATGGATATCTCTATGACGAGCCTTCGAAGATATTCTGGAAAGTTTTTTCACGCAATGTAGTAAGAACTGTTTACTCGATCGCAGATGTAATAACGCCGGTATGTTACGCAAATGTGACGTGGGCAGAAAACTTAGGTGTAGATCCTTCTAAGATCAAGGTGATTTACAATGGAGTTAATACAAAGAAATTCAGACCTATGAAAATCAACAGAGAGACAGATAAACCAACTATTGTTTGCCTTGCGAGGATAGATCCAATTAAGGATATCATATGCTTAATTCAGGCAATTAGGTATGTAAAAGAACAGATACCAAACGTTCAATGCCTGATCTATGGAACATCAACAGATCTCACATATTCTTGGCGGTGCATCGACATGGTCAAAAACCTTGAACTTGATAATCACGTCAAGTTCATGGGCGGCACAAACGAACCAGAGAAAGCATACAATCTAGCAGATGTCGTTGTTATAAGCAGCATTAGTGAGGGTTTTCCGTTTGCCGTAATAGAAGCGATGGCATGTGCAAAAGCGATCGTGGCGTCAGATGTGGGCGGAGTTCGAGAGGCACTCGAAGGGTGTGGAATGTTGGTTAGAAGCAGACGTCCCTACGAGTTAGCGCAGGCAATAGTTTTACTCTTTAAAGATAAGAAATTGAGAAATGAATTAGAAGCTGCCGCTGTAAAAAAGGTCCGGCAGCAATTTACAGCTGAACAATCTGTTGGTGGGATCAGAAAACTGTATGATGAAACAATAAACTTGTACCGACAGAAACAACATGAAGAAATAGCTGGTGATTAACAATTAGAACAATTAAAGCCGTAGTTACAGGTGGTGCCGGATTCATTGGAAGTCACATAGTAGATGAGCTACTCAAGAGAGGCATTGAAACTTTTGTTATCGATAATCTAACTACTGGTTCAATGGAAAACCTACGGAAACACGAGAATAATAAATTGCTACACGTCTTGATCGGAGACGCAAGAAACATAGAAGCAACGTTATTTCATGTTGACAACATAGACTTTGTTTTCCATGAGGCTGCGATCGCCAGTGTTCCAAGATCAGTTAGTGAGCCCATGCTAGTTCATGACGTTAACGTAAACATGACACTTAATGTGATGAACTTTTGTGTACATAAGAAGGTAAAGAGGTTCATCTTTGCGTCCACGGCTGCGGTTTATGGCGCGCTTAATGGAAAGGCGTCAGAAGCTCTGGTTTGCAAACCATCCTCACCTTATGGCGCCTCAAAACTAGCGATAGAGAATTATCTTAGTGCCTATGAAAGAACATATGGTCTAGAGACGGTCATCTTAAGGTACTTCAATGTCTATGGATCGAGGCAGAAATCAAGCGATTACAGCGGAGTTATTACAATATTCACAAACAAATTGTTACACAGAGAAACTCCAACCATATTTGGTGATGGACTACAAGTACGTGACTTCGTTCATGTTAAAGACATAGTACAGGCAAACATGTTGGCTATGGAATCTGAAAATGCTAAAGGGGAGGTATTCAATGTAGCATCGGGAAATTCTATCAGTATTCTGCAATTACTCGAAACGCTAAGAGCAATCACAGATACTTATGTTGAGCACAAATATGCAGAGCCGCGAGTAGGTGACATGAAATTTGGCTTGGCGAAAATTGACAAAATAGAAAGAGAGCTTGGGTATTGCGCAAAAATCCCGATCAAAGAGGGATTGAGAGAGCTTGTTGATTATATCAAATCAACGCTTGAAATCCAGATCTTACACTTCAAGAAGGGTGATTAAGAATGTTAGTAAATGGCAATGATGACCTGCCCCTGAGTACGAAAATGTTTGCACATAAGGCAGCCAGATCTGTAACAGCGGTACAACACAATATAAATACAGTTGCCGATGTTGTTGTTCTACTAGAAGTATTAGGGTATAACAAGGATGTTATTATGAAAAATGGATTTGAAGATCAATATGATCTTGCAAGATATATCTATGAATTCATTGATGTGTATGACGACAAAAATGCAGAAAATTCTCAGAGTTCATTATTAAAAGTTCCAAGTACTAGAATTAGGATTGTTGAAGGTGTGAGTATGATGTTTCCATGGTTAAGCTCTTTAGCTGTGTTATTTATTTCTGGTGTGTCATTATGGATGGCTTGGGTATTACCTGCAGAAGTATCTACCGCGTTTTTGGCAGGTGTGTTTATAGGCCTCGTAATGACTGAAGGTCCACTACAATCATCTACTAGGTTATTCTCCTTCTACTATACGCAGGCTAACATGGGTGAGGTAAAAAGGATCGTCAAGAGAAATTACTCTATGATCATTCTCATCCTAGCGCTGATAATTGTTTCATTATACGCCGCTGGAATATTCATGAATATTCCAACCAGCCTCCTGATTGTTACCGCAATAAGCACCATTACAATTTCCTTACATAGAGCAAGCTATATGATAATTTATGGAACAAGGAAATTTAGGGATTTTATCCCCGCATACGCTGGTGCACTAGCGGCCCTGCTTGTAGTTTACTACACGCTTCCTACATTAGTTTACTCCACTTTTCCTGAATTGGTAGAAGACGTGACTATGAGATATTTTGTTGCTTTGGGTGCGGCGTTTATAGTATTGTCAATTCCTGCTCTATATCGTCACCACGAAATAATGACAAAGAGTTCCTTATCAGCTATGGCAGGTGAAACTCCTCACTTTTTTACCCCAATCAGTATAGGCGATAAAACCATCAAATCAAGAGTCGGCGTTCAGTTGTGGGAAACTACGCCATATTTTCTATTTGGAACCTTTTATTTGTTGATGCTATTTACAGACAGAATAATTTCATGGTTTTTTAATCCTACCACGGTTATGGAGGGTGCAGCTCTGCCATTCAGGTTAAATGCTATATATCATGCTGGTGCTGATCCTGCGCTGCTTGTCTTACTTCTGGCATCAATCATACAATATGTCATGGTAGCTCCGATATACGAGCAGGTAAACAATATGGCGGTAAGGCTGAAAGCTACCCAAATGAAAGAGATCAATCAATTCTTGCAATCTAGGTATATGAAAATATTCCTAACATCAATAATTCCATCTGTGATCGTTGCAACCATATTATTGTTCATAGCCCCAGAAATTATAAAATATACCTGGGGTTCTGAAATTAGTATTTATGTTCTGCGCGTAGCTTTAATCAGTAATATCCTTATGTCCATATTCATATTGAACAGTATGTTTATGATCCTTATGAAGCGGGTGAAAACACTTGCTGTTATTGCTATTATTGCTACTTTGATTGTTGCGCTAGGCGGCTTTATATTGGCACATTCAGGTTTTGAAAACATAGTCTTCGCTTATCTGGCATCGACCATGATAGCAGCGATAACATCTGCTTTATTTGTCTTGAAGGATATTAAGTATGGGAGTAGCATCTTATTTGCGAGATTTGTGTGACGCTTTATTGCAAATCTGGTCCCTGACTCAAAGGAAGACCGACTAGGCCAGAGCGAACGCAGAGGATCAATTCTTCTATACAAATATTATTGATCTTTTTTCGTAATTCGATAAATACTGTTGCGATTCTATAGTGTAAGGGATTGAAAAAAGAAACCTCTAATGTTGACCCTTGGCTGGGAATAGTCATTGCTTCAGTCATTGCTTATACTGTGTTGTTATCATCCTTATTCATAATCACGAATGACGTAGATATTGGCAGATTTGGAGAGGTGGCCATGGTTCTATTTTCAGATTACACTAATGCATTCGCATTCGATTTTTCAACTTACACTAATCCATTCGATGGAGGGGATGGAACAGCAACGAGAGCAAGCAGGGTAACAGCAACAAACTCATCAACTTCATTAAAGGTTCAAACCGCTCAACGGTCTCTATCTTGTCCAGGCGCTAACAGTATTACAGTTACTAGCAGTTTGTTAAGTGGAAGGACAATTACAGACGAATACATCCAGATAAGACTTGATGGAGACATTATGGGATCTGGGTACACTCCGGTTACATTTTGCAACCTCAAGCCAAAGCAGCAATATCAAGTTGTAGCATACTGGTTTGGAGAGTCTAATTTTAGACATTGGTCTGATGGAGAATTGCTAAGGTATCACCGCGCAATTCCTGGACCAAATCCAGTAAATCTGACCGCCGTGTATGAGAAAATTCCTTCAGCTTTATCTGCGCACTTCACCGTCAAAGGTATCTTAACTAACGGTACTAATATAGGTGGAACTACAGCTTTGCCAGATGGGAGTATTGTAGCTAAGCCCGGAATGTATCTTGACTTGACACTATCAGGGCAAACTACTCCTTACACTGCAGCATACACTGGTAGCAGCAGCCTACCATTTACTGTACTCAAGGGACAAACCTATACAATCACGATGTATTCATCTGAAAAATACAAATTCGACCATTGGCAGGATAATGGTAGCAAGAATCCTGTTAGATCATTCAAAATAACTGGTGATAGTTTGAACAATGTAGCGGTCTATAGATCCTAATATCTCGAACTTTGTAATATGAACCTCGTCAGCGATGCAGCACTACGAACTCGTCCGTTCATTCCTCTTTCCTCGGTGTAAACCCCTATTGCTGAAGCCATCTGATAGATCGTAATGAAGCTTAGAAATAATCAGCAATTAACGAATCGGGATTTTCTATTTTTCTTGTGTTAGTCATCTTTTCATATGTGGAATAGGGGATATAAACTTCGTTCAAGTATCGTAAACATACAAATTTCTTGTAGCTCTTTATTTTGATATCTTCATCCAAAACCATATTACGAAAAATAATGTCAGGCTCATTTATTCCTGCCATAGCACGCAGGGGACAAGTAGCCGAAAAACGTGGATTGATCTCAAATATTTTCGGTCCATCTTTAATTAAGCGCGCCTGTATGTTGATGGGTCCTACGGCCCCTAGTTTCAAAGCGGTTTCTTCAGCGGATTTGCGGACATCTTGAAAGTCATCGATAAAGGCCTTGTATGTCTGACCGCCTTTCAGAATTCTTCGCATAGAAATCGCAGAAATGATGTGCTTTCCCGTCCTATCTACTGTAACTCCAGAGGTGAACTCCGCATCTTTGCTCTCAAGATATTCCTGCAATATAGGGTGCCAACCCGCTTTTTGAATTGCTGTTATTGCATATTCAATTTCATCTCTATTATTTACAACATAAAAATGCAAGGAGCCATGTCCTTCCCTTGGTTTCACCACCAAGGGGAATCCAAACTTGCGAATTAATTCTTCTTGATTTTCAGGCAACGATGATTTAGGACAAGGCAGATTATTTCTTTCTAGAAATTCAAAAGTCTTCCACTTATCCAATGCAGTGGTCAGGACGTTTATAGGATTAGTTATTGGAATTGCTCCTGTTTCGTTTTCTATTCGTTCCTTAGCAATAGCAATAGGCATTAGCTCCTCATCAGAACCTACAAAAATTGCCCTGATATTTTGCTCCTTACAGATCTTGCTGACAAAATCAATATAGTCTGGTGATGAAGCTGATGGTATCAAAACACTGAAATCGCTTCTGTATAGACCCACAGCTTGTGCGCTCATATCAGCAGCAATGATTCTATATTTGACTGGGTTATCTTTACTCGAATTTGCCATTTTCAAACATTTTATGATTCCCTGACCAACTATGCTTCCAGCAGCAGTCACCAATACGTTTGCTTTGGCTGTCATCGTCAATCATTCTATTGCTTATCTTTCAGACATATAGAGTAGACGGTATCTTCTAGAAGTTTCTTCTAGAACCTACCTATATATTTGAAAGTTCAATGGGTGTGTTAGGTAAAAATAAATTAAAAATTCTTCAAACACAAAAATCCGTACATACTTATATGGTGAGCACTAATATTATACTAGAACAATTTGACAGAGAAATGTTCTAGAAAAATTTTAGGTGGATGTATAATAGTGTTAATGTTGTTATTCTTTACCATGCCTCGCCATATCGCATCTGCTGCGGAGCCAACGGGGATTATGGTTCCACTATATACCTATCCAGATAGCACATGGGACAGTGTAGTTCAGCAAAAAAACGCCCATCCTGCTGTACCGATAATAGCTATAATTAATCCTGATAACGGACCAGGAGCTTCACAAGATCCAAGTTATATCACGGGGATACAAAAACTGCTATCGTCTGGTGTGACAGTAATAGGATATGTATATACTTCGTATGGCTTGAGAAGTGCTAGTATTGTTGCGGCCGATATTGATCAGTACAAGAGTTGGTACAATGTTAATGGTATATTTTTTGATGAGATGTCTAGTATTTCTGGCCACGAGACCTATTATAAGAGCCTTAGCGATTACGCAAAGTCAAACGGTCTGGCATTTACTGTAGGAAATCCTGGTATGGACACACTTTCAAGCTACGTAGGCACTGTAGATAATTTGATAATCTACGAAAATGCAGGATTGCCAAGCACGACATCAATATCTGGATGGCATACAGACTATGATAAGAAGAGTTTTTCACTGCTCTCCTATGCTGTCAGTGCGCTCGATCGATCATTCTTCAGTAGCGTATCTAATGATGTAGGCTATATGTACATAACCAACGATAACTTGCCAAATCCCTGGGACGGTTTGCCATCATATTTTGCGGATCTAGTAGCATCGCTGGATATCGTACCTCCCGTTCCTACACAAGGATCTCTAACCATACAATCAGTTTCGCCATCAGGTTCTTCAATTAGCGGGCTTTGGACTGAAATTTCATCGAATGGAAATATAGTAAAGACAGGATATACTCCATTATCTTATACAGCTGGTTATGGTACACAATATACAGTATGCGTGTCTAATTATAAGAATTATCTCTTCGATCACTGGGATAATGGTAGTACAAACAGTTGTACGACAGTTACACCCACACAGAATACCGTACTAACTGCTGATTACAAA
>JBMCYV010000011.1:0-75020 GCA_049199595.1 Candidatus Nitrosomirales archaeon
AAGGAAGTAATAAATAACTTACATTAGAGTATCCGTTGGTTGCAGATATTTTAAGCAGGTACTGATCTTTCAAGATTAGTGACATGGGCATAGAAGTTGTGCCATAAGCCCCTTCTGCAAGACATCTTCACACTCGCATAAATCTGTAGAGGGTTCCGTTGTATAACGAAAGGATGTCAGTAAAACATCTAGATATGTGTGCGAAACCTTTTGGTCTTCTATTCATGAGCCACATCCCCACTAAACCTATGTTAAATCATGTTAGGTATATTCGATTAGTAACACATGGTACTGAATATCTCCTTACATAATTCATACCTGTTTATAATCCATGAAATAACATACATTCAAAGAGATGGAAACCAAAGCGAAGAGACTAACAAAATACTCAACCATAGGCTTAGGTGCGATGCTAGTGATGGCATTCGTTCTAGTACAACCAACAATGCAGAAAGCATACGCTGTAGGTATAGAAGGACTTCCAGCATATGATGACTGCATCATAAATGAAACGACGGTACTTGACGACCAGCCAGAAGATCCAATATCAATGAACACTGTCAAGAACAAAGACATAGTGAAGACCATACATGCAGAGAAGGAGATCTTTACATGCTTCTTGGAACAGGGCAACCTTGAAGTCATAGTTGATGTGACCACATATCTGGAAGTATACGAGAACATCACTGCACAAGAGGTCATAGAGACTAACGCGATCTCGACAACCTGCATAAAGGACGAGTTCACTGCTACAGTGATTGACTGCGAATCCGATGAAGTTTCGACAAGTCCAGTCTTTGTAGGTAGCAGTTGCGGAGAGATAGGTAATGAGTACATCACACACCCACAAGAAATGAACACAGTAACTAAAGGAAAAATAGCAAAGACCGTAGAAGCACAGAAGGAAGTCTTCATCTGCGAGTTGGATAATGCATTGAAGAAAGTAGACGTAGTTCTGTTCACTGAGATCTATGAAGATCTGAACACACAAACAACAACTTCAGTGCAGTTCCTTTCAGCTAGATGTGTAGTGCTCTTAACTGACGAAGGAGACCTACAAGACGCTGACGTAGAGTCCTGCATATTCAGTGAAATCGAGAACTAAGTCCAAGATAACTTAAACACCCACCTTTTCTTTTTATTTTAAGTCTATAACTAGCGATACTTGGCTTTTATTATCCCGCAAATCTATCTTAATTTGACAAGAACCAGTCGTTATACGTAACACTGGAGAGGGAAACTATCAGTCTCTTTTTCTCTCCCTGTCCTTAAGGTTCTTAACCAAACTAAGGAAAGAGCTCAACTTAACTAACCCCTACCCCAGCCTACCTTGATTCTAGATAGTATATGGTAATATGGGGTTGACATTTTGTTCGTAAAATTAACTGATCAAAACCTAAACATCACCATTTGCAAAGATATGCTCTTAATACATGCATTATCATACGCAAATCAGAAACCCCTGAATTGTTCCGAGTGCCACGATCAGGCTATCTTGCTTCCTGCCGGAACCTCGTCAGCAACTGTTAACCATATAGGCTTGCCATTTACATCCGCAGCCAGCAACATACCATTAGAGGTCATACCTGCAACCTTCTTTGGTTCAAGATTTGCAACTATTATCACCATTTTATTTGTAAAGTATTCTGGCTCATAAAATTCTGCTCCACCTACTACCAGTTCTCTCTTTTCTTCGCCAAGATCTACTGTAGCCTTCATTACCTTCGTTAAACCCTTGATCTTTTCTGCGCTTACAACCTTTCCAACCCTCAGATCAAGTTTCTTAAAATCCTCGTATGTTATGTATGTCACATGAGACCTTAAAAATACCAACTAAAAATTGGTTCCGCTCTAGGATTTCCTAGCCTTATATAGAACCCCCCCTCTAGTAGCTTTTACACGCGTGCGTTTTTCGGCGCATTAGGGAAAACCTGTTCTACACCTTACTGAATGGCTCTCTCGCTCGATCTTACATAGCAAAGCAAGTTAACATCTATGAATATAGATTTCGCATTGATTATTTCTTATGGCATTCAGACTGATAGTTCGTTTTACCAAAGCATTGATCATGCAAATTTATTCCATCCCTCTAATCAAAGCTAATAAAGCCATCCTATATTACCATATGCAATGGTTCGAATTGAGGCAAGCAGAGAGATAAACGCGCCACTTGAAAAGGTATGGGAAATTGCGAGTGATATGGATAATGAGCCAAAGTACTGGCACGGAACGAAATCAGTAAAAAATTTGAAAGTTGATGGTAATACAATTAACAGAGAAGTTATAATCGCCTTCAAGAACTCTAAATGTATGGAGACGGTCGTGCTGAATCCAAAGAAGAGCATAGACATACAAATAACAGAGGGTCCCATGAAGGGAAGCAAGGCTATTACATTAAACGATACAGGTGGTAAAACAAAAGTTGATGTTGTATGGGATATCAAGTTAACAGGCATGATGTCGATGTTCACGGGTATGGTAAAGGGGCATATAGAACAAGGCACAAAGGATGCTCTTGAAAGAATAAGCGCTGATGCTGAAAAGTAGGGGCTACCATGAGTATAGCATTTGATGTCTTCAACATAGTGTTATTGGCAATAATGTTCTGTGTGTTTGGTCTCTGGATCTATTTTGTGGGCTACATTTCTCATTCTTTCAGGAAAGCACCAAAACTCAATGGTACTGCAAATGATAATGCAAATACTCGAGTAAACATAATCGTACCAGCAAGAAACGAGGAAGGCTTCATAGGTAAATGTTTAGAATCACTCTTGAAACAAGACCACCAGAACTACAGCATAATTGCCGTCGATGATTCATCTACAGACAAAACTGTACAAATTATGAAGGATTATGCAGAAACAAGTAAGAAAATAGTTTTTGTAGATGCCGGACCAAAAGCGGATGGCTGGGCAGGGAAGAACTGGGCGTGTTATCAGGGTTACTTGAAATCCGATGCAGATCTGTTGCTTTTTACCGATGCGGATAGCGAACATTCGAAGAACTCAGTATCGCTTGCGGTTTCCCGTGTAATCAGCGAAGGTATTGATGCCTTGACGCTAGTACCTAGACTTGTCTGCATAGATCCGTGGACAAGAATCACTCTGCCATTCTTGAGTACCTTCCTACATTCACGATACTCGCCTTTGCGCGTAAACGATCCTGCACACGGCATAGGTTACTTCTTTGGCAGTTTTTACATAATAAAGCGCAGCGTATACGAAGCTATAGGAACCCATTCAGGTGTAAGAAATGAACTTGTGGAAGATGGTGCTCTTGGTTCTAAGGTAAAGAAAAGTGGTTTTAAGTTAAAGATGTTTAGAGGTGAGCATTTGATCTCTGCAATATGGGCAAGGGACTTCAGCTCGTTATGGAATGGACTCGGCAGGCTTATCATCCCGTTATACGCAGTAAGTAAATTCAATGCAATTAGTATATTCATAATTACTTTCTTTATTTTCCTTGTACCGTTTCTGGTCTTGCCTTATTCGGCTGCGTTTATGGGAGATATAGTAACGAAAATACTCTTTGCAATTAGCAGTGCAACATGTGTTCTCATAATAACCTCTGGAATGATTCAAGCGCTAGCAGGTCTTAAGATAAATCCCTTATACCCTCTTCTCGCACCGCTAGCTGGTGCAATAATCGCGTTTGGATTCTTGTCGGGAATCATAAAAGCGAGAAGGAAGAAAGGTGTGCAGTGGCGTGGCAGGGATTATGTTTATTCAGTATATACTTCGCAAGGTTTCAAACTATAACATCTGTTGGAAGTGTTCTAGATTCTATACGCTATTCAACAGGTCGTTTGCCTGCCTTAGATGGTTCTTTGCAAGGTCATAGTTTCCTTCAGATATGCTCTGTCCTGCTTCAGTTATCAAGCTCACGGCTTGCTCTATAGCTGCTAGCGCTTCACTATCATCACTTGCTTTAGCTACCTCTTTCAGCGTATTTGCCTTGTTCTCCAATCCAGTAGTGAATTTCTCGAGTCTTTGCTTCTCTGCGTTCTGAATAAGTGACTTGTGTATATCATCAAGAATGTGATTTGCCTCTGCCAACCATTCCCTTGCTGCATCAAGGTCACCAGCTTCCAAATATTTGGTAGATTCAGCTATGGCGTCATCAAAAGCTTCTAAGCTAGTTTCCACTGCTCCTACACCAGTTGCCCCAGCTGTGCTCGTGAGTTTATTCTTGAATTCAATGGCTCGTACGATCGTTTGCTTCAACTCGCTAATCTCTTCGGCTGGATCTACGCTAGCTGATTCAGTATCCATTTCAAGTACTACCAAACTTGCATAGACCTCCCTGAACGCCATCAATGCGTTCTTGACGTGGTTCTTCACGGAATCAAGATCCGCAGCCTCTTTCGTTAGTTTAACCTCAGCTAGACCTCCCTGATATATCGCGTCTATATCTTCAGGAACGGTATTCCCGCTAGCCTGATAATCAGCAATCTTGTTATCGACGTTCTGCTGGGCTCTGTTCATGATGTCCAGTAGTATCTGAAGGTTGCCATTACCAGCATTAGTATTTCCTAGTACCTTCACTTCAAACGTAGTTGAACCCTCGAACTGTCCATAGAACGCCTTGACGGTGTATGTGCCTTCTATACCACATAGATCGCCAGACAGCAGTACAGGCTCTGCCTTGAATGAACCATCGTCATTTACGATGACACTTTGAACACCACATTCTTTGTTGTTCGGACTCCATACCTGAATTATTACAGGGCTGTTGCTGGGCGACTGCACAATACCCATAACAACTACAGATTCTCCAGATACATACAGATTCTTACCTAGACTAAGAACGACCTCCGATTCCCCATACGCTACAGGGAAAGCAAGGGCAGCGGCCAAAAAAACACCAAAAAACGCAAAAGCCTTGAAATATCCATTCATTTTATGTTGTTCACTCCCGATCGCTTTGGTATTTATAGATGACTGGGAGCCTTCACGGTAAGCAGATCTATCTCTATTGCTTGTTGACGAAGAATCTCGCAGCACAGTCAATGCGTAGATATATCATTGCACATTATATCAGGACTCTCTAGGAACGGCTGTTCCATCATTCGTGTGAAACGTGCATGAGAAAAGGAATATACATCTCGCGCATTTACTATCCGTGAATGAAGGCTGTATATGTTATCGCGATCA
Organism: Candidatus Nitrosomirales archaeon; assembly: GCA_049199595.1. Lineage (GTDB taxonomy): Archaea > Thermoproteota > Nitrososphaeria > Nitrososphaerales > UBA213 > JBMCYV01. The sequence goes on from JBMCYV010000011.1 coordinate 5,154, forward strand.
TAGTAGCCGTGGTAGGGGGAATGTATTACTATACCGCGTTTTTGCAGCCACAGGAACAGGTACCTGTTACTCCAGAAAAGCCGCCTCTAGTGCAGTCGAACGGCCATTCTGTAACTCCGCAGGGTGAAGTAATTCCTGTAGAGCCATCGGAACACGATCTTACACTTCCAGCACTTTTCCATAAGGCGGAAAAGTCCGTTGTCCAGATAACCGTAAGGGAAGAGGGACAGAGTGTCCTTGGAGGAGGCGATAGGTTGGGTTCTGGTTTTACGTATGACTCTAACGGTGATATCATAACCAACAACCATGTTGTCGAAGGCGCTGACAACGTTTCTGTAACGTTCCTCGATGGCAGCGTGTACAAAGCACGTGTAGTCGGGGCCGATCCATATACAGATCTAGCTGTGGTCAATGCTGACGTGCCTAAAGACAAATTGGTGCCATTGCCACTTGGCGACTCTTCCAAACTGGAGGTGGGACAGCAGGTAGCTGCAATAGGCAACCCGTTCGGGCTAAGTGGATCCATGACCACGGGTATAGTAAGCCAGTTAGGGCGTTTGCTACCTTTAAGTGATGTTCAGGGAGGTTTCTCCATTCCTGACGTTATCCAAACAGATGCGGCTATCAATCCAGGCAACTCTGGAGGTCCAATGTTGAATCTTAGAGGAGAGGTTGTGGGTGTGAACTCTGCAATAACTTCTGGTACTGGCGAATTCGCTGGAGTGGGATTTGCAATACCATCGAATACTGTACAAAAGATAGTACCTGTTCTGATCAAGGACGGCAAATATAGACATGCGTGGTTGGGTGTCTCTGGCACTGATCTAACGCCCGAAATTGCAGAAGCGCTTAACCTGAAAGATACCAAGGGCTTCTTGGTTATCGATATAGTGGCAGACAGTCCAGCAGACAAGTTTGGCATCAAGGGTGGAAGCAAGCAGGTGACTGTCGATGGTAGGCAGATAAGGCTTGGAGGAGATGTTATCACTGCTGTTGACGATCATCCTGTAAGGAAGATAGATGATATACTAGTTTACATCCAGAGAGAAAAATCAATTGGAGACGAGATGGTGCTTAGCATAATTAGGGATGGTCAACCCATGGAGCTAACAATTACTCTCGCCGAAAGACCTAACCTTTCTGAATCGCCATAATTACAACGCTAACTTTCCTGGGTTCATTATATTGTTAGGATCAAGTGTTCGCTTGATCTTCTTCATGACTTGAATGCCATCGCTGTGTTCTTCCTTCATAAGATGCGCAAGCTTTGTACCTACACCGTGACAGTACTCCATAGTGCCAATCTTACTGGCATGCCTAAGCATCTTGTCTATGGCATCATACATTCTGTCGTTGGCTTTTGCACTGTGAGCGAAAAGATTCATAGAGTAAAATTCCGGCGCCTGCCATATGCCATGTCCCTGTACCATAACCTTGTGTTTGGACGCAATATCCATGCATACCTTATCAAACTCCAGCAATCGTCCTGCAGGTATGGAAACCTGGATAAAATCGAATTTTATGTTCGTGTTTCTCGATTTGCTCCGTATGAAAGTTATGTACCGTTCCGCTATATCATACCTGTTCTTCCAGTATTCATTAGAGACATTGCTATCAATTTCTGTGCCTCCAAACTGCTTCACAATGCTCTTCGTTTTGGCAGATTCAGCATTCACTTTTTCCCTAAAACCATCTAACATGACGTACAGTCTGGTTCCTTCTTCGTCCTGCAACCATAGTTTGGTTTCCGCATCCACACCTATATCGTACGCTTCAAAAAGATCTAATGAAGCTGGTTTGATCCCATAAGAAAACATCTCTGTTACTGCCTTGTATCCTTTTTCAAAGTTCTCGAATTGGAAGGCGTTAACTTGTTCTGATTCTGGAACTTGATACACCTTCAGTGTAGCAGATGTTATTACCCCAAACACACCCTCGCTGCCAATGAATAGATCCTTTAGATCCATTCCAGATGATTTCTTTCTTGCAGGTTTAATGCCCAATATACTGCCATCAGCAGTAACAGCTCTTAATCCAAGAACTTGTTCGCCCATAGAACCATACTTGCAAGCAAGGTAACCGACGCCATTTGTGCAGGTAGCGCCTCCCACTGTTGCATATGAAGCGCTCCATGGATCATGTGCGAACATAAGCCCATGTTTTCTCAACTCCGAATCAAGTCGTTTGATAATAACACCTGCTTCAGCTGTTACAGTTAGATCTTCCTGATTGATCTCCATACCATCAAGATCCTTTAGATCCATCACCATGCCACGCTTAATGGTAGCCGCGCCCCCCATCAATCCCGTACCACCACCATACGGTACTATCGATATCCTGTTCTTGTTTGCAAACTTTACAATCTTCACAACATCGGTTTCAGCCTTTGGTCGTACAACTGCTATTGGTAACTTTAGTTTGAAGTTTGGCGGTAAGGCTCTAGTTACATCAAGAGCGTCGTTGCTGTATGATTTCATGATATCGGCATCCGAAATGACACTGTCGCGATCCAAGATCTTTGTTAAGGAGCTAATTACTTGTTTGTCATCCATAGATGGCGTAGATTTACAATAGAATAAAGACTTAACTTGTTTGCCGTATGAAAATCATCCTTCAATAACTACAAGCATTCCCTTCATTTCTGGGTGTAAGGAGCTGGTATAAACGAACTCTCCTGCCTTATCGACAACAAATGTTACTGTATCAGCTTCAAAATACCCTATCGGTTTTGAGTGAACATTCAGGTCAGGAATAACAAAATCGTATTTTTCACCATGTATTTCACTAATCAGGTGGATAGTCACTGTATCACCCTTCACCACATCTATCGTTGGACTATTATGACCAGCCGCCAATGACTTCTTGCCAACATTGCCTATGCCAACAAATGCTACGCCCTGTGCGGTATTGCTTATCTTCATGGAGAAGTTTTTTGCACCGGCAACAGGGAGAATACTTGTTCTCGATGCAAAGCCAAAGTATGAAATGCTACCAACAATCGCAATAACCACGCCCAAAACGATTAGTTTGGTAGTAGGAAATTTCTTGTGTTTGACCCTTCTCATGAGATGCACCATGTTATTGTCAAACATAAATGTATCTTCTACTAGCGAATTGTAAAACTGCATTTATTCGACCATTATAGTTCTAGCTGGAAAGTATATGCGCCGCCAGCACCATATGCAGATGCTATAAGCAACCTCGTAAGAAATTGTAGCATATCATCTGAGAATGTATGCGATGAACCTAGGAAGAATATAACAGGCAGCGAAGCAAGCGATATTGCGCCAACCATCAGCTGCTCAGAAAAACTCGCACCACTGACCTTCCGTGTAACCAGATATGTTGATGTATTTCCCAGCCCTATTCCAAGGAGGATCAAATCCAAGTAATAATTAGGAAATATGGATATAAGCACAAAAGGAACTGCCCAGCACGCACCAGCTACTATCTTCATTCTCAATGACCACTGGACGCTCTGCATGAACCTCCCCCTCATAGCTTTAAACATATGCGGATATCTGAAAACAAAAGCGGAAATCGTGCCTGCAAGTATTCCTATCCAGATTATAGGATAAAAGTAATACGCGAAATGATAGAGAAATGCTATCTCCGTTAATGATGATGCGGCAGCAACGCCAATTGCAATGCTGATGAAAAACATTCCAAAGGCACGCCTAACTGCACCGACACTATAACCCATGCTACACATTCCGAGGTACTGATATTAATTCTAACCTACTTTCCCTTTATAACCATCTGAATTGCATTCATGAGATGTAAGATTATTATTTCTGTTCAGGTTTATAGGAAAGAGGAGAAACCTTGGACACAAAGAATGCAGTAATTGGCGCTGTTATTGTTGTGTTGGCAATTTCAGCGATAATGAATTACATGCTATACAATCAGGTTCGACATTTGGATCAACAAGTATCAACTCTTCAGAGCGAGATGAATGTTCAAAATACGGAGTCTCAGACGCAGAACAAAACTCAGAACCAAGAGAAACCTGCTTACGAGTTAAGCACAGACAATGAAAGCAAGAAGAGTATAACAGCTGTTGCCGTTAGGCAGATACCAACAAATGACTTCTTTCAGAGTTATACCTTTGAAGGAACGACTATGAAGATAACTGTGGAAATAAAGGCCGGAGATGGAAAGATCCTTGTCAATACAGCTACGGCGACTGGGGTAGATTTCCAGTCCTCTGCAAGGACTGCTGTTGAAACTGCTCAAAATATCGCTAATATAGACCTGTCAGGTAGCGATGTAATATTTTCCATAGAATCGGAATCAGACATACAAGCCGTGGACGGTCCGAGTGCTGGAGGAGCCATGACTGTATTGCTAATATCAGAACTAACGCATAGAGATATCAGAACCGATGTTCTTATGACAGGTACTATAAATCCAGATGGAAGTGTTGGCAGAGTTGGCGGCATTATGGAAAAAGCAGATGCCGCCGGGAAGTATGGAGCAAAAATATTTTTGGTTCCCGATAAGCAGAGCACAGTTAAAGTAGAATCATGCGAGGAAAAGAAGGTTGGACCGGCACTTTATAGAACCTGCAAGTTCGAGCCAGCAAATTTGTCTGAGATAACCCATGATAAGTATGGAATGGATGTGATCGAGATCAAGAACATTCAGGAAGCATTGTCATACTTCACAGAATAATAGACGAGTTTGCTAGTTTCATACTAATACTTCGAGTATTAACTAGCCTCGATAACCAGAACTATCGCGTACTATCAATAATCTCATTTTCCTCAAACATAAATAAAAAACTGAATTCTATCGACTTTTGATCACTGATTCTTCCTTTTTCTTCCTGCTCATTACAAAGAACGCGGCAGCAACGCCACCAAATATCGTTCCTATTATTGCCACGAACGTACCCATCTCACCAAAGGTTCTGCCTAGCATTGCTGTACCTGAACCATAGGCACCGGTCTGTTGTGCGCTGGTGATCCGCTCCTTTGCCAGTATCGTATTTTCAGTACACGCAAATACGGGGATGCCCAACTGCGTGCATTGTTTGATCTGCTCGGGAGTAGCTACTTGAGCTCCCCCTCCAGGCGAGCCACCATACTGTGCAAAGGCCGGGATGTAAACTGCAGCTCCTAGCACTGCAATCAAACTCAGAGCGTATACGATTTCTCTCATTGCATTCATAATAACACATGTAAAACTAAAAGCCCTTACGCACCTAAAGAGCGCTTCAATCATGCATATTATCTTAGTTGATGTAACTTTGGTTACGCATATTCAACTAATACCTTTTTCTGCCGAGATTCTTCCGTGCAAACTCTTTGACTCACAATGACCTTCTGAATAGTTATCTTAGCATTACACTGTGGGCAATTTTTTTTGTTCTTTGCAAAATATGTCGCAAGCCAAAAACATTCTGGACATAGTGCAAATGAAACCTGCTTTGCATCTTGCATTATAATCTAATAGCAATCAAACTTAAAATGTGTTGTGTACAAATAGAGAGTCCTTATGATGCACAATGTCTTTTAATTTGTTTTATTATATTATATCACACCGTTAAAACCCCAGCAGAATGACAGCCAGACTTAAGAAAGGAAAACCCAGCTAGGTGGGGAGGCAAAAAATGCCTCTCCACATTATGACATTACAACACAAAACACATTTTACAACATGAGTTATTTGTTCAAATAAAAAAATAATATGTTTGGTTCTTGCTTCTAGAACCTTACATATGGTGGTAGGATCAGAACTCGACCCTGACCCATTCGTGCAAGTCCAAATCCCTCATCGACAACATGTGAGTGCAGTTCTCGCAACGCGTATTCAGTCTGCTCAAAACTCTTCTTCAAAATCGGCAACATGCTTACGATAAGGATTCTGTCTCCTCTCATCTCGTCCTTGACTTTCTGCACATCTGCGAGCTTTTCGATCTTCGCGAACTTGAACTCTATGCCCTTGTCGTCTAGCTGTGAAATGTAGGTTTGCTTTTGCATGATAATACAATTAGCATAAATGATAAAAAGCGTTGTGCATGATTGATGCGCTCTTTAGATGAGTAAACTTTACTACTGAATTAACATATTATGAACATTGATGATAGATTATAAGATTAGTCTCTTTGGTAATTTGATAATAACAATTACGAATAACTGTGATAATTATGAAAAGCAACTTGTGCAATGAGTCACCTAATACGAAACAAACAATAAAAATATCTACAGCAGATATAGGCGCGCTCCTAAGCGAGTACTCAGAACTTGTACTTTCCTTGAAGACAAGATTCCCGCATACCGATCTAAGATTCCTTCTGGGACTGATGTCTCACGAATTTCTGTACCCAGAACATGCTCCAACATCGCAGATAGAAATATTCTACAGAGATGATGTGGACCTGAACGCAAAAGGAGCGTTGTTATCTAAAAGAATTGATAGCGTGCCGGCCGTTTATGATTCTGAGAAACGAGTAGTTATAGAATCTAGACTAGAACTTGACGATATAGGGGAACTTGCACAGGATCGTGACATAGAGAGCCTTGCTGGAGAGATAGTTTGCTGTCTTGACACTTTGCTAAACCGTAGAAAATATCTTGTCTGATTTGAGTTACATATAGCAGAAAACCTTTCAGCAAAAATAAGATTGATTCTGTTACTACTTCATATGAAAAGAATGCTAATATAAAAAAAATTGTTAACCTAGCGAAATTCTAGGTTAATTTGCTCATGCTAATACCGCCATCGAATATCCAGTTGTGTCCAGCAACCTTAAGGTCCGAGTGGAAGTTACTCATGTTGCTGACGCTCTGCGTACTTGGTGTACTGGGGATACCGCCTGACAGAGCGCCGTCAGCATTCAGCACAAAGTCATTTCCATTTAATGTTAGACCGAATCTCTTGTAGTACACTGCGGCACCGTTGTTTACTGCGTATGTTTTATCACCTATCTTTACATTGCCCGATTCTACCTGGAACACTACTGCACTAGGATTGTCTCTTATGGATGCTTCAGCTCTGTGCAAGGATCCCTTTTCCGCTAACACATTCAAGTTGGCAACCTTTATCGTTACTTGGCCACTTATTGGAGCCCATCCATGTGCACTAGGTCCGCTGGCACCAGATCTAAGGTTAATGCTTGGAGTTACTATATTGGTATGATACCGCGTAAATCCACTAGATGGTGATTCCAACTGTGCTTGACCTGATATTGTTAACACGTACTCACTTACCTGCTTCGGAGTATTTGGAACGAACTTGTTTTTCATTTCTGGCTTACCATGTGCTGTTACTGCAAATGCAGGTGCCGTTACGACAGCAATCATACCAATTAGCATAACAGACATGCTTAATCCAAGGATCACATTTCTTTTCATTTGTTTATTCACCTCCCTATCATTCGTTTAGCAAAAATAAAATGAAAAGCATTGCGCATTATTGAGACGCTCTTTAGGTGCGTAAGCCTTTATTACAATTTTAATGAATATATCTTGAGATGAAAACTAAAATTGTCCTGGCAGTACTAATGTCGATCTTGTTGCCATTGCAAGCAGTCGCCTTCAACGCAGCCTTTGCCGCAAAAACGATGCAGATGCCTGATCAATACTATCCAACTCTCTTGACGCAATCGACACAATATCCAAATGTAGGATTAAAGTGGATGCCTGATAAGCCATATGCTGGTCAGGAAATAACATTCACAATATCGTTCAAGAAACCTAGTAACGGTTCACTGCAACCAAACATAGATTACAAATTCGCCATAGCAAAGGATGGTTCCAGTGTATTTACCGTTATGAGGCATTCAAACATGGGTTCAGATACCATAAAGCAGAAACTTGATAGCGATGGTAAACACATCGTTACAGTAACTATTACAGGCATAGACTTGAAGAAGGTCGATCCAAAAACATCAGATTTCTCCTTGGTTGTGGTAAAGGCACAGACGCGGAAGCAAACTCCACAAATGCAACAGCAGAAAGAGACTGGGTCAAACATAATGTCACAGATGAGAGAAGTAAAGAAACCACTGAGAGCAGGTTTAGTTGATGAAAAGGGTAAACACCTAGGCGCTGTGAATATTTTTCAGAAAGATTCACATGCTTTAATCACAGTATGGCTACGACCAGTAGGACCTGACGAGCATATTTCAGCTTGGCTAGTTGCTGGCCCAAATGAACAGATAACAAAGAAGTGGAGCCAAGTCGATAGCATGTCTATGATTAAGATAGGACATGATGAAACCACAAGACATGTAAACGTGTTTAATAAAATACTGAGCTTCGTCCCTGCAAGTGGCGATAAGATAGTTATCACCATGGATGACTGCAGCACTGGGCATTGTAAACAGACAACGAATCATATAGCGACTGCAACGTTGAAGATGTAACAGAAACTCTTTTCTTTTTTTATAATTCCAGGATTGCATCGATATGTTATAGTTGCTTCATCTTTCATAGACCCATGGACGATTAGAGCGCTCTTCAAGTTCGGAACATTAATAATTCTCCGAAGAAGTCATAAAATTATGGTGCTGCAGTATCCTTTTTTTCCTGAGCAAGCATCTAACATACCTCTAAACGACGACTTGTTCTTTGTAACTGTCTTTTCTGCTATATTGGCATTCCTAGTTGCATTTCGTGTCTTCAAATTCTATAAGCTAGCTGGCATGAGCGCCCTCCTCGGTATGCCTGTTGGGTTCGCGTTCTTGGCAGCATCATACATGCTGGTCAACACAGATCTATGGGTTCACGATGGTACAGAATTAGATGGTGTAATAGACTGGGTGTCATTGGTCATCCTGAGTTATAGTTTCTCGCTTATGGCAATCTCATATCATTACAGATCAGCTGATTTCCACGATGGTGCTAGACTGGTCAGAGTAATGTCATATGCGATAATTCCACTCATGGGTTTATTGATGACAGTTGTTCTTTCAACATCTGAACAAAGGGAACTGGTTCCCTTTCAAATAGCAGACGAATATTTTGCCATATTCAATATGGCTGCGATTGGGTACATATTATTAAAATCTGTTAGAGGTATTCTCACTGATGGAACCACAAGGCCGATGTATATTCCAGTTGCGTTCGCGCTTTTGTGGATAGGACAATTCCTAGCATTTGCATCTGCGGTGAGTGGGGAACTAACAGAGATCATCATGCCAGAGGCAGCAAGTCTAGCAGGGTTACTTATCTTTACATACACATTGTACAGTCGCGTGTTAAGGGGTGGTAAGGTTGCCAAGAGAGCGACGCCATAGGCTTCAGATTTACCGTGAGATATTATCAGCTGTAGAGCTAGAGATGATGAACGATGGTAATGTTAGACCAACGAGGGTGCAGCACCTTGCGAACATGTCATATGATAAACTGAAGAAATATCTTCTTGAACTCGATAAGTATGGTCTTTTAAGCATGAAAGATTCAATTATACAGATGACTGACAGAGGTCGCGAATTTTTAAAAAGTTACGATAATCTGGTCAACTTCATGCACACGATGGGTCTTGACTACTAGCACAAGAAAGTTATTATAATTCAGATCCGTCAAATTTGTATTGCTGAGCCAAGAGGTACTTGATCATGTATTATTAGGTAGAGAGATCAGAAGAGAGGAAGCGTACGCATTAATGCACTGTAATGCCGATCAACTGTGTGAACTCGCATACCGAATTAGGAAAGACGCAAAAGGTAGCCTAGTAACATACTCTAGAAAGGTCTTCATACCGCTGACAAACCTGTGCAGAGACACATGTTCGTACTGCACGTACAAAAGAGAACCAACTGACCCGAGAGGAATAATGATGAAACCCGAACAGGTTTTGCAGGTTGCAGAAGGAGGAAAGAAGGCAAAGTGCACTGAAGCATTGTTCATGACAGGCGAAAGACCTGAACAGAAGTATGATGAAGCTAGACAATGGTTGAAATCTCTTGGTTATTCAGGCACGCTTGAATACATTATACAGATGAGCGAACTTGTACTAAAGAAGACAGGACTTTTTCCTCACACAAATCCTGGCAATATGACGACAGAAGAGATGTTAGCATTAAAGCAATCAAATCCCAGCCTTGGAATGATGCTTGAGAATGTAAGTGAGAGGCTATGCGGAAAGGACATGCCCCATGAGCTGGCTCCAAGCAAGAATCCAAAGGTCAGACTCAAGACGATTGAAAACGCGGGGAAGCTAAAGATACCATTTACAACAGGTCTTCTTGTCGGTATGGGGGAAACACCATACGAACTTGTCGATTCATTGTTTGCTATCAAGGAACTACACGCAAAGTATGGTCATATTCAGGAAGTGATCATACAAAACTTCAGTCCCAAGCCAGATACTCCAATGGCTTGTGCTCCAACACCGACGTTGAACTACATGCTGAAGGCTGTTGCAGTTGCTAGGGTAATAATGCCCAGCATGAACATACAGGTTCCTCCAAACCTTAACCCTAGTCATTATGGTAAGTATCTGGATGCTGGTATAAACGATTGGGGAGGAATATCTCCTGTTACGATTGATCATGTAAATCCAGAATTCGCGTGGCCAAGAATTGATGATGTTAAATCTGCAACTGAAAGAAAGGGATTTGTCTTTAGAGCTAGGTTGCCAGTTTATCCAAAATATATCAACAAAGAATTTCTTTCCGATAATGTTATGGACCATGTTGAAGCTATCGCGGATGCGCAAGGACTTGTAAAGGAGGAATATTTGCGTGACTGATATGAAAAATATGGACCCTGTAGTAGCAGATATTTTGAACAGAGCCTTGGATGACAAGGAATTATCTGTCGATGATGCTGTAGCACTGTTCGAGTGCAACGAAACAGAACTTAATATGCTCATCCAAGTTGCCGACGAACTGAGGAAGCGAAAAGTAGGCGATATGGTAACATATGTTGTCAATCGAAATGTTAACTTTACAAATGTCTGCATAAAGCGCTGCGGCTTTTGTGCCTTCAGCCGGGACTTTAGAGAAGAGGAAGGTTACTTCCTGCCAACTGAAGAGATTGTGAGAAGGGCAAAAGAAGCATGGAATCTTGGAGCAACGGAAGTATGCATACAGGCAGGTCTCCCGCCAAAGATGGACGGTTATCTCTACGTCGATATCTGCAAGGCCATAAAGAAGGAACTTCCAGACATTCACATACACGGCTTCTCTCCCGAAGAGGTGCTTTATGGTGCTGTTAGATCAGATACCAGTGTTGAAGATTACCTGAAGATGCTGAAGGAAGCTGGTGTAGGCAGTTTGCCAGGAACAGCTGCGGAGATACTGGATCAGGAGATCAGGGATATGATTTCGCCTGGAAGAATAACTGTTGATGAATGGATCAGAGTGATCAAGACTGCGCATAGGTTGGGCATACCAACGACCTCTACGATAATGTACGGGCATCTTGAACAATCTATACATAAGGCAAAACACCTTGCACTAATAAGAGAGATTCAGAAGGAAACGCATGGCTTCACAGAATTCGTGCCGCTAAGTTTTATCTATACAGAGGCGCCGATGTTCAAACGCAAGACTGTTGACGGGGTAAGGACAGGTGCTACTAAAGAGGAAGTGATCAAGATGCATGCCGTATCAAGATTAATGCTGAATAACTACATAAACAACATACAGGTATCATGGGTTAAGGAAGGTGCAGAATTTTCACAATTCTTGCTGGACGTTGGCGTAAATGACTTCGGTGGCACATTGATAAACGAAAGCATATCAACTGCTGCTGGGGCCCAGCACGGACAGTTGCTTAAACCAAAGGAGATGAGGAATCTTATACGAAGGTCCGGAAGAATTCCTGCTCAAAGATCTACTACATACAAAATACTAAAGATGTTTGATGGTGATGAATATGAAGAACCGTTGGATAGAATTGATGATATTTCTAGGTTTGGTTCCTATCATCAGTTGATCAAACTTGATGAATATCGTTTCAAGAACACTCTGCAAAACTAGGGTTGAGCTGTATGGAAGATGTATGCAAAAGAGCAGTCAATATTGCACTCAAACTTGGAGCAGATGAAGCTGAATCATTTCTGGTCGATAGGGAAATAATCACTATACGAATGGCTGATGCACAGATAGCGGAATCCAAAGGCATACGAGAACATGGTATGGCATTAAGGATTGTACACGGCAAGAGCATTGGCGCGGCAGGCACGTCACTAATAGATGATGAGCATCTAGCGAGCAGTGCAAATGATGCAATTTCTGCTGCAAAACTCATGGAATCAAAATCTGAATGGAAGGGGCTTCCAAAACCTTCCAAGATCACGCTGGTAGATGGCTGCTACGATGAGAGACTGAACAAATTGAGCGTTGAACAGTATACAGACATTGCTCTCAGGATGCTTAATTCTGCACTGCAGTTCAAAAAGGTTACGAGCGTTTCTGGCAGCTTGCATGTTATAAAGGAAACTGTTTACCTTTCAAACAGTAATGACATAAACCTGGAGGATAAGGGAACTTACATTATTGGGAACATAAATGCCGATGCAAAGGCTGTCAATGATGGCACGGTAAGTGGTGTTGGCTTTGGAGCTGCAAGGATGCTTGGGTCATTCAATCCAGAATCTATAGGCAGTGAAGCTGGTGATATGGCAACGAGATCTATAGATGCCAAAAAATGCGAGGAGGGTACGTACAGCGTTATCTTCGAACCATATGCACTTGGAGAACTGCTTTCGTTTGTATTTGCATATAACTTCAACGGGAAATCGTACCAAGACAAGCGTAGCTGTTTGCATGGCAAACTTGGAAAACAGGTTGCTGTTGAACAATTTACATTACAGGACGATCCAAGGGAAAGGGACTGCTTGGGTAGCAAACCGTTCGACGATGAAGGAGTGCCAACGCAGACTACAAATCTCATAGAGAATGGAACTTTCAAGAACATAATCTACGACACGTTTTATGCGTCAAAGGACAATGTTGAATCAACTGGAAATGCGAACAGATCAGGTTACCCTGTAGGAAGATCAGCAGATCCAATTCCGTTTCCATCCATGCACAACATCGTTGTCAAGAGCGGAGATTACAATAAGGAAGAGATGATAAAGGATACGAAGAATGGCTTGCTTGTAGGAAGGTTATGGTATACCTATGCTGTAAATCCCGAGAAGGGAGATTTCTCTTGCACTGCGAGAAGTGGTATATTCACAGTAAAGGATGGAGAGATAGTAGGAGCGTCAAATATGATAAGGATAATTGACAACTTGCAGAGGTTATTGATGAGCATATCGGCAGTTGGTAGAGATCAGAAGCATATACTGCAGTGGCATGCTACACCATCAGTGACACCTTCGATAAGAGTAGATGGAATAAAGGCTATTCCTGTTTGATTAGAGATTAATGTTACAAGATATCTACAGTTGTGCTTCGAACAGGCGAAATTGCATTTGGACTATCTATGCTTTCCCAGACAAATACTTCGATAGAAAACATGCCCTGAGCATCAGGAATCCATGATTGTGCAGCCTTGAATGAATCTTCTGGAGGAAGCTCTCCTGTTACCCATGAAAGTGATACCGTTACACCTTCATCATCCTTTATCTGAACTATATATGCAAATGGTTGCTTCTTGTTTTGATTGTTAGTTATTTCAGACTGAATCAGTACTTGCTCACTTGCAGAAACAGATTCTACGCTTTCTCCTCTGTTGTCAACAATCTCTGGTTCCGATGCAACGGCTCTTTCGATTGGTGGAATCAAGTATCCAATGCTTGCTGAAGCAAACAACTCTTCAACTTCAACAGTTTCGAAATTATTGCTACTTAGAGCAGCTGGTGCAGGCAAACTGTTATCTGTGTACTTCACAGTTATGGTGTCACCTTCGGAAACTCTAAGCCTAGTACCAGTGCTCTCCTCATCCAATGTGAATGTAAGAAATTCCGCGAACAATCCAGTCCTGTCACCTGTCTCTCGTAGTGTTACCAATAATCCGCCTCTGTCTGCAGTTGACCAGACTCTTACGTCCAGCGTGTCTATTGTGTCTGGACGCATGTTCTTATCAACGTCTATAACGATTATCTTTGCCATGTCTGTCACTTTGTATGCCGGTTCTGCAAGCATCACAGAACTCGAGTAAAAGTCAACATCCACACGTGCTGAGAATTTTCGATCAGATGTACTAAACTCGACTATGAGATCATCGTCCCTTTGAACCACCATATCTCCAGGCCAGAGATTAGGATCTGGCGTCAACCCAACGCTAGTTGCAAAGATGCCTCGATTTTCTGCAATTTCAGTAAGCACAATTTTATGAGCTGGTTTCTGCATCCTTGCCATTGAACTGGTAAACACATTTGCTGTTAGCGTATCTTTCTTGTCGGGATCAGAATTTGCTTTCTGGTAGTTTATCGCAGCAATAACCTCATCAAAGGGCAAGTATACCCGCTTATCGAACGCGATTTCAGGTTCACTCGCCACAGAAAAGGACGTTGTGAATCCAGTAGCAAGAATAGTGACTAGAACTGCAGCTGCAAATAACCTATAAGGTGTTTGCATGTTATAATTATGACGCCATATATTATTGAACTTTCTCACTTTTGTATCAATTGACAAACCATATCCGCAACTGAATTCACGAGAGAACGGTAATAGTCTTCATTCTAACCGGAGATAATGGTGCAAGATTGGTTAAACTATCCCAGACAAATATCTCTACGGTATACTCGTCTGGTCCTGAAGGCATCCAAGATTGAGCTACTTTTAGAGACTCCTTTGCTGGTAGTTGTGCACTAATCCAGGACAATGATTCAGTTATTCCTTCGGAATTCTTCACTTGCAGAATATACACAAAAGGTTGCTTCCTGCTCTGAGTATTGGTTACTTCTGACTGCACAAGTATCTGCTCGCCGATAAATACCTGTGAAACACTCTTCCCAAAAGAATCAACTATTATTGGTTCCGAAGCTGGTGCCCTATCCATCGAAGGAACTTCCTGACCGAATATGCTCTCGGCAAATATCTCTCGCACCTCCACAGTATCAATACCACCAGCAGAGAGTGCTGCAGGAGGTGGAAGCGTGTTGTCAGTGTATTTTAGTATTATTCGATCACCATCTGCTACTCTCAACCTAGTGCCAGAGCTTTCCTCATCAAGCGTGAATGTCATGATCTCCTCGAACACTCCTGTAGCTGCTCCCGTCTCCCTCAAGGTTACAAAGAGTCCTCCCCTGTCGCTGTCAGACCAGATTCTGGCATTTAGAGTATCTATCGTGTCGGGATTCCTGTTCATGTCGCGATCTGCAATAGTTATCGTAGCCTGATCGCCAAATTTGTACGACGCCTTGTCGAAGAATGCGGTTCCTACATGGTAGTTTACGAATATGCTCTGCGTAACTACCGTATCTTCATCGATTCTGAAGGAAACGCTCAAACCATCTTCCCTTCTGGTCTGCACATCTCCAGGAAACTTTGAAAGATCTGGGCTCAAACGAATATCATCTTCAAAAACCCCAGTGCTCAATCCAGTTTCTGGCAAGGAAAGCTGCTTCTGTGAAAATGAGCTCGAGATCATGACCCTGATGGTATCTATACGATCGCGATCCTGATTGGAATCCGGAGAAAAGATCTTGATAACTACTTTGTCGAAGGGAGTGTAGACAGTTCCTGACTGATCTACTTGAGCGTATGCAATATGTTGCGTACTCTGGTATGGATAAATCATGATTATCAGAAATAATGAAATAAGAGACAGTTTTTCGGATTCCATCTAGAAACTAGTGTGTATCTTAGAGTTATAAACTATTAATTCGTATCAGAAAGACAAATACAAGACTTTGTTACCGTAATCAGCTTGTTCTGTCATTCGTTTTGCTAGCCATAGCTCAGTCAGGGACAGCACCGGAGGTAATGGTGAAACTTTTAACTTGACTGAAGAGATCCGGGGTCTCGGGATCGATGCCTGATGGGCCGGCTTAAACGAGAATTAGCGTAAGCCTTTGCAAGAACCAGACTTTCCTACTGGTAATCTGACACCGCCCTGTAATCTGGATGGCGTCACAACTTTCTCGATGCAGTCAGGTACATTCCATGCTGTTAAGGTTGCACCCAATCCACATGAACAGGTCGAATTGGACGGCTATAAATTCGAATGGTTACCACGGAATAAAGAAGAAGCTTACTTTTTGTGCGAGGTAATCGACATTCGCGTACCTGCACTGCACCTAACGATCAGGAATACGCCTTTAGACCATGTAATTCTGCGGTTGACCTGCATCGGAATTCTATCACATTTTATATGGAGAAAAATTTGGCTATGCTTATAATTCCAAAGAAGAGTAAGGATACTTTGGTGAAGATATATGGTAACATACCTCGCTAAACCTGAAGTAAAGTAACATAATACAATACAATATCGACTAATGTATTGTCAGATGCTGCTTATGGGCTCTTAAGAAATGTGGTTGATGACGGTTCATCAATGTTCTACACTAAGCACGATTCCCTTCAATCCAGAGATTTGTACAGCAATTGGTTCAGTGGGATTATCTGAATAAGAAGCATTTGCAATGGTTTGTAACGCTAAAAGGTGTTCTCCTAATGGTGCATTGTCTCTCAGGTTAATTTTAATTTTGAATTTTGACATGTGGTATCCAGCATATCCAGTAAAAACATCATGTTGAGGCACTATGTCCAAGGTTAACCAGCCCGGTAATTGGGAAATTCTATTTTCCAGCAGATTGTAATACTTAATGGCGATAGTGACATTTACGGTTACATAATTAATTCCTCCATCAGCTCTTATCTTTCCCATAACTGCAGTCTTTATCTCCCCCTGCAGTGTTGCTGAAGAACCTGGAAAAATCTGTATATGGTGAGGATGAACAGAACCATCTGCAAATGGACCGACAACTGTCTGGATTCCAGTGCTTCTGTTTACTCCAACATCCCTGTAAGTGCTTGCGCCGTCAAGTGCAACTGCTTTCAACCTCAACTGATAACCTGGATATTCAGAATACTCTGAAGAGATCAACGACAAAACGTACACGTTGAGCCTCTTTACCTGCCCAGCTTTCATAACAAGATGGTCTGGAAACGCTTTACCAAATAGATCGCCGGCTGTTAGCACTGATAGGTTCACTTCCCTATCTCTGCCTGAAAATACGTACACTGGAAATTCTGTCCGCGCCCTATCTATCGAGTTTCCGCTGATATCAATGCCTAATGGAGAGACAATTAAGAAGTCTTTTTGTTCTTCAACCCGAAAGACTCCCTTGCCTTGAACATCAAGTATCAGGTGAAATGTGGAGCCTGGCCTGTTCTCTGTTTCCGGTGTTACAGCAACTATATACTTTCCTAAGCTCGCATCTTTAGCGACATCAAACCGCAATGAGAAATTTAGATCCTTGAACTTTGGAACCGTTTCACTCTGTGTTACGTTCATGGTTGGAGTGACTGACAACCATTCAGGAAGGACGATCAACGTATTACTAGTCAAGTCTAACAACTGTATCTTCTTTATTTCTGGTACTGGTGCGAACCCTGGTGCTGAGCCAAAAGATCCTTTCACAGAACCTGAAGAGCCTCTCTCGACTTCAAGTAGTCTAGGACTGTAACGCAGATACGGATCATCTACCGACCAACCACCTAAAAGATTTACACGTACCACCTTGCTGCCCAAGACACTCCCATGATCATCCAGTGCCTTTATGATGATTATATCGTTGATTGGAACAGCGATGTTCTCTAGAAACAAGTTGGTAACAGCTCTATGCCCAGGCTTTGCATGTAATGCGCTAGGAACTAATTTGGCAAAAAGGCTATCTTGTGCGCTGGTTATTGTCAAATGAACATCTTCTTCACTCCTGAACTTCAGAAATACTGGCATGTTCAACCCATACCGTCCATCACTCGGAGAAATGTTGCCTACCAAACCTTTCACTCCTATACTTACTGTGTTAATATTCTGGTCTGGCTCTCGGAGCACAAGTGTTGTATTTACAGAGACATGTAGTGTCCTGACCGAGTCTAGTGCCTTTGGGTTATCAAGGTTGTCCCAAACGAAAAACTCGATTGTGTAGTCCTGAGCCTTCTCTGGGATCCAAAGCAACTTTAGTGTGGAAGATTCGCTAGGCTTGATAGTTTTTCCTGTCCAAGACAATCGATCAGCATAACCATTCCGATCCTTTATCTGCGTTATCAGCAGAAAAAGTCTTTCCACAGTGTCTCTATTGTGAACATTGAATTGAATTAGAACTTCTTCGCTAGAATACACTTCTTTCAGAGGATTACCTAACATGTCGTATAGAATAGGTTCATCTTGCGTTATATTTGTAGCACTGCTAAAATCATTCTCAGCGTGGACTTTTGCAGAAGAATTAATTCCAGTTACGTGAATGTGATAGGCGGAAACTATTTGAAAAATGGGACAACTTAACAAAAGAATACTCATTACCATACCAAGTAACAATATTCTCCTTTTAACCGACAATTCTAACCACCATTGGATTCGAACACATGAGGAATGAGTAGTTGATCCAAGTATATTGATATTACCATTTGCATATTACAGTTCTGTTTCAGAACTTTCAGAAATAAAAAAAATTTACTCAAATAAGATTTTTGGCGTAAGATTACGGAGCCTGCTAACCTGCTAGAGTTCCTGATACACCGAGAAATAAAAACGGGGGATTGTGATAGCTTTATTACTACCACAATGATGTTTCCTGAGGTTTGCATGGATTGGGGCTGCAAGTTCTAGCATCCCATTGTACTGTTCCGGCAGACTGAGAACCATCTGTTAATAGCGCTTGTGGATATACGTTGTTGAAAGTGATGCCGCCCACATAGACACTTATCTTAATACCCTGATAATTAGTCCACCATGTTATGTCGCTAGCCCCTTGGTATAACCTTGCATTGTAGCCACTAAGCAATTTAGTTTGCGGAGGGGAGAAGTCATAGCTATCAACAAAGAACATGCTATTCTGCTTGAGTTGGAAATTACCGGTCTGGTCAGGTGCTTCGGCGGCGAATTGGAAGAACTTCTCGTCCAGGCCGTTGCCACTGTAGCAAGAGCTACCTTTACACTCACCGAAAAGGAAGTAGGTAGTGCTCTCATAAAATTTCTTCAAGTAAGAGTTTGTTGCTGTAACCGAGGTACTGTCATTCTTATAGCAGGTATGACCAAAGAGCACCCTACTTTTATCAGAATTAAAGTATGCGTTTCCTGTGATGTGATTCAAGTCGACTTTCTTACATATTTCTATATTAAGAAATTGTTGTATTTGACCCCAGCTAGTAAAAGCACTGTTTGGACCCCATACCTGATCTGGATTATACATCGACCCATCGGTATCCCACTGATTTACTACTTGATATACAAAACCATTGACACCTCCGGTTCCTGAAGTGCCGGTCGAACCTGCAAGTGAAAGCACAGAAAGCAGGTCTTGGCCAGGATTACCATTCTTGCTGAAAAAGTAATTATTAAACTGTCCTTTATCAATGTGGTATATTGTGGTGCCGAAATATCCATACCCTCCGATATATGGTTGATCCGCATATGCTACACTGATTAATCCTGAAATTGGTAAGAGTATGGCAAAGCTAGTCACAACAATTGTTTTAGTTAGTTTTGTTGTCATTATGGTAGCACCTCCACAGTAATTCCGCTTGATTTACCAACTACACTCGGATATTGAAGATCAGCATCGAATGCTGGGGTTATCTGTATTGTTTTGTAAAGCATTTCATCAGGGATGTTATTTGGTATAGATATTTTCATACTTATTGAAGCCTTAGAATTAGCTGCTACTGTAAGCGTGGTTGGTGAGATAGTTATGAAGTCATTAACAGAAATTTCTCCGTGTATAGGTACGCCTTGAGCTACTAGGTCATCGAACTGCTCGTCTGTTAGACCTGCATGTGCTGAAGGAGCAAAGTTCCTCACTGCATTGTGAAAATTACTCAGTGTTACCGATTCATCTTTCACATGACTCGAATTCTCAATAGTTATATCAACAGTTATGGTTGCGCCACGCTTAATAGAGATTGTCGAGGGCGTTATACTAGACTTTATATAATGTGCTGCTGAACCCTCTTCGAATAACTGCTTGGGAGTCTTTGCTCCTGCACTGACTTGAGGCTGTTGATTAACAGATTGAGCTTGCGTATCATTCAGATTACTCGTGAGTAATGCTATTGCAATTATTCCTATGACGGTTGCCGGCAGCATTGCAGCGAATACTTTTTTATTCATTATTTTCGTCATTAACTAAATAATAGCTGGAGAACTAGATAAGCCTCGCTCAGCATCTAGTACGGACTGTATAGTAAGTATTAATGTTCTATTACTTTGGTCAGCACTGCAGAAGGTAAAAAGAAATTATTATTTATTCTGCATACAATAGTTTGATGAGTTCTCTTCCATTTTCTGTAAGGCGTACAAGCTTTTTCTTTCCATCAGCAAAGGTTTCTACAAATCCAAATTTTTCCAAAAATCTTACATATCTGTGACACGCAAAATGATTCGTTCCAGTCTTCATCTGGAGGTTTGTTATGCCTATCGGGCTAGAGTCAGATAAACTATTCAAGAACCGAATCAGAACTTCTAAATCTATCCTTTTTAATGATATTTTATTCTGAGCCGCCGCTCGCGGCATGATCATGTGTCATAAATATATAGTTATTACTATTTAAGGCTTCTTTGGCGATTTATGTCCAAGTAAGGTTAACTATTGTTCAGCAGTTGGTGTTCCATCTGATCTCTTGGACGCAAAAATCCAATCTTTAGAACTTATCAAATTCTACCGGGTCTTTCGGGATCAGTAAAGCCATCAATTACTGCATGGTTGTTAAAGAGTTGTTCAACGAGTTCTGTGTCCAGCCGCATAAAACCTTGATTTTGGGTAAGCACGTAATGTAGATCTTTGAGATAGTATACATTTCTGGTCGTTGCACCAACTCCAGAGTCTTCATGATATGAGGGAAAATCGTACTTATCAGACATTATTTTCCACATGTCCTTGATGTCCAAAGCAATTTCATCGTCGTCATCTTTCCCGCTATCATAAATATCCCAAAACACTCCCGCTACTGCCATTTCCTCTGAAAGAAACTTTGGAGAGTTTACCATGTAGTTGGTTTCAAGGTTATACTGCAGGAACTTTCCAGCTCGTTCGTTCTTGTAGTGTTGCGAGATGGCAGCAGACATGAAATCTGCGAATCCCTCGACCATCGAATCTTCGGTTGTTGGATTGCTAAAACCACCATGATTCATGCTATGATATTGACCTATACTAGCGTAGAGATCCTGCATATGGTGTGTATATTCATGTGCTACAGTGTCCCATGTGTACGGATTCCTAGGCGAACTAGCTCCTTTACCAATCCATATCTTTGGTGCACTTCCATGCGTTTCGTATCCATACTTGCCCTTTGATGTTGTCGAACTGAAGATCTCAATGTCTATCTTATCTGGTTGTAGGCCTATGACATCAGTATAAAATCTCACAACTTCGTTCTGCATGGAAAATATTCTTGCCGCTGCAGCTTCAGATTTGCTAGAAAATATTACAGGCTCCAATTCTATATCGTGCAAGCCGCCATCAAACTTGATATTAGCAATTTTCTTCGATATCATTTTTGAATTCGAACCATCTATCAGTCGGAAGTACTTTCCATCGAGTTCAACTGTGAGCGAAAATACGTTCTTAATGTTTTCGATTATAGAATGTAGATCCTGAAATTCATACTTTCCAAAAGCATCGGTATAGGAGTCGAACTCTCCATAGGGACTCAATATCTTGACCTTCACTCCCTCTAGAGGAACGCGCTTGCTGTCTGGATCTTCGTACCAAACAGAACCTACGATCTTATATTCGGATAACGGTCTAGGCTCCTCGAAACGAAGTGTTTTTGACACCCTAAGAACGGGAGAGTTTTCTGTCTCAGCAATTACAACATAGTTACCTTCAGGAAATAGGTACGATGGTCTGGTCCAGTGCATCAACTCTTTTTCAAACGCTTCACCGGGATAAACGAGTGTGCTCTTGGCAACAACTGCGTTTCCTGCTGGATCGATCAACTTTATGTTAACCTTCTCCTTTGGCGGTCCTATCCCTGAGACTATGAGAAGATCATTAGATGCGAAACTGTCCTTGTTAAGCTCCAGCGTTAGAGTCCTTGGTTTGAATCTGATTTCATGCTGGCCACTCATCGATGGAAGAAAACCGTTGCCACCAGCAAAGCTTGCATAAACTTTCAGGAAATTATCAGTATCAAGCTGTAGAGCCTTCCAGTTGATGAAAAACTTCCCATCGTCCCTAGTTACCCATTGTGCAAGTGTCCCGTCTTCAGTATCATTGTAGTTTATCAGGATTACAGCTTCCTTGATCGCCAAACCAGTCTTCGTTTCTAACTTACCCGTAAATACCAGATCATCATTGTATGTTGCATTGTTCGGAGGTCGATCTAGTGTCAGGACAGTCTCTAGGCCTTGTGGCAGCTCGATTATCTGCTTTATGAAGAAGATTAGCATTCTCTGTTCAGAAACCAAGTCTGTAGTTGATCTAACATAGACAACGTAAGTCCCCGAATCGTTCGAACTACTCCATGTAACTAAAGTAGCATTGAACTTTCCACTTTCATCTATAACTATCTTTGTTGCATAAACAACTGAATAGGCACTTGTCGTTACAAAAACAGACAAAACGTCCTTCGGCCTGCCAGATCCATAGATAACCAACGGTTCATCATTCTTGTACAATTCCTTGCTGGTATGAACTAGCAGATCAAGCCTTTCAACTTTGACGTTATGCGCTTCGCTGCTAGAACCCGAATAATCACCATGTCCAGCATAGCTTGCATACACGCTGAACGTATCCTTCTTTTCCGACTCCACAGCCCATTTTATGTTGAATCTTCCATTGTCATCAGTACTGCCAGCAGCTATTACATTTGAACCCGTCAAAACATTCTCGTTCTTTATCATTATAGGAGCCTTTGCAATGCCTTGATTGGTACCTGCCTTGACAAGTCTGCCGCTAAGGGTTATAGTGTCGCCTGAATATGCCTTTTCAGGTACGTTCTCAAGTATTATTGTAGTCTGGACTTTCTCCGCATTCGCAGTAACAATGCTGGATGCTAGAAATATGCCAAGAGCTACAGCAAGGAATCCTTTTATTCCAATCTGTAATCTTTTCCTTTTTTGATAGATAACATTTACCGCAAGTTTCTTTATCAATAGTCACCACTACCCATTTGCTCACTATCATGCTTCCAACATATCATCAGCAGAGTTTTACCGTCAGTGTTGACTGTTCCAGATCCCAACATACGCTATGCAATGATTTTGTAAAGGCTTTTGACCTGATAACGAATTCCATAGATTCACCGGCACTCAGCGGATCATCCTCCGTGCTGAACTGAATCGTCTTTGTCTCTGTATCTACACTACTCGTCCAGCTAACAGGAAGCTTGTAGTCGACCTTATCGATATTATCAAGCGACAGATCTATCAAGTTTAGGCGCAGGTTGCTGATATCACGGTTCTTGATCATGACCTTCATAGCTTCGCCCTTCTGCACTGTAGTAACCTGTATCGGTTTATCATTTGGCACTACATCTACTTTGTAATTGAATACCTTCTTCATGGGTATGAAGTTGTCAGCACTTCCTATGCCTATCATACTTACTTGCACTGTATGCAATCCTGCTTGCTTGAAGGTGTACTGGTATACAGCATTACCATTTTCTGTGTTGAGCAACGGCAGCTCTGCCACTTCCTTGTTGTCCTTAATTACTCTAAAGTCATAGTTCAGGTTGCTCAGCATATTTTCATCGGCAGCAGTAAAAGCTAGTTCAAATGAAACTGGCTCGTCCTGCATCACCTTACTTGGAGACCATTTCAGATCAGCTCTGATTCGCAACGACTCTGACTCTTGCACACTCAAACCCACTGGATCAGTTGTAGTCTGCTCAGTAAGCATGCCAGTCGATGTTACTCTAAGTTTTGCCTCGCCAGAATCTAACGGAGTCCATTTCAGGTTTACTGTTGCAGGCTCCTGTTTCGATACTAATGTGAACTTTGAATCAGCGTCTGTCCATTCCTGACCGTCAAAGCTATATTGAAGCGCTACTTTGGTTCTGTCGTACTCAAACTCGTCATTTGCTTGCTGAACTCCAACGGATGCCGAAACTATAACGTTAGTTCCTGTAAGTACTGGTTTGGAAGATTCGTTCAACTCGTTGCATACCTCGTTTGTGCATGCCTTTACGTTATCAATCCTTATTGTAAGCTTGAGCTTAGCTTCTTCAATGTCGATCAGAGTAGCCTTTGCCCATGTCTCCGGTAGTACAGAAATAGCCCCTGCAGGCCATGCGTTTCTATACACATCAAATATCCTGACGGAGTTTGGATTTTTACTTTCTGATGGGTGATCGCCGAATGTTCCCTCGGCAATGAACATGCTGAACGCTTCGCTCTTTGTAAACAACGGAATTGCCACTTCAGCAACCCAGTGTGTAGCCTTCGTCTCTCCTGGTAGATCTGCAACATACACTCTACCTTGCGTATCGACAGCGATACCTTCAGTGCTTAAATTGTCAAACTGTCCAAGGCTGGAGCCTTTCGAACCCCACTCAGTTACGTAGTTACCATACTTGTCAAATTTCTGCACTCTGCTGTTGTCATTGTCCAGAACGTACACATTGTCCTGAGCATCAATCGCTATACCACGGGCATTTTTGAACTGACTCGGACCATATCCAGCTGTTCCCCATTTTGCCAAAAAGTTGCCCTCGCTGTCAAACTTCTGTATTCTATTGTTACCAGTATCAACTATGTACACGTTGTTTTCCGAATCCAGATCCATTGCGGTTGGCTTTGTGAACTGACCGTCACCTGTACCTGAAGACCCCCATTTTGAGATCAACATTCCGTTAGGGTCAAACTTCTTTGCTATCTCATTCTCCCTGTCAACGATGTACACGTTACCATATTGATCAACATCGATTCCGTCTGGAGTCCACGATAATATAGCGTTCTTGGCATATTCAACCATTTTTACATAAATCTGATCTTTGAATATGTGCAGTATCTTCCATATATGGCCGCTTTCGACGATGTAGGCTCCCTTGCCATTTTCTTCAACAAGTTTGGCATCTATAATGCCTATTGGACTGTGAGAATCAGTGTCGAAAACTATGTAGTGTTCTCCCTTTGGAATGTCTTGTACAGCGGGCGCTTCCTTAACATCGCTACCCCATCTCAGCAGGAAATTACCGTTGGCATCAAACTTCTGAACCCTCTTGTTGAACGGATCTGTAATATACAAGCCATCAGACGCATCTACTGCAATACCAAACGGAGCGCCGAACTCTCCAGAACCCGCACCTTCAGACCCCCATTCCGCGAGGAAGGTGCCCTCTCTGTCGAACTTTTGAACCTTCTTGTTGTAGATATCTGTGACATACACATTTCCCTGCGAATCAAGCGTTATGCCTTCGGCGCTCATGAAGTTGCTAGTGCCAGAGCCTTTGGAACCAAACTCGTAAACGAATTTACCATCTGAGCTGAATTTCTGTACTCTGTAGTTGCCAGTATCTATAACATACAGGTTGTCTAAGGAATCTATAGCAAGCCCATGAGGGCTTATCAACTGTCCCGGTCCTGATCCTCTAACTCCAAACTTAGAGATGAAGTTGCCGTTTGGGTCGAACTTCTGTATTCTGTTGTTAACGCTGTCGGCAACATACACATTATCATTTGAATCTATTGCAATGCCGTATGGTGCCTTGAACATACCATCCTCGATCCCAAATGTACCCCATACCTTGAGCTGATTGCCGCCAGAATCAAACTTTACGACTCGGTTATTGCCCTGCTCGACCGCGTAGATGTTTCCCTGCGAGTCAGCCGCAATTCCTCTCGGATAGACCATTGCGCCGAACGACTTTATGTAATCGCCATCATTGTCGAACATATTCACAGTACCAGTTCTTCTGTCAGCAACGTACACGTCTCCAGAGGGACCAACTATGATAGATTCTGGGCTCTCGAACAAGTCATGGCGCTTGTTCTCTTCTTGATTCTGAAATCCAGCGTCTGCCATGCCAACAGAGAGCAAGCCCATAGAGCCGAAGGAGCCCAAGAACTTGCCATACCTGTCAAACTTCTGCACCCTTGCATTACCTGTGTCTGCAACGAAGATGCTTCCGTCAGAACCCAGTGCAATTCCTGTAGGATCTATAAACTCTTTGAATTCTGTACCAAGAGAACCGAAACTGCCAAGCAACCTTCCGTCCGCACTGAACTTGCTTATCGTTCCACTGTCGCTGTCAAGCACGTAAATGTTACCTTCTGCATCAATCTCGAGTCCAGCTATACCAAGCATACCTTTGTATGATGTTGACGCCTTGTCTCTAAGCGAGTCCAAAACATTCACAACTTTTCCTTCTTGATCGAATATCTGCACTCTGATATCTCCACCCTCTTCCGCACTGGCCCTGAACTGATGTTTCTCCATTCTGTCCCCAGCGAGTTCCGTTCCCAATCTAAAGGAAGTGTAAGTTCCATCCCTGAATACCCTGAAGATGTACACCTCATCACCAGATTTGAATTGGTCTCCAACGTTGTTCTTGTCAATTCCGATTTCTACAAAGTCCTTCGCGTCGAACTTCTTGTCCGGAACATCAAAGATGCCGTAGAGAATGCCATTGCTGTAGTAAGCATTGAAAGCAATATTACCTTCGATATCGGTTGGATTATTCTGGAACGGTTTCCAATGTTTTGAATCGTACTTATGTGCCCACTCGCCAGAATTCGAATCTATGGCACCATCAACATTAACTTGCAGGAACGGTGATGCTAGTATAGAGATGCGGTCGGCAACCCTGAAAGGAGTTAATTCCTGATCATAAACCATATACTGGCTTGCATATCTTGCGCCCACAACCCAGATTCCAGGTGATGCGTCCTTGCTCAGCTTAAACTCATAGGAGAATAGTCCGATATTATCATCGTTGGGTTCTGGCAAAACCTCTTCAGCAAGAAACAACTTGCCAGTTGGATCAAGCACCTCGATCTTCGTAGGAACTTTATCTCTAAACGGAGTTACGGTCCCAGAAACGCTGACTGTTTCCCCCTGCATGTACACATTGTCGTCAAGATCGATTGTCATGGAGTTACGGTTATTGTATACTGCAAAACTTTGCGTTGTATATATTGACGCTAAAAGCACAGTCAATACTATTGCCGCAGACAGAACTTTCATTATTGGATAGTTTATAGCTCTCAAACTATTTATGGTTTTTATTTTCGCTAAATTCTATTTAATTAAATGTATTTATGAAAGATTAATGACAACTAGTCAACTTTATGATACATAGGTTACGTTAAGTGACGTTATACTGTCAATGAATTTCTAGTTTTGCTTGACTCCTAACATGTATTCGAACATCTGATTACAAAAAATGATGGGTTTAACCTTCAACGATTATCATTGTAAGCGTTGATTTTATACCGCTTATCCTTCTAAGTTTCGTTGCAATTGCTTCTCTAAGTTTTTCCATCGATTCCGCTTCCACCTTGACTATGACATCATATACTCCGTAAACTGCGTAAACCTCTGTCACATTCGACGTCTTCTTCAGCTCATTAACAAGGGTAGTTTCATGGCCCAGCTCGGCATTCATAAGTACTAGAGCTTTTGGCATAATAGAAACTTTACAAACATACATAAAAATTGTTTGCCTACAAGACTTCAAAAGCCAGAATCGTTTATAGAGCAGAGTAATTTACTCAACACATTGAAGATAACTTATAAGGATGCAGGCGTGGATCTGGCAAAGGTAAAGACCGCGCATAAAACCATTGAAAACCTGATTTCTCATACACATAGCTTCAAGGCGGGTACATTATCCGGGTATGGGCACTACGCTGGCCTGATTGAAATTGGTAACAATAAGGTAATAGCAATGCATACAGATGGTGTGGGAACGAAAGTTATCATTGCCCAGATGGCAGGACGTTTCGACACTGTTGGCATAGATTGTATAGCAATGAATGTTAACGATATTATCTGCGTAGGTGCGGAACCTATCGCATTCGTTGATTATATTGCCTTAAAGAAGGCGAATGAAAGACTGGTTCAAGAGATCGTAAAGGGACTAGTTGAAGGTGCTAGGCAGGCAGACGTTGCAATTATTGGTGGAGAGACTGCCGTTATGCCAGGTGTTATAACTGGGCACGAGCAAGCATTCGACCTTGCTGGCACAGTAATTGGCATGACAGACAAAGACAAGCTTGTTTTGGGAGATAAGATCAGTGAAGGAGATGTCATCATTGGCGTAGAAAGTAATGGGCTGCACTCCAACGGCTATAGTCTGGTAAGGAAGGTCTTGCTTGGAAGGTACAAGATAAAGCAAAAGATAAGTGAACTGCATACAACACTTGCTAGTGAGCTGCTAAGACCTACGAGGATCTACGTCAAACCAGTCCTGGAGGTTTTAAGGAGTATTGAAGTGCATGGTTTGGCTCACATAACTGGAGGTGCTTTTACAAAACTTACACGCTTGACCAACAAGGTTGGTTTTGAACTTGATAACATGCCAGAACCGCAAGAGATCTTTAAACTCATAAAGAAACATGCAAAGGTCAATGATAGGGAGATGTATAGCACTTTCAACATGGGTATCGGTTTTTGCATTATAGTTCCAAGAGGCCATGAAGATGCTATCACGCACGTGTTTAGAAGGCATGACATGAGAAGTAGCGTAATAGGCAGGATATCTGACAAAAAAGGCGTTTACATTGGTAAACTCAGGATTGCCTAGCATCTCATGTTAGTTTCTCATGTTCAAGTGAATTGAGATTTAATACATAATGAGATGTTACATCCGTTGAGATACAAAAATTGACTCATAGCTAAACTCGTGTACGCTTTAATGGTGATATTCGTTTCTCGCTAGCACTCATCGAAATGCAATTCCCCTTTAAAGCAAAGAACGAAGAAACTGCGACAGACTCGAAGAGCTTCACGACAGGCCAGACCTGGGGAGCGTTAAGGAAGGCTTGGAAAGGATACAAGATCGCGAAGGTTCAGGGCGATCGAACCAAAATGACCGAGTACGCTACCAAGATACGAAAACTCGAAGGCGAGTTGGGCGTACCACAAGCATCGTTCCCAGATCTGTCAATAAACTAGCTCTTCCCCTTTCTTTTTATTTTTCCTAGACTTTTGACCAGCATGATAATTAGGTATTTCACTGCTCCGTTGAATCCCTAACACAACCTAGAAGAACATCGTGTAGAAAGAGATGCGAGAGTTATTAGTAAGGTCTAGAACGGATTTTCCTTAATGCGCCAAAAAACGCACGCGTGTAAAAGTCTAGAGGGGGGGGGTCAATATAAAGGAACGATGAATCCGTATATTAATATCAGATCTGCAATCTTTCAGTTGCGTATATGCAAATCTTCATGCAAAGCACTTGCGGCACAAGAGGTTTCCTATCTAATGCCCTTCGCCGCATGAGATTCAGAATACGTATCTGGACCGGATATGGTTTCTTTGTTGTCTCTTTATAAAGAGACCATTACAAAGCTAGAGAAAAACAATAATTTCTGAACGAGTTTTCTTTACTGAACCATAACCAATTATACTGAATGTTTATGAGATTTTATAATGGGCGAGTTACTGATAGGCTGCTCTGGTTGGGATTATCCTGAACCTCCGCCAAAGGGTTGGCTCGGCGTATTCTATCCTAGCAGGAAGACCAAGAAACTTCATTATTATTCACAGTTCTTTAGAACAGCAGAGATGGACTCAACTTTCTATAATGAGTTTTATTCCAAGATGACAAAAGGTACTTTTGTTGGGCTGGCGAGAGCAACGCCAGAAAAGTTTCAGTTCTCCATAAAGGTTCCAAAAACCATCACACATGACAAGAAGTTAAGCGTAAAGCGAGGAGCGATCACTGACTTTGAGGAATTTCTTGATAAGATATCGCCGTTAAAAACAGCGAACAAACTTGGAGTCATTCTTATCCAGCTTCCTCCAAGTTTTACCGTAACTGACTTTCGGAATGTTGAAGGCTTCCTAGACAGATTGCCAACAGGTTATGATTATGCTGTCGAGTTTAGACACGAATCGTGGAGAACTGAAGGTCCATGGGAAATGCTTAAGCATTATAGGGTTGCTGTTGTGATGACAGACTCGCCCGATCCGAACCTGCAGTTCTTGTCAGATATCATAGTTACTGCAGATCATGCATTTGTAAGATGGCACGGCAGGAACGACAGATTCTGGTATGATTATCTCTATAATAAGGAAGAGCTGAAGCCATGGGCAGACAAGATAAAGAAGATCAAGGGACAGACAAAAATGCTCCGGGGATACTTCAACAATCATTTGGGCGGAAAGGCTGTCCTAAACGCACTCCAGTTTAAGCAGATGAACGGAAGTTTGTCGAATAACGAGAAAAAGGCGATGGAGCAAGTACAAAAGTATCTGTCAGGAGAGAAGATTGGCATAGAGCAGTGGATGCTGGAAGATCAAGCTTAGATTAAAAAAATAGTATCAGTATCTGCATGACTACGGTGCAGATACGCCATGTACCGTTATTACTATGGATGAAGTTCTCGGCATTCTAATTGGGTCAGAAGTAGTATTCACCAAAACCAAGCCAGAGATGTTCTGTGCTGACTCATTCGGAATGCTAGCTGTATACGCGCACATGCTCCCCGGCGTACCTTGTATAAGATCTAGGTTGATTGGTGAAAGATCTACTCCAACGCCGCCTATCAACATCCAATTTTTCGGTTCAGAGCTATCATCACATGGCAGTTTCGCTACGATGCTTCCAGAAGTTATGATTTTTGGCGCAGAGGTGTATAGTATGAGGTAATCATTTGCTGGTATCATCTTCAAGTCAAGAGCTATTGTCGTAGAGTCGAGTACATCATCTATTACGATCTGCTCAGTTTGTTGACTTTCGATTCTGTTTATTGATGAACCTAAGATTGTTGCGGTTGCTACCACTGTCATTATGGCTATCCATTTGTTCATGCCCTAAAACTGCTTGTCGTCAGTTTAAACATTCTGTCAAGAATTGTAGCGATCTAACGCTTTTAATAAGGAAGCTCGCTAAATATTCAAATGCAAAGGAGCGAAGAGAACTATGCTGTTGCTTGCAGGGAGATAGCATCCATAGTTAGCGATATGCGTGAGCCTGACATCAAATCAATTAAACGTGTTACTAAGCGAGTTTCTGCAAAGTATGGATTGCCAACTCTTCCAAAAAATGTTAACATTCTTGCTAATGTGCCAATACGTTCTCATGATAGATTAAGAAAGTTGTTAATGGTAAAGCCAACCAAGACGGCTTCCGGTGTAGCTGTCGTTGCTGTTATGCCCAAACCATATGCCTGTCCACATGGCAAATGTGTCTATTGTCCAGGTGGTGTAGAGATTGGAACACCTAACAGCTACACGGGCAAAGAACCTTCTACTATCAATGCCATAGAGTACGATTACGATCCATACAAGCAGATACGATCAAAGATACAACGTCTTGTAGAAAATGGACATGACATAAGCAAGGTTGAGGTTGTTGCAATAGGTGGTACTTTTTTGTTCATGCCAAAAGAATATCAAGAGGAATTCGTAAAATCATGCTACGATGCTCTGAACGGCTTTAGCGCGGAGAGCTTGGAACATGCAAAATCATTCAACGAAACGGCCAGCATAAGAAACGTTGGATTCACGATAGAAACAAAACCGGATTACTGCAAACAGGATCACGTTGACCTCATGCTGAAGTACGGAGCTACTAGAGTAGAGATCGGTGTCCAAGCACTAAGGGATGATGTTTACAAGATAACTAACAGAGGACATACACTTGACGATGTTATCGAAGCATTCCAGATTGCAAAGGACGCAGGATATAAGATAGTCGCGCATATGATGCCAGGACTGCCAAATTCCAGTCCTGAACAGGATACTGAGGATTTCAGGCAGCTATTTTATGATGAAAGGTTCAAACCGGACATGTTAAAGATCTATCCCACGCTTGTAGTTGAAAATACAGGACTATTCAAGATGTTTATGGATGGTAAATACAGTGCGTACAATAATGAAGATCTTATCGATGTTATTGTGCAGGTAAAGAAGATGATTCCCAGATGGGTAAGGATAATGCGGGTTCAGAGAGAGATTGCTTCAGAATACATAGTTGCTGGACCAAAATCCGGGAACTTAAGGCAAATAGTATTGAACAGACTGAAAGCAGAAGGATCTAAGTGCAACTGCATAAGATGTAGAGAAGTGGGTCTTATGCGTGTTGGACATGATCTGGACCCCAGTAATGTAAAGTTGCTCAAGGAACGATACAAAGCATCTGATGGTGAGGAAATGTTTCTTTCATATGAAGACACTCACAATGATGTGTTGTTTGGATTCTTAAGATTACGATCACCGAGCGATAAAGCGCATAGACCGGAAGTAAAGGATTGCTGCATAGTCAGGGAACTGCATGTTTATGGGCAAGCATTGCAGTTGGGCAGAAGAGATGAAACTAGCTGGCAACACAGGGGTTATGGCACTATGCTTATGCAGGAATCTGAACGCATTGCTTTGGAAGAATTTGATGCTAAGAAAATGCTTGTGATAAGTGCGATCGGCACCCGAGAATACTACAGAAAACTTGGATATGCTCTCGAAGGTCCATATATGGCCAAGCGACTGAGGTGATTCAAAGATGCAGATAATCGGTAGAGGTACTTGGCTCGACAAGGTAGCTGCCAAGTTAATTGAAAGAGAGAAGAAACTGGCCAGAGATCTTACTTTAATCAAGGTTGAAAGTGGGCTGGGAGCATCTGGCATACCGCATATTGGAAGCTTGGGCGATGCTGTAAGGGCGTATGGAATAAAACTCGCATTAGAAAACATGGGCTACAAGTCTGAACTGATTGCGTACACTGATGATATGGATGGCCTGCGAAAAGTTCCAGAGGGTTTGCCTGAATGGCTCAAAGAACATATAGCGAAACCTGTTTCTGCTATTCCAGATCCATTCTCATGCCATGCTTCCTATGGTGCGCATATGGGCAGCATGCTTCTTGATGCTCTAGACAAGCTTGGTGTGAAGTATAAGTTTCAGAGCGGAGCGGAAGCATACAAGAAAGGTTTGTTGGTTAACCAGAGCGATATAATATTGAGCAACGCAGAAACGATCGGAAACAAGATCGCTGAGCTGGTTGGGCAGGAGAAGTTCAAGACAACACTGCCGTACTTTCCTATTTGTAGTAACTGCAAAAGGATCTATGTTGCAGAAGCATACAAATACGTAAGAGAGGAAAAGAAGGTTCTTTATAGATGCAAAGGAACTAAGATGGGTAAAGGATTTGTCGATGGTTGTGCTCATGAAGGGGAAGCAGATATTCGTACTAATGCTGGCAAGCTTGGATGGAAGGTTGAATTCGCTGCGAGATGGCAGGCCTTTGACATAAGATTTGAAGCATATGGCAAGGATATAGCCGATTCTGTTAAGGTGAATGATTGGGTTGCTGATGAGATCCTGAAATATCCGCATCCATTACACGTAAAGTATGAAATGTTCCTTGATAAAAGTGGAAGGAAGATATCAAAGTCATTAGGGAATGTTCTAACCCCTCAGGCATGGCTCAGGTATGGCAATCCTCAGTCAATAATGTTATTGCTGTTCAAGCGCATTATTGGAACAAGAAATGTTGGCCTAGATGATGTTCCTAAACTTGTTGATGAATATGATTACATGGAGGATGTTTACTTTGACAAGGTAAAGATAGATAATGAACTCAAAAAAGCAAAGTATAGAGGAATTTATGACTACATCAATCACCTCAAGCCCCCAGCAAGTCCGTCACAACACGTACCATACGGACTGCTCGTTCAACTTGCATCTGTAGTTAGAGACGAAGATAGAAGGGTGGATTATGTGATCAATAAACTAAAGAGCTATGGCACTATCAAGGACAAAACAGAAGATCTAGTTAGTCGGATTATACTTGCTGGCAACTGGGCCGACGATTTCGGCAAGTTTGAAAAAGTAGAAGTTGATGTCAGCGAGGAGGAAAGGAGAGCTTTGTCTGAGTTGATAGAAACGATCAAGAAGGAAAGTGATGCCAAAACGCTACAAACAAGCATATTTGAAATAGCCAGAAGAAATGGGTTGGAACCTAAGCAATTCTTTACACTCCTGTACAAGATATTGGTGGGCGCTGAGAGGGGGCCTCGTTTGGGTCCCTATATCATTGATGTTGGTGGGGAAAATGTTGCCAAAATACTGGTGCAGTATTGTAAATAAGTTCTCTAAGTTACAACTTTTTGCTCTATGTTATTGCTACACATATTTAAAATACTATCAGATCTTATCTGGGTTGGTCTTAAATGAAGAGGTTTACTATAATAGTGATGCTTGGCATATTGTTCCTCCCGCTGATAACTAGCGTGAAAGTTGCAGATGCTGTTGTTGGAGGGCCATATACAGATAAGATATCTGCAGAATTAGGATCTTCAAGCAAGTCTAGTGGAAAGGGCTTCAGTCCGGATGAGATTATAGTATCAGTTGGCACAACTGTGACATGGACAAACAAGGATACAGTCGGTCATACAGTCACCAGTGGTAGTCCGAACGATCCCGACGCAGGCAAACTTTTCGACTCGGGTTCTAGATGGGCACCTGGTGAAGAGTTTGAACATACATTTGATACTGTTGGTGAATTTCCGTATTTTTGTATGATACATCCATGGACCACAGGTAAGGTCGTAGTCGCCGAAGTAGTGATCCAAGAAGATGGAATGGAAGATGAGACTCCGGAAGACGATATATCTGAGGAGGAACCATCGGAGGATAATGGTTCACTAGTCAGAAGCTTCCTGGTTGAGGACATTGATGGAGACGATATGTATATCAGGGTAAGTCCAAGCACTCCAGAGGCTCAGGATGCTCTAATAGAGATGGCTAAGACTGGGGAAAGAAGATGGGTTGGCGGAGAACTGGTAGAAAGTTCCGACAAAAAGTTCGGTTTCATATTTGAACCTCATAGTATCGTAGTTGCAGAAATAACTGCTGAAGGACTTCAAGCAGCAAAATATAAGACTCTTCAGGAGGATTTTGATTACTGGAAAGGTCTGGGAACTGTATATATTTCTGGCAAAGTCATAAATATACGCGAAAAAGTTACTGTGACGCATCAAGAAACGAGTTTTAATTTGACAACTTCGCTATCTAATGGAAGTGTTAAGAGTATCGAAGTTAATCCTGGCTCTACAAGTTTAACGTTAACGCTAGACACAAGTACAACCACAGCTGGAAACCTTACAATAGCCTTGCCTAGGGAATTGATCGACGCGAAAAACAAGAATGAAGATGCGAAATTTATAGTAAATGCTGGTAATGATAAAATCAGTTACAAGGAACGCGGATCAACCGCCGAAGAAAGGACACTGAAGATGTCCATACCTGCCGGTACCACAAAAGTCGAAATAATTGGCACACAAGTGGTACCAGAATTTCCTCTCGGACTTGCCGTTGTCTTAGCTGGCTTGGTTTCAGTAATAGTTGTAATAACCAGACTAAATGTAACAAACAAAATACTTAATGTATAGGTCAATCGTTAATGAATGATTGAACATAACAAACTAAAAGGTAGATATATACCACTAGTCTCGAATGTGTACGACAATCCATATGACATATACCAACCTGAAAGTTGGGCCATGGCTATTAACAGAACTAGCAAAGAACGCATCTGGAGACGCATTCCAGCGTTTTCTAGCATCTATCGAAGAATTCGTAAAGCAGCTTGAAGCAAAACGCAAGGAGCTCCGCGTTGACATTTCATCTGTAGATTTTGAAAACCTTATCCATCTTACGGAAGAGATATTTGAAAAAGTAAGCATGGCAAGCAGCTATGCTCATTTGCAATATTATGCTGACACGTCATCAAATGAAGCAGCCGCTCAAGTAACTAAAATGGAAAAGCTTGGTTCTGACATTCGTAACAGGTTGCTGTTCTTTGATCTTTGGTTTGAGAAGGAGGTTGATGATACAAATGCCACGCGTCTGATAAATTCTGTCTCACCTGTGTACAAGGAATATTTAAGACATAGACGGCTGTTCGCAAAACACGCGTTAACAGAACCAGAAGAAAAGATTATCAACACAATGAACGTTACTGGTACAAGGGCACTAGTCAAGATCTATGACAAAATGACCAACACTTTTGAATTTGCTATGACTGTAAAGAAAGGCAAGAAAACAATAACAAAAATTTTTGACAATAAACAAAAGATGCTTTCCTATATTCGCAGCCCTAAAGCTGAGGAGAGAGAAGGTGCCTACAAGGCATTATGGGAGGTCTATAGGAAGAACAGTGGAATATTAGGTGAAGTCTATTGTAACATTGTCATAAAATGGCGTGATGAAGGTATCTCCATGCGTGGTTATAAATCTCCTATTTCAGTTCGCAACCTTGAAAACGATTTAGACGACGAGACTGTGGAAGTGTTGCTCAAGGTTTGCAGAAGAAAC
Organism: Candidatus Nitrosomirales archaeon; assembly: GCA_049199595.1. Classification (GTDB taxonomy): domain Archaea; phylum Thermoproteota; class Nitrososphaeria; order Nitrososphaerales; family UBA213; genus JBMCYV01. The sequence continues at coordinate 41,653 of JBMCYV010000011.1, forward strand.
TCAACGCTCTTTCAAGACTACTTCAGAGAAAAGGCAAAAATGATTGGTATTAAGAAATTACGAAGGTATGATCTATATGCTCCACTTCCTTCGCGAGCTGCCATTCGAAGGAAGTTCGCATATGGAAGAGCCGTCGATACAGTGCTTAAAACATTCGAGGATTTTGACCCACAGCTTAGAAAATTTGCTGAACGTGTCTTTGATGAACAACATGTAGATTCTGCAATCAGGCATGGCAAATATAGTGGTGCGTTCTGCCATACCGTCTCCCCAAAAATTACCCCCTATGTATTATTGAATTTCGATGGAAAGGCTAGGGATGTATCTACGCTCGCACATGAATTTGGTCATGCTATACATAGTATGGCTGCTGCTGACAAACCAATAATAGTGTCCCAAGCTCCTCTTCCATTGGCTGAGACTGCTTCAGTCTTTGCAGAAATGTTGCTTAATGACAAACTAGCTGAAAACATGTCGAGTAAAGAACGCCGATTATTACTCGCAGAACAGATCGATGATATGTATGCTACAATCATGCGGCAGACATACTTTACGCTCTTCGAAATCGAAGCACATAGCGCAATTGCGGAAGAAAATGCTACTGTTGACAGGGTTTCGGAAATATATCTGAATAATCTTAAAGAGCAGTTTAGCAATTCGCTAACAATTACTCCAGACTTTCAGTGGGAGTGGCTTTACATCTCACACTTTTACCATACGCCATTCTATTGCTACGCGTATTCATTTGGGAATCTGCTTGTCCTCTCGCTCTACCAGCAATACAAGCTGGAAGGCAGATCGTCGTTTGTTCCCAAGTACTTCAAGATACTATCTGCAGGAGGTTCAAGAAAACCAGAAGAATTGCTCAAGGAATCTGGAATCGATATTTCTGAAGAAGCATTTTGGCAGAGAGGTTTTGACCTTGTGGCTAAGAAGGTGCAAGAATTGAAGAAACTGTCAGCGTAGTCAAATTTTTATCTCGTTGATTTTAACCCTTGTCATGGAACTACTAGATTATTTGAAAGCATCTTTTAAGGTGCAGAGTGTGAGTGACGAAGCAAAAAGAAAGTTTGTGGAATGGTACATCAAGTCTGGGAACGCGTATGCCTCCTTGGAGAGGGTCGTGTACGAAGCTGCCATAAATGACAGAAGGGTTAGACGGTTGTTTGATGAGCTCGTGAATGCTAAAGTAATGGAAGAAAACGTTGACGAGAACACGAGGACGCCAGTACCTGATATGTTTCAACACCCAGACCTAGGGATTATAAAGACGCCCGGCTATCGGCTAGAAAACAAATATTTTGAGATCCTGCGAAATCAAGAAATGTTAGAACAAGTTTTGCAATAGTGAAATTGTTCAGGAAGAGATAGCAGGGTAGGTGAATCTGGAGCATGATTCAATTAGGTGTATGCAGATGACTACTACCTCTTCCCAAAATTTATTCATAAATGCACGAAATAAAGGGTTCTGTCATTTGAGTTACAGGTTTCAGATACTCTAGTACTAGAATGTAATGGGTGTGTGATTATAGATATTTTTGATCAGGATGTAGAAATTGACTATTGATTTGCCCGCTATTGTACTTTATTAACTAAGCATTTGTCAAGAAAATAGCCACAGTTAATGGAGTCTGTTTCGTTGATAACGTACAACTTCTTTTTAGTGCTATCTGCGAATATGAATCGTGAAGAACTTATGACAGAGCATTCAATCTTACCGTTCGGAGAGGAACCACTGCGTAGTGTATCAGATTTTTTCCAGAAAATGTTTAGTGATCCTCTTGAGCTCCTAAAGGATCCTATTGTGTTTATCGTACTGGGAACTGTCACTTTTGTGGTGATTTGGTTCTTTGCAGAGTATTCATCGTGGGGAAGAATACCTGAGAAGGTATGAGTACTAGATAGAAATATCTGGAGGTCACATTAATACCTGAATAGAAGTCAGGATACACAGACTTTTTATAATTCTCTGCACCCGCTAATTTGTTGACACATGGCGAATCCGTATGTCCGATTTGCAGGAAGAAATTCGCTGAACATTCAACGTTACAGGAGAAGATATGCAAGAACATCCAGATAATGGAGTTTGCTAACAATTGTCCCGGGTTCGATGTGGAAAATCATTCCTGAGTTAAATTGTGAAAGCAGTTCTAACAACCTTAATCGATATTAACCAGAGCGTCCTAGGATCATTATGACTCAGGTTGTGTGCAAATGTGGTCACGGCATGGACAGACATATTCAGAAGCCAAGAAAGGAGTCGACAGCTATAGATGTAGTGTGTAGCGATTGCAACGCGACTTGCAGAACAATTGATTGATTTCGTATGAGTTGATGGATGCGGTTAACAGACCTTCTAAACTTTAAAGTTAATATCTTGCAAGATCTAAACTTGACTCGGGGCCCGTGGCCTAGTCAGTTATGCGTTTTTCGTGATGTTAGGTTGCGAAAAACATGACCTAGTGAGGATATGGCGGGAGCTTGCGGAGCTCCAGGCCGAGGGATCGAAGCCCTCCGGGCCCGCCTAAAATCAAAAATCTAAAATATACGTTAGATGGCAGCTTCTCCTCTCTTTTTGGTTGACAAGTCTACTGCTGTAGTCACATCTACAACAAAGATCTTTCCGCCAGTATTAAGATCTCCGCCAACTTTGTCTACTATCCTGCTTATCAATTCCTCTACCTGATCATCTCTAACGACAACCTCAATCTTGTACTTTGGGATGAACTCTGTTGCCTTTGCCTTGCTCCTTCCCTCTATCCTGTGATAACTCATACCGCCAACATCAGCCTCTCTAAGTATTCTATTAATATCATGCACCTGCCTGTCTGGGATTATTATTTCGATCAGTTTCACGGCAGACTGTAAAAAGAAGGGTACTATAAGTTTTCTATAATTCGCAGTTATGGAACTAGATTATCCTGCAGAGAGATCCCAGTAATTGGCATCCTTCACAACTTCAGTAGGAAGTCCCATGGATTTCCACTCCTTCAGCGATTTCGCGTACAGCTTGACATTTCTATATCCAGCAAGATGTAGAGCATAGTATGCTAATCCCGAAAGTGTGCCAACACTGCCGCAGTATGTGATGACTTCCTGACCATCATTGATCCCACGATTCTGCACGATCCTCCTTAATTCCTCTGCAGATCTCAGAATACTATTCTCACCTGAGAATGTCTTCCACGGCATGTTGATTGCCTTTGGTATGTGATGGTCTAGGTAGTTCAATCGCTCTCTAGAATCAAGCACCACCTTGCCGTCCTGTTCAATGCACGCGTTGACATAATCGGCTGTTGCAAGAATGTCGTTGTTTACCTTTAACGAATGTTTTACCTTTGGATAAACCGCCGACTCGCTCTCCACATCAAGACCCATTGATTTCCAGGTGCTGTAAGTGACTGCCAGCAGGGAAACGTTCGGGTGGCCGATATACTCTAGTGTCCAAGCAACCCTTGCCGCAAGGGCGCCGAAAGTATCGTCGTAAACAACCACATGTATGTTATCATCGATGCCAGTATTGCCATAAACTTCTGCTACCTTCTCCAGACTGTCCGCATTCAGAACATTTGCAAGCGGTATTGACACAGCTCCTAGAATATGATCTTGGCTGTACTCTTCGGCCTTTCTTACGTCAACAACCTTTACCTGCTTCTTTGCGATCTCCTGCAAAAGTGCATTAGGTTCGACAACTATAGGATACCTTCTTGATCTGGACTCCTGCCCACTTGCTGACGTGTTCAAGCTGCACATTCGCCTCTTGCTGTTCTTGCTACGAACTTTCCTTCGTTACCGTAGTCCATATATGAATCAGGACTCTGTTCTGGCGTCGGAAGCTGAGCAGCTTTGTCAACAATGATCTTCAAGGAATCCAAGTTCTTCGCAACACCGGTTCCTTTACCATTCATGACTCGCAACAGCCAGTCATTCATATTTTCACCTTCATTCTTTTCCTCCTTGTAAAGTTCGATCATCTTCAGCACAACATCTATAACCTTCTTTGCTGGCACCCTTGTGAAAACCTTTCCAAGGGCAGCATCATCCTCGTCAACACGACCTCCTATAAGCATGTTGTATGTTGGAGCAAGTGTATTATTCACTCTGGATGCACCGCCATAGAAACCCATAGTAGCTATTTGGTGCTGTCCGCAAGCATTTGGACAGCCGCTTATCTTTATTGTTGCGTCTCTTATTCCATCGTCCATGTCAAGCCCTAGTTCAAGAAACTTGGCCTGTATCTCCTTTGCGAGTCTGTGTGAATTCGTTATAGCAAGATTACACGAAGTCGTTCCCGTGCATCCTACTGCCGATGCTATGGTCAACCCTCCGGGATTTGCAAGCCCGATCGATACAAGCTTTTGATATAGATCTGGCAAATCAGACTTTAGGACATACCTTAACGCTATGCTCTGACCTGGTGATGTTCGCACGCATCCTTCTCCAGAGAAATCCCCGCATATTTCTGCCAACGCCGTGAGCTGTCTGGAAGTAATATCGCCAGCCTGCAAGGTTATGAATGCCATTACATACCCACGCTGTTTTTGCGGCACCGTGTTGGTATGCAACCATCTCTGGAAACCCTGAGGGTTAGCGTTTGATTCGTACGAAACAATCGATGCCGCTTCGCTTGGTGTTTCTTCCTCCACTATCTCCAATTTCACAGAGGTTGACTTGGTAGAGTTTACAATTGACCGTTCCTTCAGAACGAGTTTTTGGAATTTCGCCCAACCCATTTCATGTACCAGATACCTCATTCTGTTTCTGGCCATGTTTTCTCTGTTGCCCATTCTATCATAAAGCCTCACGGTTGCCATACATGAAGGCAAGACATTTTCCATTGGAGTAAAGTCTTCAAGAAGCTCAGCGATGAACGAGGCTGGACCGAGTCCTCCTCCTAGATATATCTTGAAACCTTTTACCTGCTGACCGTTGATTTCTTTCACTGCTGGAACAAGACCAATGTCAGCTATTCTTACAAGGCTATGCTTTTCGCAGCATGCAAAGTTGAACTTGAACTTTCTTGGCAAATTCTGGTTCATCGGGTTCCTCAGGAAGAATCTTGCGACTGCCTTTGCATACGGTGTTGCGTCAAACACTTCTTCAGGACAAACACCTGCAAACGGACTGCATACAACATTTCTTATGGTATTACCACATGCTTCCCTTGTTGTGAGACCAACCTCAACAAGCCCCCTCATAACTTCGGAGACGTCCTCTAGCTGAACCCAGTGTAGCTGAATGTTCTCCCTAGTTGATACGTGTGCACTACCGATCGAAAAACCATCACTTAGGAAAGCCAGCTTCTCAAGCTGCTCTGGAGTAAGTATACCTGCTGGTACTTTTACACGAACCATGCTGTAATCTGCCCGCATTCTAGAACCATAAGCTCCGTTTTGAAGTCTGAACCTGCGGAACTCTTCTTCGCCGATCTTCTTCTGTCTGAAGAGCTTTACAATTTCCGCAAAGGTATCTACTTCTTCTGGCTTACCCCACTTCTCACTCTTTCTCTTGATCTGCATCCGCTTGCCAAGTTCTCTTTTACCCATATGGTTCCCAGTAATGTGTTATGGAATATAAATCTTAAAAAGTATTAAGTAAGGTGTATTAGGGAAAGTAGACACCATACAAGCATAGTTTCTATCTGTCAGATCATGATTTTAGATCTGGCAAAATTTGCACAAAAGTAATAGGAAGTCGAACGAAAACTGCCGCTAATTATTATTCAAGAAAGATATGCACTCAGTGCTAAGTGTTTTAGGAGCCGTTAGTATCCTTTTGCAAAACCTTCTAGGCTGTCTATTGTATCATTGACAATCCTTCGAACCAATTGAACTCTGTTTCGTATCTCTACTATCCCCACAGAATCACTTTCTTCATGTAATCCTCTTTCTTCAATTTCCTTTGCAGCTCTCTTGTGCCATTTGTTCAGATCTGCCTCAAGCTCGTTAGCAACCTTGGGCGATATCCTGCCTATCATCTGTATCTCTACGCGTAATAATTCTATACATGCCTGGAGAGAATGTTTGGCAGCAAGTTTTAGTGATTTTTCTTCAGCAGCAGAAGAATTTTCGTTCAACGCTTCATAAGCCTTCCATGCCATCTCAAGCTTCTGGTCATGCACTGCCAGAATAGCCAGATCATCCCTTATCTTCTTGAACCAGTCGCTGCTTAACTCCATATGTTCACTATTCCTTATCCACACTATTTTAGCCTTGTCGATCCTAAAATGTATATCATTATGCAGAAATTGACTTTTGAGATCGTACTGAAACACTGAAAGACCAGAAATAAGTTTAAGTAACTAAATAATGATTCAGGATCAATGATATTCATAACTCTGCTTAGATTCAAGAGGAAGGCAAGAGATGTTGTGGAAGTAGGCAAAAAGATCATGCAGAATCTGCCGCCAGGTGTAAAGATAATAGGCACATACTGGACGTTGGGTAGGTTTGACGCCGTCTGGGTTTACGAAGCTAGTAATGAAAAAGACGCGATAAAGATGTTTATCGATGCTGGTGATGTAGCATCAACAGAAACCCTGACTGCAATATCGAGGGAAGAAGCAATGAAGCTTCTTTAACGATCAGCATTTAGCATGGAATCACGAAGTATTGTTGATGAACTGTCCCTGCTGCGGAGATGTGATGGAGCCAGTTGAGGAGCTAGAGATGTCCATAAAGTACAGATGCAAGGGATGTGGATTAAGCGATACTAGATTGAAGAAGAAGGAGACCTAATCTTTATCTAACCAACTCTGAAAACAATACATGCTATGACATTTGAAAGTCTTCAGGAGTATGTTAAAGCCTTAGAAGGTTCAAACCAGCTCAAAAGAGTGAAGAGTAAGGTAAGCGTTGACCTTGAACTGGCAGAAATACTTAGACGCCAGATGTATAGCAACGGTCTTGCAGTATTGTTTGAAAATGTTGATGGTTTCAGGATGCCGGTATTGGGTAACGCCTTTGGCAGCATGGACAGAATGAAGCTAGCACTTGATACTGACAATTTTGAAGAAATTGGTGAGAGGATGGTTGGCATTACCAAGATGCAGCTGCCGGCTGGTATGTTTGACAAATTAAAGATGCTTCCAAAACTCTCGGAAATTGCTGACAATGCTCCCAAAACTGTCAGCAAGGGTTCTGTCTCTGAAGTTTATGAAGACGCTGGTAAGGCGTCGTTTAACAGCTTACCTGCATTGAAGTGCTGGCCGAAAGATGCTGGGAGGTTCATAACATTTGGTCTGGTATTAACTAAACATCCAGAGACAGGAACGAGAAATCTGGGTGTGTACAGAATGCAGATACTTGATGACAAGCACGCAATAATGCACTGGCAAATACACAAAAGAGGAGCACAGCACTACCAGATCATAAAAGAGCAGAAGAAGAAGATCGATGTAGCCGTTATAATCGGAGCTGATCCTGCTACCGTGTTTTCTGCAGTTGCACCGGTGCCAGAGGGACTTGACAAGTACCTCTTCGCTGGCATAGTAAGAAAGAAAGGTTTGAAACTAGTGAACTGTAACAGTGTAGATCTGGATGTTCCTGCAAATGCAGAGATCGTGCTTGAAGGTCATGTCGATCCAAATGACGTAAGGATGGAAGGGCCGTTTGGTGATCATACTGGATACTATACCCCGCAAGAACCTTATCCAGTATTCACGCTAAACGGAATAATGAGAAACGAAAATCCTATCTATCTTACTACTGTTGTTGGCAAGCCCATACTGGAAGATGCGTACATAGGTACTGTAATTGAAAGATCTTTCTTGCCGCTGATCAGGATGTTCCAGCCCGAAGTGGTTGACTTTGCAATGCCACCAGCTGGATGGTTTCAGGGATTGGCAATTGCATCCATAAAGAAGCGGTATCCTGGGCAGGCCAAGAAGGTTATGATGGGCCTCTGGGGCTTGGGCCAGTTAGCGTTAACAAAGATGCTTATAGTTGTGGATCATGACGTTAACGTTCACAACATCGATGATGTTATCTGGGCAGTAACTGCAAGAACAGATCCGAAGAGAGATATTGTAATAATTGATAACGTACCTACTGATACCCTCGACCCCGCTTCTCCATTGCTAAATTTAGGTTCAAAACTGGGCATCGATGCAACCACTAAATGGAAGGAAGAAGGTTACGAGAGAGAAGTGCAGGAACTTGCCAGCGTTGATGATCAAACAAAGAACATTGTGGATAAGAGATGGAATGAGTATGGTCTGTAAAAGAATTGCTAAAATAGTTCATCTGTAATGCTTAAGGGATGCACGGCCATTTATTTGACAAAAAGTTTTTTGCATTAGGAGTAAATCTTGCATGGCTCGATGGGCAGTATGATCATGACCTTGGCAAGAACGAAGTCGTGGGCTGCGATTTTAGATCTCTTGATGATCAACAACGCAAAGACAATCTTGATGCATATTTTAAGGACATAAGCCTCATGAATGCCCGTGTAGTAAGATTTTGGCTCTTTGAAAGGTTCGAAGGTCTAAAATTCGATCAGGAAGGGAATGTAACAGGAATAGATAACGGTATGATGAATAATATCGCAGATGTTTTTCATGCAGCAAGGAAGTATGATCTGTATCTCTACCTTTGCCTGATGGATACTTGGGGGGTGACTGCTCAACCCCAACAACATCTACCGCGATTGAATGACATGATGATGAAAGAGCAGATACGGAAGAGCTTCATAGATAATGCGTTAAAGCCATTTATCGCTGACACCAGGACGGATGACAAAAGGATCTTTGCCATTGATGTTATGAACGAACCTGAAGGCATGTATGCGAGTCTATGGAGGGCAGACATAGAATGGCAAGACATAATGAATTTCATAAAAGAATGTACGACCGCTATACATGAAAACAGCAGGTTCAAGGTATCTTGCGGTTTCCAGCACTACCAAACGCTGATGGATAACAAGGATGTGCTTAACGATCTTGACTTTTATGACTACCACGAATACAATGATGACGGCACGCTTATACCATGCCAGACCCTAGGTTTGAAAAAACCTTGCATAATTGGTGAATGTGGACAGAAGAACGAAAAATACGACGATAAGATACAAAGTAAAGCTGTTGAAGGATTTCTCAAGAACGCATGGAAGAATCAGTATGCTGGTTGCCTTGTATGGAACTATAACTACAAGGGATATGATGTTAATGATACAAGCAATCGCTTCTCGTTGATCAAGAGCAAGGGAGAATGGAGAAACGCCTGCAATGCATTAGTAAGATTTGGTAAGAAGTATAGAAGGCACATGATTACTAGTGATTTCGTATGACGTTGTAAAAGTTGTCGCGTTCAGCTACCTGCATTCCTATCTGTTTTACCGCATCGATTATCTTCTCTGCAGTCAGTGTGGTGGATCTCGCTCCAGTAGCAGTGACGACTTCCTCGCCATGAAGGGTGCCTCCAAAATCATCCGCACCATAATTCAATGCCAGCTGTGCCATTCCAACTCCGTTAGTCAGCCAAGATGACTGCAGGTGATCTATCAGGCCGTGAAGCATTATTCTTGATATTGCAATCATCTTCAACAACTGCAAACCTCCTGCCGAGTGTTTGACAATACCTTCTTCTTGCATCTGGGTATTGTTCGGTTCAAAGCTCCATGGAATGAAGGCCATGAATCCTTTAGTCTTCTCCTGCAGTTCAATTATCTTCATCAACGATCTTGCACGCTCCTCCAAGCTTTCCACATGGCCGTACATCATCGTTGCAGAAGCAGGTATTCCTAAACTATGAGCTTCCTCCATGATCTTTAACCATTCATTACTCCTTATCTTCAAGGGGCTTATCTGCTCCTTGACAGCATCATCAAGAATCTCCGCACCTGCACCTGGCAGGGAATCAAGGCCAGACTGCTTTAACCTGCCCAAAACTTCCTTTGTGCTGGAACGCTCTACTCTCGCAATGGTATCTATTTCAGATGCCGACAAACCGTGGATGCCAATGTCAGGACACTTCTGCTTTATCATCTTGAACATGGATTCGTAATACTCAATCTTCAGTGATGGATTATGCCCTCCCTGCATCAGGACCTGCGTTATGTTAAACATCTCCTTTGCTAGAGCAACTCGTTTTACTCCTTCTTCCAAACCCACAGTATAACTTTCCTTATGTCCTGGAGGTCTGTAAAAAGCACAGAACTTGCAGTATGTAATGCATACATTTGTGTAGTTGAATATTATGTTATTAACAAAAGTAATTCTGTCGCCAAAAAGCCTTCTCTTCAGCGTATCGGCAACAAGACCCATCAACTGAATATCATCAGACTTCATTAGCCTAAGGCAATCGTCAAAATCTGGTCTTGCTCCATCAAGAACCTTGTCAAGAACATCACCAATATCAGAACGTTTGACCGTTTCTGTCAAAAGACTCAAACTGAATAAACGAGCCTGCCATGCTATTTATTCTTTCGTGATTTTGATTGTAAGGTCATTGTTCTAGGCTCATCAAACGTAATTTTATATAAAGATGGTTAGAAGGTTACGTTATGCTGAACAACATTGTCAACAGCTCTAGAGCGTTGGAAAGGGCACTTGCCGGAGAAGAATTGACATTTAATGATGGTCTTGAGCTTATGAAAGATGACAATTTGTTCATGTTGGGAAGTGTTGCTGACAAAGTCAGAAAAGAGATCAAAGGTGATATCGTAACGTTTACTGCATCATACTATCTCAATTATACAAATGTCTGTGCTGCGAGCTGTCCGCTGTGTGCGTTTTATAGGAAGGATGAGGAACCAGATGCCTACACTTTAACAATTGATGATATTTTGAACCGTGTAAATACTGCGGTTAAGATGGGAGCTACTGAATTACACATAGTTGGAGGTTTTCATCCGGACTTGGAACTGGAGTACTATGAAGGCATGATGAGATCAATAAAGCAAAAGTTCCCAAAGGTAACGATAAAAGCCCTAACACCTGCCGAGATCTTCTTCATTGCAAGAGTGACTCATAACACAGTGAAGGAAGTTTTGTTGCGGCTTAAAGACGCTGGTTTGGATGCAACTGCTGGCGGTGGTGCAGAAATATTCCATCCAGAAGCAAGAAAACAGATCGTGGTTGGTAAGTGTTCAGGCGATGAATGGCTGCAAGTTGCTGAACAAGCACACAATCTAGGGATAAAGGGCAATTGCACAATGCTTTATGGACATGTTGAAAAGCCGGAGCATGTTATTGATCACATAATCAAGTTGAGAGAGCTGCAGAAAAAGACAAACGGGTTCTTGACTTTCATACCTTTGAAGTTCAGCCCAGAGAATACAGAGTTACAGGAGAAGGGTTTGGCTAAGCAATCAAGTCCTTCAACCTATGACTTGAAGATAATTGCTGTCTCTAGGTTGATGATGGCAAACGTGCTCAAGAACATATCTGTTTACTGGATAGCTATGGGCAAGAAGATGGCGCAGGTTGCTCTTGCATATGGAGGCAGTGATCTCGTTGGAACAGCATTTGCAGAGGAAATCTTCAAAGCCGCTGGATTATCATACAGCACATCAATTGAAGAACTGGCAAACATGATCAGGGAAATAAAACGCATCCCCGCACAAAGAGATACGTTTCACAACATCATCAGATACTTTAGCTAGAATCATCTTGTTTAGTTGATGTAGTATCTTCATCTGGTCGTCGTTTCTTTCTGCGAAGACCGAAACTTACAAGTGCCAAGAGAACGCCAATGGCTCCTATTATTCCTCCTATCTGTGCAATACCCCTACTGGGATTGAGTTCGCCCAAGGAGCCAGTAAGAAGTATGGAACCATAAACAATAGAGATGACAGAACCTGTTATAATCATTGCAACTCCTCCAGCAAGAAATCGCCAATCCATGATTTTTTGTATTGTGCACCAGCTAATAACTTTTTTACCAAAGCCTATGCAATGGCAACTTCGATATTTTTTATGATTTGGTTTTGTTTTGCAATAGCGTAAAGCTTGTGCAACGAACTTACTCCCTGCTCCCCCATATCAATAGTTAGATCGTTAACATACATCCTCACGAACTTCTCGATAAGGTAACGGGACGCACCTCTTGCGTACTGCATCGCATAATCTATGGAATCATCGATATTTTCGAAGCCGAACTGTATTGAACGTTTCAGGAGTTCATCGAACCTGCCTATCATTTCATTGCCAAGTCTCTTGCTTGCTATGTTGATCCCAAGCGGAAGCGGCAGTCCCTTGCTCACGCCATCCCACCATAGTCCTAGATCAAGCGTGTTTACGAACTTTGCCTGATCATAGGTTATCTGTGCCTCGTGAATCACCAGGCCAGCATCTACGGAGTCTTTCTCAACTGCCGCATTGATATCGCTGAACTTCATCTCTACCGCATTAAAGTCTCCTATGGCCATTTGCAGCAGAAGGTATGCGGTTGTCATCTTTCCAGGCACTGCAATCCTGCTCTTCTTCAGCTCGTCTACACTGAACTTTCTCTTTGCAATAACTATTGGTCCGTATGCCTTGCCAAAGCTCGACCCGCTCCGCAATATCACATAATCTCGTGTGTATGCATATGCATGGGCAGATACCGCAGTAACGTCCAACTCATTGTTTAGGGCTCTCTTGTTGAGAGACTCGATATCTTCAATGACATGCTTCACCTTTACATCGTCCATTGTAACTTTGTTAGATGCTATACCGTAAAACATGAAGGCGTCATCAGCATCTGGCGTATGACCTACAGTTATCTCCACACATCCTGCTCGATTACGCAGATATTAAAAGGTAGCATAATCTAGCATTTAATATGAACACCATAGAGGCTTACGAGCAGGAAATAAGATTCCAGATCTCTGAATTGCCGAGATTCCTTCATGAATCAAAGATTAAGAAATTGAGTACTGGAGAACAGGAAAAATGTGTTTTTACTGGTACGGGGGATTCCTTCGCAGCTGCGATGGTCACTGAGTTTGCGTCGAACAACAAAGTTCGATGTATAGATCCCTCGAACATATGCTTGAATCCATCTATAGCTAAGGCCAAACTTCTTTACGCATTATCTATATCTGGTAATACTAAAGCAAACGTTGAAGCCGTCAAAAGTGCCAAGAAACACGCTGCAAGAACAATAGCGATAACGGCAAATAGAGAAAGCAAGCTTGCCAAAGTCTGCAAGGAAGTAATAGAACTCAAATTCAAGAACGCGGGTATGCTGACAGCCGGGAGCATAAGTTTTACAACAAGCATGCTAGCCTGTTTATCGCTGGTAAGCAATGTAACGATAACCGATGTTGAAAGATTGTTCAACAATGCAAAAAGTGATGCAGGAGAAATAAAGTTGAATGGTCATGTGTACGTTCTTGGCAACTGGATAACGTATCCTTTAGCAATCTACGGATGTGCAAAGATGTATGAAGTTTTAGGCATGAAAGCTCAGCACGTGATGCTTGAACAGTTCTGTCACATGCAACTCTTCTCCATAAAGGAGGGTGATACCATTCTTATCCTGTCAAATGAAGGTAAAGCGAAAGAACTTTCTGCTAAACTAGTCAACGACGGTTACAACTCTCACGTGTTCGAACCTAAAGGTAAAACGTTGGAAGATAACCTGCTCTACTACTCTTTCCTTCTGCAGCTAATCGTGCTTAACAATGCAAAGAAATTGCAGCTCAAGGAATGCTACTTCATAACTAACAACAAACTTAGAGACATCAGCAGTTCGCTAATTTACTGAACCAGATCTCTTTCTCTTGACTCTGATGTATGCTATAAAACCGATGATAGCACCACCCACAATAATTGCAATTATGGGTGGTATGAGAGGATCTGGAGGCTGTAGCTTCGAAACGTCGATACCACTTCCAACAGGTGACTCGGTTATCTTCCATCTTATTGTTAGATCCTGTGTGGGCACAGTGTTGAACTCCCATGTTGCTGCTTTTAGCGTGGTCTTACTTGGCGGTATAGAGTAGCTAGTTATCAGACCATTTGCATGTGTTGAAGATACAACCAGTTTTTCAATGGGTTTGGACCATCTTGATACTTCCTCCAACATGATAGTAAAATCAGTTTCACTGCCAGCAATGCCTCTGCTGGTTGCATTTACCTCTAACACACTTGTACCCTCAGGTATTGTAAGATCTAATGTGTATAGATTCACGCCTGTTCCTGTTTGTCTGAGATTAGCGTACTCAACATTCGTATAATTAACCGCAAGCTCGTTAAAAGTAAATGATAATGAGCTATCATCAAGCGGTGTCATGAGTGGAATGTTAATAGGTAGATCAGCTTGGTCTGAATCGTTCTGAATCACATACTCTGCGTTAAAGTTCATTTCTATGGCGTGATGCGGTTCAAACCCTGCAGTTTCTCTCTCCCATTTCGATATCGTGTCTATCTGCAAATATGCTTCCTTCAAAAAGATATTTCCCTCCTCGATCGTGGGATATATTACTCCAGCTGTATCGCCAAACTGAACAAATGTCGTCGCATAAACTTGCATTAAGATCAATGGTAATAACAAAACAAGCTGCAAATTGATCCATACATTTCCAATAAACTGTAATGACATCAAAACTTTCTAACAGAAGGATTAAATAAAGATGCCCGATAGAGTTGTGCCTGAAAGGGAATGCCGAGATTCAAATCCACGGCAGAAGTAATGAAGATCATTGGCAATAAGGACCAAATTCGAATGGTGTGAAGGTAAAACTTTTCGCCCGAATAATTTTGGTGTTATTGCACATGTAGATCATGGAAAGACTACCATGAGTGATAGTCTTCTCGCTGCAACTGGAATGCTTAGCCCATCAGCTGCAGGCGAGGCTTTAGCGTTGGATTACATGGACCTTGAGCAGCAGAGGCAGATGACGATCAAGGCTGCTAACGTTACTCTATACTATGAAGAAGGCGGTAAGCCTTATGTCATTAATATGATCGATACTCCAGGACACATAGATTTTACGGGTAAGGTTACGAGAAGTTTGAGAGCGATAGATGGTGCTTGTGTGGTTTGCGACTCTGTTGAAGGCGTAATGACGCAGACAGAAACTGTAACGCGACAGGCACTGGAGGAAAGGGTCAGACCAGTTCTTTATATCAATAAGATAGATCGTCTGGTTAAAGAGTTAAGGTTAAAGCCAGAACAGATGCAGGAATGGCTTGCTGATATAATTGGTCACTTTAATCAATTAATCGATATTTACGCAGAGCCTGAAGTGAAAGACAAGTGGAAAGTCAGCATCCAGAATGACACTGTTGCCTTTGGTTCTGCAAAGGATAAGTGGGGCTTTAACGCTGGTATCGCTGCGAAGAAGGGCATAAAGTTCAGCGATATTTATGATGCATACAGTGCAGAAGATCCAAAGACAGTTTCGGAAAGGATTAAAACACTTTCGGAAAAAATCCCCTTGCACGAAGCTGTTCTGAGCATGGTAGTCAAGCATCATCCTCCTCCACATGTTGCGCAGGCCTATAGAATTCCCAAGATCTGGAAGGGTGATCTGAATTCAGATCTAGGCAAGGCGTTGCTAGCATGTGATGAAAATGGTCCTATTGTAATGATGATCACTACGATAGTTATGGATCCTCAGGCAGGACCAGTTGCTGTTGGCAGGCTGTTTTCTGGCACAATAAGCGACGGCGATGAAGTCTACCTGATAGATTCCAAGCGAACTGGAAGGATACAGTCCGTTAACATGTTTATGGGACCTTTTAGAGAGCTCGTTGGTAGTATGAGCTCTGGAAACATTCCAGCACTGTTAGGTCTAGAATATGCTAGGTCTGGCGAGACAATTTCAACTGTGAAGGATGTCGTAGCTTTCGAATCAATCAAGTATGTCTCCGAACCCGTTGTTACGGTTGCCGTAGAGCCAAAACATCCAAGGGATCTGCCAAAAATGGTCGAGGTCTTGAGGAAGATGAGTATAGAAGATCCTAACCTTGTTGTAACGATCAAGGAGGAAACTGGAGAGACGCTCATGGCTGGTATGGGTGTATTGCACTTGGAGATTGCCACAACGCTGTTACAGCAAGCAGGCCTGGAGATAATCACATCAAAACCATTGATCAACTACAGAGAGACTGTTAGAGCATCAGCAGGGCCAATCATGTCAAAGTCTCCCAACAGGCATAACAAGATATTCATGAAAATTGAACCACTTGCAGAAGATGTGATTGAGTTGATACGAACTGGTAAGATAAACGAAAACATGGACAAGAAAGACATAGGAAAGGTTCTCAGGGAAAAGGGCTGGGAACCTGATGAGGCAAGAAGTGTTGTATCAATAGAAAGTGGAAGCCTGCTTGTAGATTCTACGAAAGGTGTTCAGTACTTGCAGGAGTCTATGGATTCCATTGAATCTGGTTTCCAAGACGTTATGCGAAGCGGCCCTATGGCACAAGAACGTTGCAGGGGATTGAAGATTGTTCTGCATCACTTTGTTCCACACGAAGACCCTGCACATAGAACACTGGCACAGTTAATGCCTGCAACGCGAAGATGCGTTATGGGTGCTATACTTACTGCAAATCCTGTTCTGCTAGAACCAGTATTAGGCATAGAGGTGAGGTGTCCCGCAGATATGATAGGGACCGTTGCTGGTGTATTGTCAGGAAAGCGTGGCAAGTTGCTCAACGTAGATCAAAAGGGAGTGATTGCAATAGTACAAGGCGAAGTTCCTGCATCGGAGACATTTGATCTGTCAGAAGTCATGCGGGGAGGTACTGCAGGCAAGGCAATGTGGAACACACACTTCAAGTTGTGGCAAGCAGTTCCATCTTCATTGCTGATGCCAATAATTACCGAAGTAAGAAAGAGGAAGGGTCTGAATCCAGAGCCTCCAAACCCCGATGAGTTCATCGATAAAGAATAAAAATGGTTATGCTCCTCAATTTGATTGAATCTGATATCTAGATCTTCTAATATTCTACTGTTAATCTTTAAGTAATTCTAGATTACTATCTGAAATATGGTGCTGAATGAGGTTGGGACTTTCTTCCTAGATCTCTTCTTGAATCATCCTGAGGCAGTTGTTGCTGCTATTGGTATTCCAGTAGCAGCAGTTGTGAGTTTAATAGCAAATTATTATCACAAAAAACAACTTCATGTTACTACGTTATTCAAGATTTTCGAGCTCTTAAACAGTCCTGAAACCAGAGATGCAAGAGATGCTATGTATAAAGAATATTGCCATCTTGTCAAACAAAAAATCCCAATTATTTTCAACAGCTCTGAACATATCAAGCGACAAGCTTACATTGTAAAATCAGCATATGACCATGCCGGTGTATTATATTTAAACGGTTTTTTGAATGAAGAACTGTTTTTCAAAATCTATGGTGAAAGAGTAGTACGCGACTGGGAAGCATTAGAAGAGGATATAAGAAAAGACTGGCCACACAATCCAAAAATTTGTGAGCATTTTAAGACTATGAGAGATGAGTTTAAAAAGCGTTTTGAAAAGAGTTATACGGAAGAAAAAATGCGACATCTACATCCATATTGCAAGGAATGATGAACGATTATGTTATAATATCTACTTATCAACTTGTAGAAATACGAGATTAACTTGATTTAATATGAAAGACTTAATTCCCACTGTGGAGGTACTACAAGTGTGAGTTTTGATTCTGGCGACGGGGACGGCCAAGATTACATAAAAGCCAAGATCAGCTACGTAGGATTTGTAGATCCTTACGGTGTCGAAGGTGTAGTAATACTGAAAGCTGATGATGGAAAAGAGTTTCCCATGCGAGCATTTTCAGGCGAGGTTGCCAGACATATAGCGAGGTTCCAGCAGGGAGACAAGGGAAGCATTCCTACGATATATAACTTGGTAGAAGAGATTGCTGAAATGAAGGAACTGCTTTTGTCTGAAGTAAGAGTTTATCAGAGCGGTTCTGTTTTAAGAGCGAATCTTTACTTTACGACCAGAGACAATAACATGGTTCTAAGGAATTACAGAGCATCTGATTCTATTGCGCTTGCAGCATATTATGACATTCCTATAAAGATAAGAAAGAACCTCTTCGAGGAAGCTGTTCAGGAAAAGTAATCATATATTCGTTCATTCTCTACACATTAATTAATAATTAGTTATGCATTAGTTACTGTAATGAGTGATAGTGAAGAAGTAGAAAATATCAACAGCAAGTTCTATCAAGCCTTTGAAAGTTTGTCGATAGACAAGATGGAGGAGATCTGGAGTCATAGTGATAATACTGTTTGTGTGCACCCGGGCTGGGACCTTTTTACAGGATGGTTGGCAATACGGGAGAGCTGGGTAAGGATATTTCAGAACACGCAAGAAATAAAGTTCGTAATTACGAATACAAAGACAAAGATCGTTAAGGACATTGCAATAGTTGTTTGCCTTGAAAATATAGAGAATGTAGTTGATGGCGAAGCCATAAAATTTGGTGTGATTGCGACAAACATTTTTGAACGCAGCAACGAAAAATGGTTAATGGTACATCATCAAGGTTCAACTGTAGCAAACTATCTTCCGCCTAACATTTCCTCTTAATCAAATCAGGTAGTTATATCGTTCAGTCTTCCTTCCATATACGCATTCTTTATCTCCATAGCAATCCTTCTTCCAACACCAAACGTTTTACCATGATAATACTTCGTGTAAGGACTTGTAGTCGCCATTATAGGATTTCCAGGCACTCTTAGTGAGACATCATAAACAACAATATCCAGATCAACGGTTACAATGCTCTGTAGGGAATAAGGTCCGATTATGCCTGGAGGATATTCTCGCTTCGTTGCTTTCGCAAATCTATCACCTATTTCAAAGACCTTCTCAAGCATGGATTCTCTGATGCTTGCAGGCGTATGGCCGATCTCAATGTTCTGCAACTGCACGTCAATTTCCATCTGCTGTTTTGCAGGCATGCTAACAAAATCGTGAAGGTTGGTCTGGAGCCTTCGCTCTATACCAAGAAATTCTACTTCGTCCTTCAACGGCGAGTAAAAGAAGTTAAAGTTAAAGTAAGTTCCCATCACGAACTCTTCGATAACAGCACTAGCAAGATCCTGTTTCCTTATAATTCCATTCTTTATTCTCTGCTGCACTTTCTGCTTGTAGTCTTTGTACGATGATGCAACAAAGAACGCACGTTCCATCTTTCTTTTTGCTTCCTGCACCTTGACCATCACCGGACCATTGATCCGTTCCGGTTTCTTCAAGATCCTAGGATGCCTTACCCTTGCTTTTTCAAGAAGGTAGTACTGATTTTTTTTTACTGTTCGCTCTTCAGCTCTTAACATTGATCTATTGCCAAAGATAGGAACCTTCAGTTTCTTCTCTATGCCATCGTATCCAAGGTATGCAGTAAAAGCTCTATGTGGAACGAGTATGGTGTTTAGATGTCTTAACTTATCCTGTGTATCCTTTCGCAGCATGTCAGAAAATTTCTTAAGCAAGATCATATTGTCTGCCAGTCGCCTGAATCTCTTGTACGGTGTTTCTCTTCCTTTCTGACACACAACCACGGTCTGCATCTCTTCATCCTTTGCACCGTCCATTATCTCCAGCGCAGAATGGCTGCCTAGTGTGCCAACAGCAACATCCCTATAACTTTCAACAACACCAAATATTTCCTTACGCGATATCATGCAAACATCACTCCATTGGTGCCTGTAAAAAGTATTTGGTCAGTACTCTGCCTTCCTGTCTATCATGCCCTTATGTCTTGCTCTATGCTCTGCGATCTTGAACAAGATAGTTGCCATTACTGCAAATCCAGCTGTACTGAGAATCATGTACACAAGATCAAGTGCAAAGTCTCCAGAACCTGACAGTGAAGATCTGATCAAGTTAAGGAAGTATGTTGACGGCAACGCGTAGCCTACCTCCTGTGCTACTGGTGGTAGCACACTTACTGGAAATACGACTCCGGAAAGAAGGAACAGAACACCAGTTGTGTATTCACTCAATGAATACTGGAGCTTGAATGATACCAGATTTATAGCACATAACAACAGTCCTAGGAACCCGAAAGCGATTATTCCTAACAAGATGGTTCCAACCAGCAGAGGATAGTTTACCTGCAGAGCATCTATACCAAGATCGAGACCGAAGAATGTGCTGAATATGGCAGTACCAATAACAAATGCTGCAGTCACCGATACTGTAGCATTAGTCGCAGATGCAATTACCCTGCCGAAGATGTAAGGTTTCAAAGATTCAGGCGTTATGTAGATGTGTTTCAAAACTTCATACTTTGCTCTGTCCTCATGCATAAGGTAGCCTAGGGAGATTGCCAGTGTTGCTGGGTATATGAAGAATATCGCACCGGTAAAAGTGTAGAAGAAGAGCTGCTGGTTCATCGTACCTGCAGCGTCGCTCCCGATAAGGAAGATCAGACCTATCATTATCACACTTGCCATCGGTTTCGCAATCATATACGCTAGGAACACAAACGGATCGGTCCAGTTTGACTCGACCTTCCAGCCAATCCAAGCTCCCTGTGCCATAACCTTTACAGTATTTGCTATTGCCATCTCAGAGTTAGCCTCCCTTCTCTCTTGCTGATAGTCTCCATCTTGCGCAATGCAAGGTATGAAAACGGTACCAACAGTGAAGCAAGTACTGCCAGTCCTATCATGTGCGGAACGACACTAGAAAAGTCGCCACCCAAAATTACCAGCTGCCTTATTCCGTCGATGCCTAAAGTAAGCGGGATAGCAGTAGCAACGAACTTTATCGCAGATGGAAAGAACTTACTGCTGAGAACAGGGTAATACATGCCAGATAACACATAGATGGGTTCCTGCATCAGGTCTGCCATGTGCGTTGCTTCCCTACCGTAAAGCAGAAAGAGTGATGCGAATAATATCCCCATTCCGTAAAGTGCTACAACTGCAAGAACGAATATTATTATCAATGCTGAAAGATCGCCAATTACAAACTGTATGGGGAATAGAAAAGTTCCTATCAAAATTATCGATATCGCTCTGATCGTTGTGTTGATTATGCCTCCCATTGCCATTCCAATAAGAACTGCCATTCTGGATATTGGAGCGATCATGTAGAGCTCAAGCATTCCAGTCTCCTTTTCCCAGTAGAACTGACTTGACATACCCCAGAGAACGTTGCTCCAAAACGACAACATCGCACCTCCAATTATCACAAAACCAAGAAACTCGTTTGGAGCATCGAGCACCTCATACATGTAGATGTATGCGCTTATGGAAAGCATCGGTATGATAACTTCCGCGATGCTCCAGTGCGGTTCTCTAAGAAGTCCCTTCAGTCTGACATATGCTCTTGCATAAACTACTCTGCCATGATCTACAACTTCACTTGCTATACCCATCTGTGCTTATGCCCCTGCCAACATACTTGAGATAAACATCTTCCAGCGAAGGTTCTGACGTATTTATGGACATGATCTTGCAGCCGTTGTCTGCCAGATGCGACACAAGAAGCGGGATCCTTGATTCATCGTCAAGAACAACCTTGATCTTCGTTATACTATTGCTGTTGCTGTCTATCGATGAAGCGATTATGCCACTCACATTTTCGAAGCTAAGCGAAGAACTGTTCTTTACCTCGATCCTTACAACAGTACTTTTCTCCATCGATGATTTCAGCGTTTGTGGTGTTTCGCATGCAACTATACTACCGTTGTAGATTATTGCAATCTTGTCACAGATCTCTTCAGCCTCTGCCATATAGTGAGTTGTGAGCAAGACTGCCCTTGACTTGTCGCTTCTTACCCAGTCCTTGACATAATTGCGTATGTGCTTGGCGTTGATAATATCCAATCCTAGTGTTGGTTCATCAAGAAAGAGAACCTTTGGATCGTTTATGAATCCCCTTGCCAAGTTCAGCCTTTGTTTGAAACCAGTTGATAACTTGTGCATTCGAGTTTCAACGTATTCCTCAAGCTCCATATCTTTGATGAGTTGCTGGACACGCTCCTTCGCCAATTTATTTGACAAACCATATAGTTGCGAAAAGAACCAGAGATTTTCTCTTACAGTTAAGATTCCATAGCCAGGGGTTTCGCCTCCACTGACAAGGTTGATGATCTTTCGAATCTGCTTTGCCTGTTTGGTTACATCAAAACCATAGACGCTTGCCTTTCCTTCCGATGGCAACAGGAGTGTTGCTAAGATCTTCACAAAAGTTGTCTTACCTGCACCATTTGCTCCTAGAAGACCTAGTATCTCACCGTAGTTTATGTTTAGATCAACGTTCTTTAGTGCAACGATCGGCTTGCCCTTGGCCTTGAATGTTCTAGATAATGAATTTGTCTCTACTGCGTACATAATTGATCACAATTACAACTGAAGTTTATGCGTTTTCCTATATATCTACTTGGCTATCTGCAAAGACTTTGATGGAAACAATTGTTGCTGTTCATCTTCGGCAAGACCATCAAACTCCAACCAGATCTCGCCACCTGCACCAAACCTTTTAGCCAACTGCGTTGCAAGATCTGCAATGAATTTATTGTCAAGAGCTATTTTTGCACCAGATAGAAAAGTTCTTGGACTTTTCTTGATTATGTTACCGCCTAACATGTTCTTCAGAAAATCGTCAAGTGCTGTAACGATCTCCTCGTTGCATTCTACGGCATACATCGCTATGCCGTTTATCGGTTCTTTATCATATGGAACTCCCATCTTGAACCAAAATACGCTGAAGTATGATTCTTCTGAAAAACCACACCTAATCTCCCAATGAACTAACTTTTCGACCGGATAAGTTGTATCACTGACTTCCTTCGGAGTAAGATGCCAATAAAGCATTCTAGCCATACAGCATAATGCTTTTTCCAGCTCTTAATATACGTAGTCTCAAATTTCGATCTTTTCATCTATTCAGTAACTGTGATAGTTGTACTTTTCACCGGTGCGAGTGGAGCAGGATTAGTGATATTCTGCCAAGCAAACACTTCGATCTGCAATTCTCCAACGATATCAGGGCTCCAGAATACAGACGGTTCTACAACCTCGTCAGGCTTGACGTTAATATCGTCTAACCATGTCAGATACAACGTAATGTCGTTACTGTCTTTGATCTGGATAAGGTACGTGAATGTTACATCATCGTCCAAATTCGATGTCATTTCTGTCTTGATTCCTACCTTTTCTCCTACTTTCACACTTATCAGCTGGTTATCTGACTCATCGACAAAGAACGGTTCTGATGCAGCCATGCTACGCTCACCATAGAAAAACGGCGATGTGTCGATCAAGCTAGAAGCCTCCTTCAATAATATCTCAGAATCTGTCAGTGCTTTTAATGCAAAATCGAAGGCATCATCCATTGGATCCATTATGTTTGCCGTACTTTCGAAAGATGTATGATTGAAATAGTTCATGTTAATGAAATGCTCGATTGATGTTTGTACATTTAGGTCTATACCAGATAATGTTGATTTTACATTGTCAGGCAGATTGCTGTTTCTGTAGCCCTTGCTTTCCAGCAAGATCGTTGAATTATAGACGTTATGCTGCATCTGATTGAGCATGCTGAGTATTATTGCTCTATCCATAGCATCGTGATCAAACTGACCGAACTCTGAAATCACGATGCCACAGGGTTCGTTTGGTATTCCGCATCCCAAACCAGTAGGAGAAGCATAAGTCATAGGAGAATATGACCAATCAAAGAACCAGTTGTTGAATTCGCCCTTTAGCTCGTCGTGACCATCATGCGGATGCCTTAGCCCTAGAACGTGACCCATTTCATGAATCGCAAGTGTCGATAACCCGGTACCAATATCAGACAATACGTGTTTATCGACGGCAACAATGGCACAGCATGGAACTGTTTCATCATTAGGGTCTGGGGCAGCTGTGCCCACGACAGGAACTTTGTCAACATATGCGTCTGTATCAAAAACAAAGATCACGATGGGAACAAAGACGGTTTTTGCAGCTTCTTCTTGTGCAAGCTGAAGCTGTTCTTCAGTCAGTGCTTTTGATACCCATTTGTTAAGTTCAGTTATGAGATTTTCACTTTTCACCACAACAACATCGCCTACTTGAACTTCCTTGAAAGATAATGACCTGAGAATCGCATGTTGTAAATCTCTAGGAAGAGCATCAAAGCTCTGGCCAGTAATATCACTAGACCATTCAGCATACGGGATCAGCTCTGTCAAGGCTCGATTCATTGCAGATCTATCAATGAACTTGCCAGCAACATCATGAAATGCTCTGCCAGAAGTCATGTCGATCAAAAGTGCATCAATCCTGAAGTTCGACTTGTAAATTGGTGAGTAGAGATAGCTTGGGGTGAATAGTAGCATTATTGCATCGTTCACATAGTCTGCAATGAAGTTGTAATAATCTTCAGCTTTCTTTACTTCATATAGGTTTTTGTGGAACTGTGCGATCACCTGAGTTTCTGATACAGGGACATATGGATAGAGCCATGGCCCCGCAGTTAGATCGATAAAATAGAATCTGTGGATACCACCAAAACCCATCATACCTTCCTGAATGAAATCTATCTCCGTATCAGGGTCCGTTGTAATGCTACCATATGTATGGAAATAATTAATTTGTTCATTGGAAGGCTTCAGGAAGTATATTGTGTATCCTTCGTCTAGTTCAAGATTATCAAGGAGCCAGTCTTCTACTTGAAATACGTCGATCATCTTATACTTCTTCTTATCTATGGTTACAAATTCAGGACCCCAAAATTCTATGTCCTTGCTAGCAACCCACTGTTTGATCACTTCGGGAGTGGTGTTTTCCACTGCAATACCATTAATGAATTTGAACAGCTTATCTGCTGTCTGCTCTGATACACTAACAAAATCATATGCATAGTTATACTTCACACCTGCCGCTCTGTCTTCAAAGAATATTGTAGGGGTATAGTTTTTCAGCAATTTATTAGCAATACCTTCCTTATCTGCGTCAGACCATGTATCGCCTATCATAACCAAGTTGATCTGCATTTCTGTGTCTATGATCACGTCCTTCGGCTCTCTTTCTGACGATAACGCAGCGTCTACGTTTGAGAAATTTGCGTTTGCTAGGGTAGAGAACAATAAAATGCCAAACAACAAAGAAACCAAGAATACTCTTTGCATTCTTAATGGGTTATCTAGGCACGAACTAATATTAACCATCCTAGATCCTCAACTTACTTTTGCGTATTATCGGATTTTGCCAGCATCTCAAGTTTCTTTCTGTACATACTATCTATGTTAGATTCAAGATCAAGTCCGTACTTTTGTGCGATGAAATGCAGGAGTGCTACTGATTCCGTGATCTCGACCTTGGCGTGTTCTGTATTGTTCCTTTCGAGAGCGAATGCTATCTCGCCTATCTCTCTGACCAGGTGTACGAATGCTTTAGTTACATCACTGCCAAACTTCTTTTCGTAATATTCTATAGCTACTTTGCTCATATACGCAGCAAATGATTATACAGTATAAAACCCTAGCGGGAGCGATAAACAAATATTAGCATGTTCTCGAAATTGCACCTGTGAAATATACAAAGTCAGGAGAACGCATGTCTATACTGCAGCAAATGGAGAAGGAGTTTGATGACAAGAATGTTCCATATTTTCGAAAGCTTCTAAAACATGATGATTACGTAATAAGGACAAGATCTGTATGCATTCTTGCTGATATTGCTGGCGAGGATGCTGTTGACGATATAAACGACGTTTTGCTTAATGATCCTGACGGATTGGTTAGACATGAGGCTGCATTTTCGTTGGGACAGATGGGATTTCGTAGTGCCGTGCCTGCTCTTGGTAAGGCAGTGAAGAATGATGAAAATCCGTTCGTTAGACATGAAGCTGCTGTAGCGTTAGGTGTTATAGGATCGCAGGACGCTAGGAATATACTGGATGAAGCCTTGAACGACAAAAGCGAGGAAGTTAGAGAATCTGCGGTTATCGCGTTAAGCAACCTTGATTTCGTATCGAAAAGTGATAATATGTCTAGGTTTGCAAAGATGACCGGAGGCTAACGCGTATCTACCACGAGTGAAAGATTTTAATTTCAGGTTCAAAGAAGAGTTCTAGGGGGTCAGAACGTATGCGCTCCGCTCATCGCTCTCGCAATAAGGGCTCGCAATAACAGGCTTTCATTATCCCCCTTCTAATTATCTTCTGTAATTACGCACATCACTTGCATGCAGAATTACAATCAATTGGCCGAGTATTTCCTTCAGAATTACACCCTCGTTGGTGATGGTCAGACCGCCGTTGACAACTTTCAAGAAACGCTTCTTCGATAGTTCGGTTATACGCTTCAATGCCTGATAATAATCGAATCCTAACATTCTTGATATCTGATACACCTTCAGCTTTGGACTCATCGCCACACATTGCAAGATGCAGTAGGTCTGAACATACGAGGGTCTGCGTCCCATGTTGTATGCAATACCTAAAGGGTCTGGGTTTCTGGCCTTAATCTCTCTCACGTGTATATTATCTACCCGTGTTATATTATCTACCATTAATTAATAATTATTTACAGTTATTAATTAAGTTTTTGGCTATAATATGTACTAGGAAATAATAAGTATGAAGGCTATACTAAATCTAGAGCCGTCTAATGCTTGTCCCTTCGGGAGTCATGGTGAACTTGTATACCGAATCGATCTCAGCATCATCGAATATTTCAGAATCATGTGTTATGATTATTATCTGTGACAATGGACCTAGCCCCGCTCTGAAGGCTTCACTGATTATTCTTACCAACGAACGCCGCCGCTCTTCATCAAGGTGTGTTGTTGGCTCATCAAGAATTATGAAGTCCAGCTTACCGCGTCCCATAACGTATGCCATACCCAGCCTTAATGCTAATGCAATGGCAACTTTCTCTCCTCCACTTAGTG
The DNA here is from genome assembly GCA_049199595.1 of Candidatus Nitrosomirales archaeon. Lineage (GTDB taxonomy): Archaea > Thermoproteota > Nitrososphaeria > Nitrososphaerales > UBA213 > JBMCYV01. Next base: position 68,439 of record JBMCYV010000011.1, read on the forward strand.
ATTCCATATCTATCGCTCCGCGCGGTCCGTAGCAGGTTACCAAAACATCTCTGGTCTTTTCCGCAAGTTCGATCCTTAATACATTGAGCCCGAACATTGCGATATATTCAGACGCTTTTTGCGAGATCATTGTTAGTGCCCATGATCGCAGACTCATCGCAACAGAACCGTCCCTGTTATACACTCCCTTCCTTATCTTTTCCAATAGATTCATGTATGCATGCGCATTCTCAAGTTCCTGCAACGTTCTTGTTAGTTCTTCAATCTCCCCTTTTGCCTGCTTGTTTGTTTCAGCAAACCTGCCTATCTCTCTTTCAAGCAGAGGTCTTTCGGTATTAACCAGTTCATCATACCTTGATTGCTGATGGTTATACTCTTTCTGATCAAAGGCAATAATCTCCTTCCTTAAACTAATAATCTTGTCTGCTAATCCACCTGAATAATCATCTACCGCTAACAGTTTTGGATCCGTAATGCTCTCGGTCTCTGTCTGCAGGTGTTGTAACTCATTTCTTATTCTCCCTGCTTCTTCCTCCTTTTTAGCTATATCGTCATGATTCTGTATACCGATAGCAGTTAAAAACTGCGTTGCGGCCCTCGCAGATGTTTCAATGTCGACCAATCTGCTTTCTTCACCTTTGAGCTTTTTCAGATCGGTTTTCTGTTTCTTTGCATCTTCCTTGATCCTAGCAAGATCTTTTCGTATATGTTCTGCATCAAGAAGTTTAGTTCTCTTTGAATCATCTACAGCAGAACCACAAACTGGGCATTTTCCATCAATAGGTTGCAAATATTTATCGGCACACTCGAGCAGACCCTCCAGTCTTCCAACATCATTATCCTTCTTCTGTGCGTCGCTCTCAAGATTATCGATCTTTCCTCTAATCTCATCAATGTTAGTTCCTATCTCTGAGGCCTTTGCGGCATGCTGTATATTTCTGACAGCGTCTTTGATCAGCTGCTCTAGTTGTTGTAATTCCTTCTTTCTTTCGTTAGTCTTTTGCTTGATATATCTTAACAAGAGGTCTTCATTTTGTTTGAGATCCTGTACCCTTCTACTTAGTGGTTCGAGGACATCTAGTTTCTGCTTGATCTTCCTCTCCTCTTCCCTGAGTGTCTTTAGCTGTAAATTCAGGCTTTCAAGTTGTTTCGACGATTCTTCTAAGGTGTCTTTCTCTTCGGCGATCTTCTGCTTCACATTTGCTAGATCCTGATCATCATAACCTGTTCTCTGTTTAAGCAAAGACCTGAATGAATCTATAACATCTCTCATATTCTCAAATGCCTTGTCGAGCCTGTCTATTCCTATTAGAGTGTTAATCAGCTCCTTGAACTCGCTTGGTCTACTTTTCAGTATTGCATCTAACTCTCCTTGCTGAACAACTGCAGCTACTCTAAGTTTATCATAATCGAGACCAACAATGTTGCTAACTTCCTCGCTCATTGCTTCTCCCATCTGCTTTCTCTCGCCCTGTGCAATGGTTACAAGACCCGTATCAGTGATCTGTTCAAGCTTTGCAGCACTTAGCGGTCCTCTTGCGTCAATGCTTCTTGTTACTTGATATTTTTTGGAATCTATTCTGAAATTCAGCTGAACCATTGAGCTTGTTGAACCTCGTCTGATCAAATTCCTGTTATGCCCTCTAGTATGCTGTCCGTAAAGAGCAAATGTTATGCCATCTATAACGCTCGATTTGCCAGAACCATTTTTACCGATAAATATAGTAACACCCTGATCGAACTTGAGTGTTGTGCTTTTGTGGGAGACGAAGTTATCCAACTGAAGTTTCTCTAACAACTCCATCACCATTAAGCAGTTTCAAAGATTTTTCATAGTTTTGCCATGTCATGCTGAATGCTTCGTCAGTATTTCCCGATTCCAAGAGCGGCAACAGTTCCTTGATCGCAAATCTTGCTAGCTCTTCATTACCCAGTTCTTTCTTGGCAAGTTCAAACAGTTCAATATCTATATCACCAGGCCTTCCTTCCAAGACCGTATAGGATAACGATTCGTCAATTATATCCCATCTATAATGCAGGACAATATTCGCTAACCTTGACAGCATATACGCAACGTTCTTGGAGTCAATATCTTTCCCACTCACCCTTACATGAACAACTGGTTTCTTTGGCAAAGTGCTAACCTTCCTTGCAAGTTCGTCTAATTTTGCACTCAATTCATCGTATTTTGCTGATATTCCGATCTGGGGTCTGATATCCAGCTTATGCCAGTGCGTCTTTGGCTCCTTTGCAGACAGATCAACGATGTAAAACCCTTTTTCAGTCTCCTTTGTGCCCTCAGAAGAAGTAGTTTCAATAGAACCTGGGTACGCCAGAGGTCCTCCTAATCGGTCAAACCTTTGTTCGTACCTGTCGTGATAATGTCCCATTGCATAATACGTGAAATTTTGGGGCAAGTCATTTGAGCTAATCTCTCCAGCATACCTGTTAAACTCGAGCAGACCCTGATGCAGAACCAGTATTCTATGTCCGTTGAATGTCTTGGCTTGTTCATCTGCGTCCTTCAATTTATGAAGAAGATCTTCTGTCTCGCTAGCCCTGAACTTGTCGAATCCCATAAACAATGTATCATTAAATGTATGCAACTTGCCATTGCCGATATAGGTTGCAAATCCAAGATTGTGAAACGCGAACAGCACTGGTACACCTCTCACCCTGCTTACATCATGCTCCCCCAGAACAAAGAATACCCTGATATCCCGTTCCTTCAGCCTCTTGAGTTGGTCTCCTAGCTTCACGATCGCGCCGCCTGCTGGTTTTGGCGTATGAAAAATATCACCTGCAAGTATTACTGCCTTAACACCTTCTTTGATCGATATGTCAATTGCCTGCGCAAATGCATCGTACACATCTTCCTCCCTCTCCTCCAGATTGAACTGCGAGTGTCCCAGATGTGTATCAGAGAGATGAGCGATTAACATATACAATCAATCTTGCAGGTATCCTTTTTTAATCATTGCTTGCGTCGATTCTTTTGTGGCTTGCTTCATCTTGCTGATCTGGCGCCACTCCATTACCGCGTGCTGATCTGCACCTATCTTCTTCTCCATCACTTGATCAATATGCACAAACGCGGGAAGATTGACCCACTGTCCCACAAGGATAGCATCTCCAGGATTGAGTGAGGGGAGTTGTTCCACGATCTCCTTGCTAAATGCTTCGCTTGCTACAGATACCTGTGCTTGATCGTCCTGCTGCACCATCTTCATAACGGCAAGCGAGCCCATCTGGCTCAGCACGTTTGCATCTATACTTCTGGGTCTCTGCGAAATTATTGCAAGCCCAAGACCGAACTTCCTTCCCTCTCTAGCTACTTTTGCGGCAAGATACTTTGTATCAGTCTTTTCGTCCTTGGGAATGAACACGTGTGCTTCCTCGATAACAACAAGCACGGGAGCTGGAAACCTTACAGGTGCCTTGCCTTCTATCACACCTTTCTTTGCCCTCGTGGCCCTCTTCCTGTCATCAAGCAGTTCTTCCAGGTAAAACCTTACCGCGATGTCTGCCTGTCTGTCGGTCAGTTCAATCAGACTTAACACATTCACCTTGCCGTTCTTTATCAGCGTGGTAGGGTCGCTCACGCTGGGGTCCAGTATGCTCTTGAAGCGCCTCCTTGCGTCATCGATCTTGTCTTCTACCCGTTCTGCAGGCTCGCTGTAGCTCTTCTCCTTTCCGTATTCCTTCAAGTTTGCAAGGAGGCTTTCCCAAAAATCGTCTCCTTGTCTCATCTTCACCTGCTCAGTGAAGGCCTTTCGCAGTACATGCATCTGGTTGGTTGCTGATTCCCTGATCTCCATAACCTCGGCAAACTTTTCAAAGTTCAGGAGCCTAGGATTTATCTTGGCATCCATTATGTTGATGTCTTTGATTTGCAGGGAAGAATAGTCATCATGGTAATCGAATATTATCATCGTGCCTCCGATCGTTGCCATCTCCTTTGCTAGTAATGATACAAGGTTGCTCTTGCCCATCCCTGTCATGGCCAAAACAGCAAGATGCCTAGCAACCACTCTGTCTATGTTTACCCTAGCCTCAACCTTGCTGTTTCTTAACAGTGAACCTATTCTTATCCATCCATCATTATCTGGGCCAAATATTATGCCTAGATCATCCTGCCCCGCCTCCAGAATGTCTGTACCTGGCAATGGAGGCACGTCTGGTATGATTGCCCTGCCGTTCTTGAGCTCATCAAGGTAGCCCAGTATTCTAACCCAAGCCCTGTAACTTTTATCGCGTGTATTAACGTCTGCAACCTCTTTGCTTTCCAGCGCTTCAGTATAATTTCTAACATGCTTACTTAGAGCATCACTGACGATGGTTGATCTTTCAACCAAACCTAAAATCTTGCCATTACTACCATCAATTATTACATATTCGCCAGCACTGACAGGTCTTTTTGATTCGAACATTATCTCGTGAGGTTTAGATTCTCCAACAACGATGCCTATTTCTCTCATACACGCTAATCAGAGACAGAAACAGGTATAAAAGAATAATTCGAAACTTCATAGTAGAGATTCTTAAGTATATTTTTCCTATTTTCAGCGCGCTAATTCATCTTAACACTGCTCTTGCGCCAATTTCATTTTTCAGTCCATAGATGCTAGCAAGTCTTTCAATATCGTTATCGCTGACCAGCACCGTTTTGTGCGCGAGTTTCAGAACATAAGGATACCCCGAAACACAACCATATGCAAGCTGATCAAGCGTTGTTTCGACTTCCTGTTCTGTAACTGCATCATGAAGCTCGAGCTTTATTAATGGCGTGAAATCTCCCAGCCTAGCATAAACGACTGTAACAGGTTCCTTGTAATGTGTGATGAGATACGGCTTGCTGTAGCCTGCCTTTCTGCTTACATGGTTGAAGAAGTAGATATCGCCCACTTTGCTGTCCATTCGTTCAAAGATCTCCCTGCTGTCAGAGGTCTTGGAGATGAATGTGATGTTTTTATGTTCGCTAATAAGATCAAGCAAACTCGTTACTGCTGAAACGCTTGCTCTAACGAACCTAGAGATCATTGAACCGTCGATCAGGATCAGATCTACATTGTCAGCAGCCTTTCTAGCCAAACTTGTCTCCATCTCCATCGATCTTGCTTCTAACTGGCTCTGATCCTTTACCCCTATGTCATGATCCATCTCTTTGGCCAGTATAGTACCTTCCTTGGTAACACATACAGCATCTATCGCGTAAAGATGAAATCCCTGAAACCGCTGCCTGTTATAGCTGCTGTCAATGCCTGCAAGAATAGATTCAGATGCTATAGGCTGATACTCCACCCATGACTCTCTAGCCTTTTCTAGGATCTTTTTGTTCGTCAAATCACTTTCTGAAATTCCAGCTCTCTTACTTTCATGTTTCTTGATTGCGTCTAAATATATGTCGTGAAGCATGACATACAGTACAAGAACGAACTTAAATTGTTTTAGAATAAAATAAGATAATGGATTGAATTATTGTGCTGCTGCTAAATGTTCTAACCTACGCGTACGTCCTTAACTTCAAAAGGTGCGACATTCATGGTTATGTATTCTTTGATCCTGAACTCGATATCTTTTGCAGTTAGGTCGCCCATGCTAGGAGAACCGACGTCGAATGTTATCTTGTCAGACCCGATCTTGGCGTTCTCGATTACAAGATCTGCATACTGATTTGTAAGCTCAGTAACCCAGTACTTTGTCTGCTCCATATTCACATTTGAAACTTTGAGCTCTACCTTTATTGGTCTGAATTTGGCTGCTCCTGCATATTTTTGCCCTTCCGTCTCAACAGTTTCTTCCTTCTTGCCAAAAAGACTCCCGAATCTACCCATAGTATTATACACAAACTATTGGTATAAGAACATTTATTCGCAGAAGCACTTGAGCTGTATTTTAAAAAGCAATCACATATAATAATAAATTGCACATGAATAACAGATCAAATCTTGGCTGGATCAAAGACTGTTATTAGTATGATTGGTATAGCTTCTGTGCTAGCAGGAGGTTGGTTCTGGCTCATGCAACAATACTGGCTGGCAATACCCCTCTGGCTGGTAGGAGTTGTCATAATACTTATGCGAAAACGAATGAGAACTAGATAGGACCCGATTCTAAAGTTGAATTTGAGATATAGATCCAATCCAAATTTATTGAAGCTGTTTGAATCTAAGCCAAAGTCATGACCAACCTATTGCACTATACGATGGATGTTGGTGTTGCTGCACAACCCGTTGATGTGAACATGGCTCTACTGCTAGCGCTTGCGTTTGGTGCAGCCCCGTTATTTATTGGACTGACAAATTCCATATTATCAGTTCGCTACCGTGATTCCTCGAAAACACTCATTGCAGGTGTAGCGTTTGGTATTACAATAATATCAATATGGGATCTTTTTCAAGGCGCATCTGGACTTGGGCTTAGCCTTGGACCAGAATCAATTAACATACAATCTCTTCTGCTACTAGCATTCGGCATAGGTTTGTTTGTACCGTTTGTTGTCGAACGAACAAGCCGTTCAATTAGCAGTTCAGAGACACACTTCACATCATACGCAGTAGCATACGCATTTGCAATGATAGT
>JBMCYV010000012.1:0-68527 GCA_049199595.1 Candidatus Nitrosomirales archaeon
TATAAAATGCGTCATTGAAAATGTTGTCCGAGTGTCTAGCTGCCATGGTACGGAGTGATATTCGGACGCGTTTGATTCTCAAGTCGGTAAGGGGAAGAATAGACTACACTCTTTTCAATTACTGTGCTACATGCGGATACAAGCTATCAAAGGAAATATTGCGTTGTCCAGATTGCAGACAGAAGGTAAGAACAAGACCCTGGCATCGGCCAAGAATAGTAGATTTGAAAAGAGTGTAGCCTGTAGTGGGGCCTCAAAGTCCTTGAAAATGTCATGTATCAGCTAGACTTTTGGTCTGAACTTCATATATGCGCCAAGCGCGGCTAAAGAAGAAGCTACCAGAGCAATCAGGCCGATTGGCGATTCTGGAATAACAAAAAACTCGACATCAAGGGTTTGCTGTCTTACTAGACCATTCCCAAAGTCCGCCACAACTATCCATCTTCCTGCCTCGTCTGGAGTGAAAGAGTCTTCTGCTTCCCCTGCTATTACCGGTACTGTTGCAGTCGAGTCAATATTAGCGCCGGGGTCAATCCACCTGAAAGTGATTTCGTTTACGCTAACGTTATTTGTACTGGCTACAGCCCTTGCTTCGTATCCTAAGTTAATGACAGTATCAGAGGGGTTTACTCCTTCAAAGAGGTCAAGATGATAATTTAGCGATGAACTTGCAGCTCTAAAAAACACATCTCCAAACGGAGGATCATTTCTTGAAGTTTGATCTTGCCATATTACAAAGATATTATCATTAGATACAGATATTTTTGGGACATTCAGATAACCACCTTCACCCACTCCGATGAGTGGACCAAAAGTCTCCCCGCCGTCACCACTCATTAGTAACGATACATTGGAGTTTCCATCAAAATATCTCAATACGATATAGACATTTTCTTCGAATACTGCCATCTTGGCTTGATCTCCATTATGCAGATTAACGGCATCTTCAAATGTCACTCCGCTGTCATGGCTCGTTGCAAAAAGTAGTGATTCGATAGCCGGCCATAACACATAGACATTACTATCACTGGTTGCTACATGTGCTGTGTCTACCTCACTACCATCAGGATGATAAGTACCAAGATTGATTGAAGGGTCAAATGTGGTACCGTTGTCATGACTGGCTGAAATAAAGAGTGGATTGAATCCGGAGAGGGCGTAAACATTTGATCCTTGAGCAGCGAGCCCCCCGACTATGTCTACGCTGGTATTTGTAGATCTGTCGAATGTTACTCCGTTGTTATCACTTATTTTCAGGTTCTTATGCCAACCTACGTACACATGGTCGTCTGGCGCTACAACCTGTGGGAACAAGAAGAAACTATCAGTTATGTTAGCCAAACTCGTCAACGGATCAAATGTAATGCCGTTATCATGACTAGCTCTAAACAATACATTGCCGTCACCGATACTGTTAGTACTTGTCCACGCGATGTATACATTTGAATCGGATGCAGCCATTTGCCCCTCAACTAAGAACCCAGGAACTGTTCCTCCAATTGTACCAAGGTTCACGACAGGATCAAATGTTGTCCCGTTGTCGTGGCTCGCTCTGAACAGCAGGTCGGATGTGTCTTCGTTAAAATTCCACCACACCACATAGACATTTTGGCCAGAATTAATTAATCTTGGATATCCCCCAGAATTCGATGCATTGCTTAGGATTACTGCAGGATCAAATGTGACCCCGCTATCATGACTGACCCTGAAAAATATTGTGTTGTTCCAAGAAGCCCATACGACATAAACATTCTGTCCATCAGGAGATGACGCTATTGATATGTTATCATAGTCAATGTCGTCAGCTACAAAAAGTGGTGGCAGGCCTTCACTGAGATTTATTGTTGGTCCAAAACTAGGATTGTCGGCAAAGACTAGCTGGTAATGTTGGGATATGATCATAATAAGTGAGAGGAACGTCGCTACTATTCCAATCCTTGCCTTAATGCGGGTGTTTTCCACAGACGAACAAGAATGGCGAAGTATTAGAATAGCTATAGAATAAACACCTCCATATTCTATAATACGTGGGCGGATTACTTTTGTGGGAATTTGCGGAAAGATCAGCCTAAAATCGCTTGGCGACAAACGCTTTTTGTTTTAGCCGTGATACCATGACTCGCAAGCAATAGCCGTCCATCACATCTACAAAAACCAAGCGAGCCACGGGCAACACTATGCCTAAATCGAGCATCATAGGAAATAGTCATGGGAAGCTTTCCCACTCCTGCGATTGTATCATCCATGGCACTCAGGGCGACGAAATTATAGTGCCTGGTGAACCCGGAGACTATATCCTTGAATTCTTTTTCTACAGGGATAGAGCTCAAACGGGGCTTGTTGCCTACCGAGAAATCCCAGTAAGCTTATGTTTGCAATTCCCGAGTCCCCATTTGGCTCGATTGTACTCATAGCACCATCTTTAGCTTCGCTGGTTGGATTTATTGCTAATAGGTCCTTAAGCCGAAAGGCTATTCGGCCCTAAATGGACTCTTTTGGGTCAATCATTCAAAAGCAGACCATTTCATTAGGAATAGGACTTGGCTGTTTCGCCCGCCGCACTTGGCATTAGCCTAAAAGACCATGTACAAAAACACTAAAAATTAGGGCATCTTCATATGGAAAATGCCAGTTCAAAGCTATTTTTTATAGCTCGAAGTCGTAACGCCTTTCATGTCTAGAGATGAAAGGCGCGTTCCCCTTACCGTGAATGATATTCTAGAGCTTGCTGGCTTGGTAGACAGGGAGCGTGAAAGGATTCAACGAATGATTGACGATCATCCTTCAGAAAAATCTAGTAATATTCACAGAAGATCCCAGATTGAAAAATTAGATAGATTAGCGAGGACATTAATGGCTAGTATTGGATAGGTTTACAGCTCTCCGATAGTCCCGAACAAATCATACGGTACAATCAAATTCTCGGTGTTTTGGTCACCCGGGTCGAGTTTGGAACTGAATTATGGTTCAAGCTTCAGCGAGGCACTAGTTGGATAGAGTCAAGTTTGGGAAGCCTGTTGGAAGAACATACTGATGTTGTCATGCCGAATCATGGCCTGCTAGTACCCCGTAAATTCTTCGATCTTTATTCTGTCATCTGGAACTCGAAGGTCATTCTTGAGCAAATCTATCACTGCCTTAAGCATCCCCGGCGGGCCGCATATGTAGAAAATCGCGCTGTCAATCTGCTCTCTAGTCAAATGTCGTTCAAGCATCGATTTGTCTATCCGGCCATTCTCGCCACTCCAGTTTTCAGTTGCTTCATCAGAGACAGTATACACGACTTTGAGGTTTCCATTTTCAGTGGCCCACGAATCAAACTCGTCTTTGTACAAGATGTTTTGCTGATTCCTATTCGAATCAAACATGGTGATCTTGATTGGCAATTTCTTGTCAGTCGCATACTTCATCATGCTTCTAAATGGGGTTACGCCTATGCCACCTGATAAGAATACGGCTGGTTTTGAATGATCGTTATGCAATACGAAATTACCCTGCGGTTTTGAAACCTTTACTTTTGCACCGGTCTGCAATGAGGCAAGCCTCTGTTTGTATTCGCTATTGCGTATTCGCGTGCTTATTATCAATACATCTTCTGTTGGTGATGAAGCAATCGTAAAGTGTCGCACTGGGCCTTTGCTATCATTATTCACACTGTCAAGAGGAAAGAAAGCAAACTGTCCTGCTTTGTATTCGGGATATCCCTCTTTTGTGAATCTAAACGTTGCAATGTCGGTGCCCTGGAGGTGCTGCTTCCCACCCAGGGTTAGTGAGTAGTAAAGGTCTTGGTGTTTCGTATTTACATTGCTTCTATCATCGTTCTTCTCTTGTGTGGTTTCCTGGGCTTGCGGATCTAGGCTTATTGTGATATCACCGCTGGTTTCGTCAACATTTACCGGATAGGAGCGCAGGTCTGTCGCCCACACTGTCTGATCTGAGACTTTCGCATTTCGGACATCGAAAATCGCATAGTGCCAGGGACATTTCAGTTCGTATCCATTTAAAGAGCCGTCCTCTAACGGCCCTCCTTCGTGCGAGCAGACCGCATCCATTGCATAGACCTTGCCTTTCACCATTGCCAGTACAACGGGCTTGCCATCTATCTCCACCCTCATCAAGCCTCCCTCTTTGAGATCCTTTTTATTGGCGACCTTTTGAGAGCCTACCATGAAGCACATCCTCGCATATGGTAGGTGTCCAACTTCAAATCAGTATTCATCATTCTCAGGCAACACTCCTGATGACGTGCCGGCAGTATTCACTTCCAAGTGCCATGCATTCTTTTAGTTCGACTCTTACTCCTGCTTTGCCTTGGCCAAGTGACTTTGAAATTATCCTGTCGTGAAGGCCGTGACAAATCGTCTTTTGATTGCTTGATGCGACCTTGTGTAGGATGCAATTCTTGCTTTGAATGCAGTATGTGTTATCCTTTTCATCCTTCTCAAGAGAAGAGACAAATCCCATTTCATTTGATGCATCGTTGATGATTCTTAGGGAGCGTTCTAGGTTGCCACCACTGTTTTCCTGACTGATTCGTGCCCTTATTCCTGAGGCAACATCATCAGCCACAGATTCGACAATCTCCCTGGCCTCATCCTCTCCCTTTTTGCAGGCTATCTTGTTTAATACAAGATTCAAAAACAGGTCATACTTTCTTGGAAATAGCTCTCTGCCTCTTTCCGTTAATTCATAGACTTTCTTCGGTCTGCCCATCTTTTCAATCTGAAACCTTGACTTTATGGCACCCAGGGTCTTCAAGGATTCTAAATGCACTCTAGCCGCGCTTTTCTGAATCTGGAGTTTATCTGAAACTTCCCCGGCAGTCATTGCGCCATCATGTAGCAGAAATTCAAGGATCTTTTCCTTCGTGTCTCCAATGTTGTTCATGTCGGCCTGGATTGGCAGAGTCATCTACCATACAAACACTTTGGATACTAATATGTGTTTTTATCCCCCAGTCAGACGGTGCTAAGAATACTTTAGATACTTTATAGTAGCTATAGTTTATAAATAGGTTTATTGTGCTAAAGACGATGGACAAGAATACAAAACGGATCTTTGTGGTTGCGCTGGTAGCTGCAGTGCTCTCATCGGCATTTGCAATAAGCCAGATCGCTGCGACATCTGCCGTGCAGAAGGTCGAAGCCACACAAGATGCGGTAGAACAAGACGATGGGAAAACTAGAGCAGATTCAACCGACCACTTCGAATCGCATGTGCCGTCTTTTGCAGCGAGCAACAGCAATTTGAACCAGACACAAATAACTGAGCTTCGAATAGGACTCCATGACCTTTGGGTAGAGCACATCGTTTGGACAAGGCAATACATAGTTGCGGCAGCAGACGACAGGCCCGATACCTCTTTTGCTGCAGAAAGATTGCTGGCGAACCAAGAACAGATCGGCGACGCAATAAAACCATACTATGGCGAAGAAGCAGGTAACCAGTTAACTGATCTGCTAAAAGACCACATACTTATTGCAGTAGATTTGCTTGAAGCAGCAAAGGCAGGTGACGACGCTGCTGCACAGGAAGCTGAAGACAAGTGGTACGAGAATGCAGATGACATTGCAACATTCCTGAGCGAAGCAAATCCAAACTGGACAAGGGAAGAAATAGAAAGTATGCTCGATGAACACCTTTCCCTTACCAAAACTGAGGCAGTTGCAAGACTCACAGGCGACTATGCTACCGATGTGGCTACGTTTGACGCCCTGTACAAGCATGCAGTGTCAATGAGCGACGAGTTCACGATCGGAATCGTCAAGCAGTTCGAAGATCAGTTCGAAGTAGACAGAAATGATGAAAGGGCGAGCTAAGACATCCTTCAGATCTCCCACACTTTCTTTTTTTATAATTACATTGATAATTTGAAAGAACATGACATCGGAATGCCTTGGTATAATTATGCATCTTGCCCCAAAGGTACCAGAAGTCGTAATGGAAATTTCTTCAAGTTTGACTACTTGGCATTACCGGGCAACGCGTCTCACCATTAGAACCCGCGAGGCGAACGGATTCAATCCCGACGGGCCACAACCCAAAAATTGAGTCAATTTTGGTTCACAAACCCTTGTTCGTGCCATCCATATTTATTAAAGAATCAAAAATTAGGCTTCAATTATCTTTAGTAGCCTGTACATTGACACTGGTTTTTCAATAACATCTGCAATCTTGATCGAAGGAAAGACCTTTTCAAATTCAGATTTGTACATTTCAAATGCAGTCATTATGAAAATTCGGAGCTCAGGATTTATGTCACCGAGTTTTCTTACAAGCTCAAAGCCATTCATTCCCGGCATTCTAATGTCAGATATCACTGTGTCATACTCGTCGGAATGCTGTTGAAAATGCTCAAGTGCCAAAACAGGGTCTGTAAAACCCCTTACCGATTTCCCCGATTTTCGCAAAAATGCTTCGATAATAGTGACGATATCAGGCTCGTCATCCACCACCAAGATTGATTTTTTTGCTTTTAATACCATTGCATATCACTTGCTCATCGCGGTAACGGTAAGGCTATGTAGTCTGGAAAGTTGTCGTCGATGTTGCACAACGGACATCTGTTCACCTATGTTGCTTGGATGTGGACAGACAATAGTAATTCTAATATTTTTCTCCGTCCATTCAGAGTGTGTATTTTGCCACCACCTCTCAACAAGCAGACATTCGTCAGATTTTTCATTTCTAGAAAGCAAGTCAGCACAGTCAGCTATGACAAAGGCTTCAGCCATCTTACCTAGAGTGATACGTTCTTTGATTATTTCTTCGAGAATAGCTTTTAGATCATCGAAAGGCTCCAAATCACCGGTCAACGCACGCTCATAAAATGAATATAGCTTTACAAGCAGCAAATCGCCCCGTTCGATATTTCCTTGGTAGTCTGCAATGTTTGGAGCGATTTTGTCCATATGTAACGGATCCTTCGCATCTACCGAAGCATAGACGGTCAATTGCCCTTGTTTTAGGGCTTGATTGATGTAATTTATCACAGCTTCGTTGAGGTCTTCATCAGCACTGTACAATAGCATAACATGCCGGGCAGGAGCTACTTTGTCAATCTGTCTCGTCACTGCAAGGTCTACTAGCTAATACCTAATAAAATCTTGCTTATTTGCATTGAAAGATATAGTACCTTTTATTCATATTATCATTCCAAATAAAATACTAAGGCTGACAAAAAGGACATGTCAAGAAATCAGGTCCGTGACTGCAAAATGGTGGCATAGCATCTGAAAGCTTGGCTTTGATTTTAGAATGAGTGCGGCACCAATCTTTGGAGATTGGTTCTCTGATAAAAAAGAGCTTTTTCCAACGGATTAGCTGGAGTCGAGCTTCAATTCAAAACGAGTCAGGGAGCAAGGTCATAGCAGTGTTTTTTGCCCCGGCACACAGACTCGCTTGCTTGAGCCTGACCCCGAGTTCAGTTTTTCTGACCTACGAGATTTTCATGGTGCTGTATTGCACTTAAGGATTGAGGGGAGATGTATGAACTTTAGAATGAATAACGCGCTATTGGTATTATTTTTCCGGCTAGGCACAGCAATCGCTTGTTTCTGTTACAAGCCTAGCTAGATTGTTAAACACTACTTAAATAATCTAATGGCTGAAGTCAACTATGTCTACAACCAAACGAGAAGATAAGGTTCAGGAAAGAGCCATTGACAAAAGCATTGACGAAACAAAGGATAGTGCCAAGAAGGTACTGCAAGAAGTCAGACGGGAATTGCCGGAAGTCACATCAACCTTTCACGATTATCAAGAACAAAACATCAGCGCCATACGAGAAATGACCGATACTTTTCTTGAATCTCAAAAGGAGGTTGCTAAATCAATGCAATATGCCATGAGACCATACGCTGCAAACCCCTACCTGTGGATGTTCTGGCCATGGATGCATCCCCAAATCGTCACTGAAAACTATGTCAGAGCAGTGACCAACTTTACTGACAGCTCTGTTGCAGCGGCCAGGACATCAAGCGACATGGTGCAGATTGCGATGGAATCAGCACGTTCTTCAATCAACACGGCGCGGGAAAATACAAAGGCTCTTTCACAGTATTTCGTCGATAGCACTCGAAGTTTTGAAGAAGCCTCAAGTGGCGCTGTCGCTTCTGAGAAATCCCGGAGATAAAAGGAAATAACGTGCTGCCTTTCACTTAATGGAAGGTAGCCTCCGGCATTTTTATCCCATCACGTCTCGCGGAACTATGCCAACTTCCTGCAATGACAAATCTATCAGTTTCCACGCCTTCGGAATTATTTTCCTTTCCTTTCTTTTACGAATGTAAATTACCTCTAACTATAGCATACAAACGCTAGAAGTTTACACCAGATCCCTATTATAATTCGGTGAATACCGCGGTAATGTGAGTCAACGTAGCCAGATCGAACGATTGGACAAGCTCTATCTTTGTACAGAATGCAGGGAGGCATTTCTATTCAGATCTGATATGGAAGATCACGAGTTGATGTTGGAACACAGCGACTTTACAGTCTTGTCGTTTGAATAATTGACAGGACCTACTTACCGGCGCTTGTGGCAGTGCTTACCGGCTATC
Source organism: Candidatus Nitrosomirales archaeon (assembly GCA_049199595.1). Taxonomy (GTDB): domain Archaea; phylum Thermoproteota; class Nitrososphaeria; order Nitrososphaerales; family UBA213; genus JBMCYV01. The sequence goes on from JBMCYV010000012.1 coordinate 8,562, forward strand.
GTGCTTAATTCAGCACTCGTTCTTTAGGTCGGTATCTGTACCTGCTTTTTGACTGCGTAACATACCTGCTTCTGTACAAAGGGTTTTCGCAGCAAACTCAGCGGCTTCAATTCAGGTGAATCAGTCTCGATTTCCTTAATGGATATTTCATAGGCAGTCATTATCATAATTTTGACATCTATTCTGACTTTTCGTAGCATGACAGCAAGTGCTATCCCGTTAATCTCTGGCATTCGGAGATCCGTAAGTTTCCTTTTTACGAGAGAGCGACTTCAAGTCACCTCGTCAAATGCAACAATAGCCTGAACCTGTCGCAAAATAACAATCGCCCCGATATCGGCCGGAGGCGCAACGGCGAGTGGTCATCACCCTAATTCACCAGTCTATGACCCGAAATCAACAAGTATTCAGTTTCACCCGAATTTTCAGCAGTGTATCCGGGTGAATTCAAAGTGAGGTAGGAAGATTCCAGACGATAACTTGACATCGCGGGTTCCAGAATTGTTGTTATAGAAGTACTATGCAATTAATCCATACACACATTTAAGTGGCTTTGCCACAGTATTTTCTGCAATGAAGTCCTCCCAAAATATTATAGATCGCATCTCCGATATCAGAGGAGAACGCGATGTCGAGAAACGGCTTAGGAAGCTTCAGAGGCTGAACGAATCATTGCCTGAAGGCATCAAGCTCGAGATGCCATCCCTGATCACGAACGCATATGTTCGAAGAGCGTTGGATATTATCGAAGATAGAATCGCCTTAATGTCCTCGAGGGGCACTACTCGCAGTCAAGCTTAATTTTCAACTATTTCATACTTGCATTATGCCGATGTAGGCAAAAGCTACAAAGGCAGAGGAAACAAGACGCGATTTGGAATATCTGCAACTGCAGGTTGCTGATTTATCCCAAAATGTCTCCGCACTTGAAAACAGAGTCGCTGACTTAGAGCTAGCCATCTCCGGGGATAAGACGTGCACTAATGGATTAGACAACAATGCTAACCAGTTGATCGATAGTGCAGATCCGAGCTGCGGCCAAGATAGTACCACTGGAATAGAGGACTAATCCGGTGGCTAGATGCCCAAGTGAGCTAGTGCGTGTGGCCGGTTGTTACCCTGCCTTCTCCTCCAAAATAGAAATCCACCTAATGCCGCAAACGACGAACCATTCAATGCAATAATTCCAATTGGGCTCTCAGTGGCAGTCGCCATATGTTCCTCGTTGACAAAATTCACATCGGCTTTAGTGGTTAGCTCCATATCAAAGTCAATGATGACAAATTGTGCAATAGCTGATTGGCTATTCGCGAATGGAGCAGCAGCCAATCCACCCAAAAGGAATCCCAACAGTCCTAAATGGATATGTGAGATGTGATGAAGCTTCATCAACGTTTAGGTAGTAACCCAATTAATATCTAGCTATAGAAAATAAGAGTTGATTTTACAGAAAATGTAATACGGTTGTTTTTCCTTCATTTCCTAGTAGAATCATCCATTTGTTAGCAACTTCATCAAGGGTCGAAAGCAGCCGCCATTGTTCAAGCAAAGTTAGTAGATCCTGTTCTACCATAATAAGCGATCATGTTACCTTTGCAAATTTGCACAGTAAGAATAGCTATCCGGGCCGCCATTCCATACAATGCACACGCTGCCAACATCGAACAAGAAATCGTTGCATGATGTTTACATAATTTTGTATAAGACTTCCTAGCAGGCCTTTTCTTTTTTCTTTAGTCTCAGTTTGGAGTTTCATTCCTAGCTATCCGAGCTCTAACCATCGTAAGGATTCACAATTTGGTGCCGATTAGGTCTCAATTTTAGTCCCTCAGTTGTCCCGTATCCACGATAGTGGTTTTTGGGAGCCGAGAAAGTGATGCTCAACTTGAACAACGGTTGAGCACGAGTCCCTTTATGGAGTTGCCCGTAACTTTGTCGTTCTCGTCATGCAGTGGAACCGAGACCTGTCCAGACGATAACTCATCACCGCATGCCGGCGGCTTGTTATCTATGAGGCCCTGCACAGTTATCGGGCTGTTGTTGTGCAAGAGAGTTCCATCGACCTCTACAACCACGAACAGTTCTACCAACATCCTCGCAGAACCTGGAGTAGTAAATGGTGGGAGATCCAATTCGCCAGCATTGAAGTTTGCCTGTTCTTCTATGAACCCTTGTGAGTTCATACCCTGTGCTAGGCTCACTACCACAGGGCCATTGGTGTTAGTGCCGGCAAGAGCCAGCTGGACAATCTCTATTTCGACCTCGTCGAGTCCATCACCGTCATCATCATCGGCGACCCCTTCGTGTCCCTCAAAGAACACGTTCATTGTCAGTGTTCCGGAAAGTGAAACGTCCTCCGAAGATTGATCCGAGAAAACTAATCCTATCTCAGCAGTGCGAGTGAGGACATCAGTTTCGACACAATTGTTGAGCACCAGTCTATTGATGGAATTGCCTGTTTCATCACCGGCGGCGTCCCGCAGCGGAACCGATGTGGGTCCTGAATCGAGCTCGTCGCCGCATTCCGGAGGCTTGTGGCCAATTATGCCCTGAACATTAATCGCGTTCGTGTTGTGCAGCGGTACTCCATCAATTTCCACAATCGCAAACATTTCCACGGCCATCCTCGCGGGCCCTGGGGAAAAGGGTGCAACGTTTAATGTGCCGATGTCAACATTGATATTTTCTTCGATGAATCCCACCGACCCACTGCTTGGAAACAAGCTCACCTCCACTGAGCCTTGTGCGCTGGCGCCGGTTAGTGCCAACTGAACAATCTCTATCGGAACTTCATCGAGTCCATCACCGTCGTCATCATCCGCATCTCCTTCATTGCCTTCAAAGAAAACTTCCATGGTCAACGGGCCTGAGAGAGTTACAACTTCGGTAGAACCATCTTGGAAGCTTAGGTGTATTTGAGCATCGATTTGCAGCTCATCTCTCTCGACAGCATTAGTCGGTGGCGCTAGCCTGTCGAGTGTTTCCTCAATTTCACCAAGCCTGTCCTCGATGTCCCTAACTTCCCTCTTGATTTCCTGAAGCCCAAATCCGGGGTCGGCGAGCAAGTCGGTATTTGCCTTTACGTCATCCACCTTTTCATCAATGCTGTCAACTTTGGTTTCTATGTTTTCCGCAAAATTGTATATGTGCTGGAGCAAGTGAGTTACGTTAGTAGTTACGTGGGCATACGCCTGCGGCACTAGAAATCCTGTCGCAAGGATCGCCATGAGTCCTATTGACAGGTATTTCCACTTATTTTCAGAGATTTTCATGAATTATTCGCAATGGACGAGTATTAAAGATGCTATGGAAAAAAGTAGTTCATGTTCTATGTTGGCACAACCCATTATTTGGTGCTAATGAGCTAGTGGAAGCTCTTGAAAATTCGATAATACTTTAACTCAGAGTTTATGGTGCGGCGGATTCGATGACTTTTACAAGTGATACGACAATCACATCAGACCAAACGCTTGGTCCCGGCGACGTATGGACAAATCCAGTTGCAATACTTACGATCGCATCGGGTATTACCATCAACAACAACGGAGGGACGATTAACAATGTCAATACCATCGTCAACTACGGTACAATTTGACAACGCCGGTCTCATCCTAAACTGCGACGGTTGTCCTATCTACAATTTTGGCACAATCAACAACTACGGCACCATCTGCCTCTTCTCCTAGAGTACCAAATCCCATTCCACTGACGGCCGGACATGTCGCCAAAGCAAGTTTTCTGTTCCCAAAAAAGGGGTTATTTCAGGTGCTGTTGAATGAGAAGCTACAGTCCACCTCTATATGCGGCTCCTGTGTCATTTTGGATACAAAAGCTTGCTTAAGTTTACGGCCGATTTTCCTTAAGGGATGATGACTACAAAAAAGGGAATGAATGCAATAACAACAACAGCATTTATGCTGTTCACGTTGAGCTTTTCAATACTGTCAGTAACAGGGCCGTCTTATTTTATGTCCGCTTCGGCAACCGATGGTGAATACGAAGATCAAGAGCATGACTCGATGGAAGCAGAACTGGGTGAGCATAGCCACGTTGAACTCGAGCTATCGGTAGAAACAGAAGTAGAGATTGAGATCCACGAAGAGGATCTAGCCAACGGCAATTATACCATAACTTTCAATTGTACAGATCCCGAGATTTCTCAAACATTCCCCGTTCATTTTGAAGTGCTAGAAGGCCAGGGCGAGTTGGAGCATCACCTAGAACTGGCAGCTGGAATGTATGAGGGTTGCGCACTTTACATTGGTACGTTATCTGCAATCTTTGATTCGTTTACAATAGTTGAAGTACAGGAGGAAGAGCATGAGGAGCAGGAAGATGATGCCGAGCATGATGATGAAGATCACGACGATGTAGATGGTTCATACACAAATGAAGATGGTTACGTGAGAATTGAAAAGGACCTTGGTGAACACAGCGAAGTCCACTTCAAGGCAGAAGCAGGATCAGCAAGAGTCATGGTAGAAATTGAAGAGGGAGATCTGCGAGATGGAAGATACAATGTTACTCTTGCGTGTGCTTCGCCAGATTCGTCTTTGACATTTTCTGACAAGTTACTTGTAGAAGGTGGGGAAGGCGAGTTTGAGGGTAAACTGACCCTTCGATCAGGCACTTATTCAGAGTGCATCTTAAGTGTTGGCGACCTGTCAGTCATGTTGCCCGAGTTTACGATAGTCGCAACTGAGTATCGCCATGGACACGAGGATGAAGAAGGGGAAGACCGAACAGCAACTAGTGTTGACGTCAAGCACGATGGCATTGTGAGGTTTGAGGCCATGGTGAATCATCCTGGCTTTGAACCAGGCATGTATGATGTGCTCGTGAACTGCGAGGAGCCTGCAGGACTATCTATGCCGTTTAACGATGCGTTTGTAATGGACGAGTACGGAAAAGGAAAATTCCGGGCTGAGACAACGTTAGGAGCAAGAAGCTACAGTGGATGTGAAGCCTCAATTGAAGAGGAATCAGGCAGAATGGTCATCGCCACTTTTGACCCATTTAGGGTAGCGGAGGAGACGTCGCACGACGAAGATGGCGATGAGAGGACGGTAGACGAAAAACGAAAGGAGGCCAGACACGCTATCTTGGAGAGAATTGTGGCAGACGATATCCACAGGAGGCATGTTGATGCTGCAAGAGCGTCCAGCACAGGACAATATGAGCCGGGAATGGCATACAACCTTACGTCAGCAGGGACAGCAGAAAGCCATGATGACGAGATGACAGTCGCTGAAGTTAATGCAGACGTTGGCGTATGGAAGTCAAACCGCGCCATTGTCCTGATGGATGTGCTTGGCGGTTCGGTAGTTGTGGGCGACGATAGTTATACAGTACGAGTTGGATACGCACTGTATTCGCTGCAACATGATGTGCTACGGCTAAGGGCACTTGCGACTGACGATGCCACTGGCGAGATAGTCAGTCTGAAACTGCTCGGAGCCGCGACATCCGACGATGCCTCATTTCCGATGACCGAAGGAGAAGCAATGGAGCTACAGTTTGAAGGAAATAGCGAAAGGTTCTCAAATCAGATAGGAAGCTGGGAACTCTTCCTGGATGGAAGTATCGAGGCATAGCCTCATCCTTTCCTTCCCACCTTTTTCGTCATGAAATGTCGGAAAGCATCCGGTGGGACATTATTTCTGTTATAACCCCACTGACTCCACATGATCTCCCAATTTTTCCAAGCTCTTAATGATTGGCTATATCGTCTGTAATGTACTGAATCATTACATCTCGAAATTGATATTGTATGACTCTGGGCAATTCAATGATGTCGCAAAGGGAGATTTACTCTGTTAGATCTTTTAACAAGCCAGCCTCCAAACATGCCAAGAAGAATGTCACATGCATAAGCTGCGACGAACATGCAACCAAAGAGATAACCTTCTTGATACAAGAACAAGATGTAATGGTAACAGAAAGATATTGCAACAATTGCGCAGATGCAATAGTTGCGGAAAATAAACAAAGCTAGCCAAGTATTCTCAGCATCTCCTCAACTTCGACTATTCTAGTGCGCCTGAACCTTCTCAGTTGAAGCAGATGCCTGTCTCCTGACACTATGTAGCTTGCCCTTGCGTCATATGCTGTCCTCAGGATAACGTCATCATCCGGATCTTGCTCTATTACGCTGAAACTTGATGTTGTGTGCAATATCTTTGCCGCAGTAGCGATGTTGTGTAAAAAATCAGCAATGTCCTGCTGGACAACATACCTCTGTATCCTGGCCTCGTTTGCAACCATGACAAACTCTTCCAGAATTTCCTCTGATGTAATCAGTTGGTGTTTTTTGCTTTTGATTATTCTAAAAACAAGCCGTCTAGGCGCTCCTTCCTTGATCAGAGCCGACACAAGCACGTTAGTGTCGAGCACTATCTTCATGCTGCTGCCTGTCTTCTCTTGCGCCTGCTTTCTTGTATTATCTGGTTAATATCCTCATCAGACAGCGGGCCGTACTTCGCCACCTTTTTGTCAACCTTCGCATAAAGCCTTTCCAGATCTTTGGCTACATCAGGTATATCCATCTTTTTCATAATGACGGCGTCATCGTAGCCGTAGACTAGAAGTTTTGTCTTTGGTCCTATGCCTAGCTTTTGCCTTATTGACTGGGGAATTACCACCTGCCCCTTGCCACTTACAACGGTGACTTCAGCTTCCTCATATTTGGCCATGCTTTGCCACTAGTGGTATTCTTACTTTCTTACTTAATATAGATGATGGTCAGGAATTGGACACAACCGCCATCTGGCTATTCTCGAGGATTGAAGGTCTGCTGTGTTTGTCCAGTTTGGACGCATACGGCAGCTACAAGCCCACATGCTTCAGCGGTGGGAGTAGTCAATACCTGTCTTTGTAGCCATTCCAGAGCCTCCAGCTCATTGTACAGTCCCAGCTGGCTAACATCTCTAAATTCTTCAACCTCCGCTATATTCGTAGGCCACCGAATCTATGGAACCTACTTGTCGCTACGATTGTTCCGACGATCGCCATTGACACTACCATGATCGCTAGCGAGCCAAACTCTGGAACTATGAAGGTACCTGCGATCTCGACTTCCCCAGCTCCATCTTCGAACTCAATTTCAAGAACCCTTGCATCTGCAGTAGAGTCTATCTCGGTGAAAGTGGCCGATTCACCATCGACAAATACAGTGAATTCATTATCTGCGTCGATCACTTCAGTCGGCAGCCAGACGGTGAGGGTGCCACTTGCATTAGAGGAGATGGTAACAATTAGACTCTTTGAATCAATGTCTGCAGTGACTTGCTGCACAGTGCCTCCTGTAACTTCGTATGGAATATCGTATGCCTGACCTTCTATTTCGACAGAGACGGTCTGCGGCGCCGGTTCAGGCTCTTCTCCTCCAACCATGGACGTACCCACTATTTCGACTTCCTCTGTCCCATTCTCAAATTCAATCTGGAGAACTCTGGAATCTGCGGTTGGCTCTAATTCGTCAACAACAAAATTCCCGAATTCACCATCAATAAATACCGAGAACTCGTCCTCTGCATCTATCACATCGGTTGGAAGCCAGATAGTGAGATTACCGTCTGACGTAGAAGAAATGGCAATCAGCAAAGTTTCCAGCGCGGGCTCCGCAGTTAGCTCATCTAGAGTGCCTCCACTTATCGTGTATTGAATGTCAAACTCTTGGTCTCCAATTACTAATGTTGCAGTCTCCTCTGATCCTCCATCTGGAGCAGGGGTAGACTCGCATGATACTTGCCCTCTAATTTCACCATCCGGATTGGCTTGGGTGTGGATGTTAATGTACAACAGTCCTTCGAGCAACGAAGACGCCTGCTCTGGAGTTAATTCAGCTGACCCTTCCATTGGTGAAACTAGGCCAGAGACTTCACCTATGTTCACCTGTACTCCAGCGTTAGTCCCAGCATTAGCGGGCCCATGGAAATGCGCCGCAGTGGCAGGTCCTGACAGACCAGAAAACTCTATTGACCATGATAATTCGTTATTGGATGGATCAAACTCCATGGTTGCCGATCCGGTACCGTCAGTGTTTACAGGAGGCACTTCTTGGGACCCATCGAGCGATGCCGTGCAGCTGGTAGAGGTGGTCGAGTATGCTGTATTTGGACTGGTGATGGAAAACATTCCAATCAGCAACACCGCGCCTAAAAAGATTGTGATCGCGTTCAATGATTGTGGAAGAACTTTATGTTACTTATTCTTTGCGACAAGTTATGGCAAAATCTTAAATACAATGAACGTTCGCACTGTTAACTTGGGGGTTCGTCTACGCAGCATCAGAGAATAAACATTGGCAAACTAGGGGAAGCAGAACCTCTACTCTTCCTGCCCTTATCCAATCACGCCTCGTGGATCTATGCCAACTTCCTGCAATAACAAACCTATCAGTTTCCGCGCCTTCAGAATGATGTTTTCCTTTCCTTTCTTTTACGACTGTAAATTACCTCTAGCTATAGCATACGAACGCTAGAAGATAACACCAGATCCCTATTATAATTCGGTGAATAGCGCGCTCATGTGAGTCAACGTAGTCTGATCGAACGATTGGACAAGCTCTATCTATGTACAGAATGCAGAGAGGCATTTCTATTCAGATCTGATATGGAAGATCACGAGCTAATATTGGAACACAGCGACTTTACAGTCATGTCGTTTGAATAATTGACAAGCCCTACTCGCCAGCGACTTGTGCAGGCTGCCGGCTTTCTGGCTTGATTTGGCACTCGTTCTTTAGGTCGGTATCTGTACCTGCTTCTGTACAAAGGGTTTTCGCAGTAAACTCTGCGGCTTCAATTCTGGTTCGCCAGACTCAAGTTCCTTAATGGATATTTCATAGGCAGTCATTATCATAATTTTGGTAGTGTTTCCTTGACGGGTGTTATCTTCGGGTGTTGCAGAATAGGCGGTAGGCAAGGCTTGGTTCAATCCTTCGCCGTATGTGTCTGCGCTGCCTATGTGTCATAGTTCCAGCCTAAACAGTAAAGTCTCAATGGCGTTGGTAATATGGCGTTAGTTCCTAATTAGGAATACTCAGGTATCAAACACCATTATCCCGGTACGCACTATGTTTAATTCTTCTGAAGCTACGCATGCATTTCGTATAGTAACAGTGACTGTGTCGTCGACAGGTATACCGGGTTCAGCCCAATCCAAAACAAAACAGTGTGAGGTATTCACATCATCAATTGTCGCGAAGGCGACATCTTGGTCGTCTGCTCCCAGAACTTCACAACTATACTCCACGGTTGCACCGGCATTGACAAGCAAACCCTGAAAGTCCCGCACGCATTCCTCGAATATCAACTGAGTTACGCCCTGTATTTCACTTGCCCCTACGGCGTCTGCACCGATGTCAGCAGCCGTTACCGAACCATCCTTTATCTTTGAAGTTGTTACCGCATTAGCTCCAATGTCTGCATTGAGTACCGAACCGTCATTTATTTTTGCACTTGTTATGGCACCTAGACCTATATCGCTATTCTTTACTTCACCATTTTTAATGTCCTGTGAGAGTATGGATTCGTCAATGATGTCAGACGACCCTACAGTGTCTGCAGCATACGCCCTCAGCTCTGGCGAAGCAACAAAAGCGCCAGCTATGAAGGCAGCCACAATTATTCCACCTATCTTTAGGCTGATCATGCTTTCACGTTAGCTAATGCGTGTATAAAACAAGGTATGGAACATCATCCTTTCATTTATCTACTGACAGCTTCAGCAATTCCTTCCATCCCTTTGCTTGCAATCCTGCCGCGTTGGCAGGCGTCTTTCCTCCTAGTGCCATGAAAGAATTGAAACTCGAGATAACTGCTATGATAGCCCAGATCCAGGCAGAGGTAGTAGCAGCCTCGGTTGCAAAGTAGGCCTCTCCAGCGTTATGAAATGTCGGAAAGCTTCTGGTGGGACATTGTTTCTGCTATAACCCCGCTGACTCAAATGATCTCACCATTTTTCCAAGCTCTGGTTAAGGCTTGGCTCTATCGTCTTTAATGTACTGAATTATTACATGTCGAAGTTCATATTTGATTGATCCCTTGGGCAAGTCAATGATGTCGCAAAGGGAGATTTACTCTATTAGCTCTTTTGACAAGCCAGCCTCCAAACATGCCAAGAAGACTGTCACATGCCTAAGCTACGACGAACCGGCCTCGAAGGAAATCACTTTTTTGATACAAGAACAAGATGTAATGGTAACAGAAAGATATTGCAACAATTGCGCAGATGCAATAGTTGCAGAAGATAAACAAAGCTAGCCAAGGTCAGCTTTCTGGCAATCCAAGTGGTATTGAGGTTTGGCTAGGGTGGTGAATAAACATATTTTGTCTCATAGCATGGTAATTCTATAACATGTGTATATGAAAATACACGCACCTTATCTTAACACCGGCAATATGATCCAAATATGTGCAGCTGTATATTCGGGAGGAGCACTTCGTCAACCAAAATAGCTTGCTCGTGAAATTCAAAACTATGATTTTCGGGCATACCAAGTTATGTCGATATCGTGGGCTGCAATTCTACGCATTTCGATGTCCGGTACATGGGCTAGTAGTAGACTATGTGCATGGAAACAGCAACTACCTAGCTTGTCATTATTGTACTTCTGATTAACTGACTAGCAGGCTAATCAGCATATTTTCTTGTTATAGTATTATCGCTTACTGGCAGATCAATGCACCGGTAAAGAAATGATATATTGCGCAGCTCCAATATCTGCTTGTCATTAATGTCGGTCTGCACTAGATCAGCAATATCGTACCCGAGTTCCTCAAGCTCTCTCAATGCGTATAGTACGGCAGTTGGTGCTGAAAGGCAAACGTCAATTAATCGTGTAGGCAATTTGCAATAACTAAATGATCAAGATATTTAGAGTTTGAGAAGGCTGTGTTACATGACAAGTCCAATGATGTACTAGAACTTCCTGATTATCATTCTTTATTGCAATCATTGGGGAGAAGCCTACTGCCTAATTTTGTAATGGCAAAAATACCCAATATTTTCGACCCTTAAAACCGACAGTAGCTATCGTAGAGTGAGCGAAGGAAAAGAACTGGGTCAGTTCTTCCGCGTTAGGTTCATACATTCCATCCAAGCAGGCACGTTTTAGCCAACCATAGTCCGTAGTTGAATCAAGGTCTAGATGATTAAATTGAATGTTATTCTTATTGTCGCTACCTCTTGCAGCTTTTAGTTGCAACTCCAATCCCTGAATCAGGAAATCGTTAGGTGGATCTCTAGTAGTCTTCTTTAGACGATCAGTGGCCAACCGCTTAACCACTTCATCGACTTGCTCCTGCACGTTTGAATAATCCTGTCTAATCACTAATCTTGAGGGTGAGCCGGCGAGTTGCTTGACAAGTCTTGTCATGTATTCGGGAATTTTTTCCCTTAACAGAGCTAGGCCTACATCTTTCTTAGCCGGGCCAATCGGATTATCAAGAATCCAATTCATATCACAGCCATGCACTGCATCAAGAGTGAAATTATCTTTAGAATAGGACAATATCTTGTGTGCAAGACAGTCGCTGCATACGTCAGCCTTCAAGCCAACGCTTTCACCTTTACGCATTAATTCGTCCAATTTGGGGACTACATCCTTTATTTTCTCAAAAGAATTTTGAACTAGGGTATCGAAAAATTGTTGGTTTCTGCCTAGTTGCGATGCTGGCAATCCAGATGGTCTGCTATAGCTTGGGTATGGCAGTATTCCTGCTTGGACTTTGAGCGTGTAATCCATTATGTCTAGCGGCTCACCATGACCCTGATGCTTGCTTAGGATATGGCGAATTACATTTTGCTTTCTGCTAGATTTCATTCCACAGCTGCTGCATACCGACTCGTTTGCCATGGTGTTATTAGCAGCGCTCCGAGTGACTCTGCGTCACTCGTACTATTCGTAGACGCTAATAAACCTAACCTTTCGAGAATATTCGCTACTCTGGAATATTCTGGCTGCAATTCGCAACATCAAAATGTTGCATCAACAAAACGAGCGCCACGTCCACAAAAGAAAAAATATGAAATATTTAAGCAACAGCCTATTGGCGATTGTCGATTAGAATTCTGGCAGAAAATTGCTTGTTCAATGTTGCCATAAAAAGCCAGAATGCAACACCACATGTAGTAGTTGTTACTGTATTCAGCCTATGTATTTTGACCGTAACAGAGTATAACAAGGTATAATAACAATTTTCCATAGAGCGTCCGCGTACGTGAACCGTGATCTTAGAAACATAATTGCTGGCTTCGCTGGACTGATCATAGCAGGCTTGCTGCTAATCTTTGTTTTCCTGCCCCCTGAAGAGCCACCTATCCCAATTCAGCCGATAGGGGAAGAAATACCCGACACTGATAACGGCGAGGGAGAAGAGGAGACGCCTCCCCTGCCATCGGATTTCGCAGAGGTAAACGGGGATGGATTGGAGGTTCTCGATAATCTTACTCTTACAATAATCAAGGCCAGTTCTGGAACTATCGGTAGCCAAGGTTCTGGCAGCGGAGGTGGAGGAGGGGGCGGCGGAGGCTCGAGAGACAGAACTCCTCCAATAGTCACTGGTATTTTCTCCCGGCCAAATGATACCGGCGACGGCTGGTATACGCATCCATTCACAGTAACTTGGGTTGGAGAAGATGCTAGGAGCGGAATTGACTTTTGCGACCCTCCAACAAACTATTCTGGACCTGATGGTAGCGCAATCGTCCTTGAAGGACATTGCACAGATAAAGCTGGTAATGAAGGCACTGGTCAGGTGACGTTTAACTACAATGCAACGCGATTCGTGCCTCTGCTATTTTACGACCTCACATTGACCCCTAACACGATCAATGCCGGCTCGGATATAACAGGTGTTGCCAAGACCAACGATACTAGCATAACAAACGTTGTATTTTCTTGGAAAGATCCATCAGATACCATTGTGGCGTCCAATGCCAAAATAGTTACGATAGGAGCTAGTCTTCGTATAGCTGTCGATATCTTTACCGCTCCAAACCAGGGCGGAGTATGGTCAGTCGATGCTCATTTCAAGAATACCGCCGGTAATGATGTGACTGTATTATCAAAGAACTTTACTGTGGTGTCTACGTCTGTCAACTACCTTTACAGCCTTTCTCTGGATAAGGAAACCGTCAAGATAAACAATCCAATTACTTCTACTGCGGGAACCAACGATTCTAGTATTAATAAAGTAGAATTTGATTGGAGCCACATTGAAACCAACGAAGTGGTATCTCATCTAAAATCAATCTCTAGTGGAACTGCACAAGACTCTCTCCTTCCTGATGCACTAGGACAATGGATAGTTGATGCTCACTTTAATAACGCAACTCATGATGACGTCGCCATAAAGTCAAAGTTGTTTACGGTAATTCCTATTAACGGTGGAGGCGGTGGCGGAGGGGACAATCGTCCACCGGTGGCTGTCGATGATACGATTACAACCCTTGTAAACGTCCCGGTTACTATTAATGTCCTATCCAACGATTTTGACCCCGATGGGGATCCTATCTTTATCCTGTTGTTCACTCAGGCAGACAATGGATCTGTTATCGATAACCATGACGGCACGCTGACATATACACCCATGGAGAACTTTACCGGACAGGACAAGTTTACGTACAAGATCTCTGACGGTTCTCTGGAAAGCAACGTTGCCAATGTTACATTAAGCGTCATTCGAGCGGATGGTGCACCTACTGCGAATGCAGGCCCAGATAAGGTTGTGGATGAAGAATCTTTAGTTATGTTGACTGGCTCTGCCACAGATGATCATGATAATCTGATCTTCCTATGGTCCCAGATAGCTGGACCGGTACCAGTTATCTTTACAGGGGCGGACACTCTGGCTCCTTCATTCACAGCACCATCTATTGATCATGATGATCCAGCATCCCTGCAATTGACATTAACATTCCAGTTGGTAGTAACTGATGCTGACGGAAATACAGCGTCAGATACTGTTACCGTGACAGTGAAGGATGTCAATAAACTGCCACTTGCCGATGCGGGAAGTGATCAAACTATTCATGAGGCCACCCAAGTGCACTTGTCAGGATCTGGTTCATCGGATCCCGATGATGATGATCTAACGTTCAGCTGGAAACAGACAGGAGGTCCTTCGATTGAATTGAGCGATGCCACCTCTGCCGCACCATCATTCACAGCACCTGAGGTCAGCAATCAGACGGTATTAACGTTCGAGCTCAAGGTAAATGATGGATTTGACGGTAACTCTACAGATTCGGTGAACATCACTGTTCTGGATGAGGATGAATGTAATGGAGAAGGACATGACAAGGATAGACACCGCCATGGAGAAATACACCGACACAAAGAGATTGACGAGGACAAACACAAGCATGGAGACATACACAAACACAAAGACATGAGCGGAGACCACGATGAATGTAACGGCGGAGGCCAGAATGATGACAAGGACCAACCCAAGGATAAGCACAAACACAATGACAATGGCAACGACAAGGAAGAGGCAGGCGATAATGACCAAGGAGGAAAAGATGACAATGAAGACTCAGAAAAAGATAGAAGCAGTTCAGGGGGAGGTGACAAGGAGCGCAAGAATGAGCATAGCGAAAAAGGCGCGAACAATTCCGGTCAGCATGACAACGGATCGCACGACGACTCATCTGACAAGGGACAGAGAGGAGGCAATGACAATAAATCAGGCGGCAACGATAACAGAGTTCGTGACTCATCTGGTGAAGGAGATGGAGGAAACCAAGGCTCCGGAGACAACGGATCAGGACACAAAAAGAATGGCAACGATAACAAAGGTTCATCCTCATCTTCACGGGAAGGTGAGAGAGCTCAAAAGAGCGATGCAGGCGATAAGGGTGGTAAAGATAATGATCGCAGCGATGGTGATCATGATAACAAGAAGGGCAAGCAGAAGCGTCCATGATAGCGATTAATTTTTGAGGCTTCAGTCAAGCGGCTATTCATAATAAAGATGTGATTGCAGTACCCTTTATGACGGAGTTAGGGAAAAAGCTGAGCAAGCTTCTGATCATCAATGAAAAGGATTGCTTCAAGGTTAAACCAAAGGAATGGCTTGACCTGAAAGCATGGAGGGAAATTCATGACATGCTGAGGCTTCAGGGATTCAACTGGCTTGCCAATGGAAAGGATACTTGCTGGATAAAGCCTGCTACTAAGTAGTAACAAATACTCAACATCTTTATCGTTATTCCATAGTCTGCTAAATAGGCTAGTTCTAAAATTGCATTAGTGAAGGGCATCAAGCTGATTCTTACCCTTGTGGTACTAGTCTTTGTAGGACTCACTACAATTCCGCAGGCACATAATGTGTAAGCGGCACAAGTTTGTGCTCAGGAGGGAGGCGTTCTCTTTTTATTCATAGGGCATAAGCAGAATTGCCTTAATTGCGGCCAGTTATTCATAATCGCAAAAGGCGCTATGTACTGGCGCGATTAGCAGGCGGCGACAAGCTATTACTCCGGGGAGTGAAAGCGCCCGCCGCACCCCTATTAGCCCGAAAAACCTCAGTCTCCAAAAACCCTAAAAATTAGGGCATTATCATGCGGAAAATTCCAGTTCAAAGCCTTACGAAAAAACCTTTGGCCAAACAAAAGTAGTGATTTTATTGCATATTATGTTATCCAGAAACTAGAAGATACCCGTCCCACTACCATTGCTAGATAAATGTCGCGCTTCAACAGAGAATGCGCCCTAAATGATAAAATATTATGTCTTCATTGCTGCTTTAATTGCTGTCTTCCTAATTCCTAGTTTATTTGAAAGTGCTGATGCCGCATCTTTTGATGTTCAGCCTAGAAGTGTCGCAAGTGGTACTCCGCTTCACTTTTCAATAATAATGGAGGGGACGTCCCCAAACGGGTTTGTCCCTGGCGGAGAGTTATTTCTTCAAGTCCGTATCAATGGTCCGTGCACGACTTCCATAGATTTTGGGGGGAGAAGCCTGGCTCATTATGGACTTGATTATGAGTTGGATGGCCCACAGCCAGGCTGGGCGAGTAACTTTCCATGCTTTCTAACTCTCAGGCCTGGTGAATATGTCGCCTCTTTAGATTATAGGCTAGTTGAAGCTGACGGGGCGACGACCACCATTCACACTATTGATGTACCATTCACAGTCTTTGGCGATACTGACAATGACGGAGTCCCAGATGCGGACGACAACTGTCCTTCCAATGCAAATCCCGGTCAAGAAGATGCTGATGAAGACAATATTGGCAACGCATGCGATCCAGATTATGACCGTGATGGAGACGGGGTACTGAACGATGATGACAACTGCCCAGACGTGCCTAATCCAGATCAGTTGGATTCTGACAATGACGGACTGGGCTTTGTGTGTGACCCCAATGATTTTGATGGTGATAATGACGGGATTGATAACGATCTGGATAATTGCCCGACAGTGTTTAATCCCTTCCAAGACGACTCGGACAATAACGGCACAGGTGATGCATGTGAGACAGATTTAGATCACGACGGAGTTCCAAATACATCTGACAACTGCCCACTGGATCCAAATTCGGACCAGCTGGACGGAGATCATAATGGCTTTGGAGATGCATGTGACGAACCTGATAGAGACGATGATGGCCTAACGAATGACATAGACAATTGTCCTGATACACCAAATCCGGACCAGCTGGAGAGCGACTTTCCGCCTGACGGACTGGGCGACGCATGCGATCCTCCTGATACCGATGGCGATGGAATTACCAATGATCTAGATAACTGTCCTAACACCGAAAATACAGCACAGTTTGACGAAGATGGGGATGGACAGGGCGATTTGTGTGACGAGGACTATGATCCCGATGGGGATGGACTAACTGGAGCTGGTGACAACTGTATATTTCAATATAACCCAGACCAGCATGATGCTAATGATGACGGCGCCGGCGACGCATGCGATCCTTGGTCAGACACAGATTCTGATGGACTAAATGATATGCAGGAGGATCAAATCGGCACGGACCCTAACACTTTCACAGAGACAGAAGAAGGGATAAACACCTATTCAGACGGAGAGGCGATCGACTCTTCTGATGATGCTTCGATTGGTCAAGAAGTGGGCGTAGCCATCGTGCCTCCGGAAGAAGTGGACGCAATAGGCGTCACAGTAACGGATTCTAATGGGGAGGTATTCCTTGAAGATACGCTTATCCCAGAATCTCCTGTCGTATTTTCGTTCATACCAGACAAGCCGGGCGAATGGACAGTAGCCGCAGACTTTTTCAATGGTACGATACTTACAGAAACTCTTAGTGTTTCGTTCTTTGTAGTTCCAGAGTCGCCGATAGGTGTGATAGCTATTCTTGCATCAAGCCTCGCAACTCTTCTATGGTTCATAAGAAGAAGGAACAACGATAGAAAGACTAGGCTAATCTAATTGCTGCCGCCAACCACGTATTGGGATAGTCTGTCAATCTAACACGGCCAGCCAGCTCGTTGTGTTAATTTCATTTAGGCTCGAGATTTTCGTCCACTAATTGATCTTAACACTACTGCCCTTCTTGATAGAGCTCAAGTATTTCCTCGGCAGTAAGTGCCTTGTCGTAAATTCTTATTTCGTCCATTAGTCCACCGAAATAGTCTGGTGCAGTTGGATGGGATCTTTTTCCAAAAGTCAATGGGTCCGAAGTATCCCGTACCGTTCCAGATAAGGGCGCGCTTTGACCTAGGACGCCGTCAATGTATATGCGATCTCGCCATTCTTGTACGTTCCAACAAGAAGATGGAATGTTGCGGTGTCAGTTATGGTTTGTGATGGGACTACAGTGTTCAATGAGGTAGTGGTATCAACTGCCCAGCTAACTCTATTGTTGTTAGCTGGGTCAAACCACAATCCATAGCTTGATGTGTTGTCTCCGATGAGCTGACCTTTTACGACTATCATTTGGAACGTGCCCAATTGTTGCCGCTTAATCCAGGCAGAGACGGTCAGTTCACTCATTCCATCTAGGGTACTGGAATCAAGGACATTCACGTAATCGTTAGAGCCGTCGAAGCTCAAACAGGATCCTGATACACAAGAGCTAGACCATATAGGACCATTAACCAAAGTACCAGTGTTACTGTTTCCACTACTATCTGCCGCCGTTGTCCCGGCGCCTTCATCGAATTTCCATTGTCCAACGAGACCTCCTGTTATAGTTGGGGGCTGGGCAGGAGTATTTTCTTGGAATAGTTGAAGAATTTCTGTCTGGCTCAATGCCCTGTTGAATATACGAACATCATCCATCGTCACGTTTGTGAAGAACTCAAGGTTGTTGTATTTTCCCACCAGAAGTGGTTTCTCATAATATGATATAGTGCCTGTCTTGGGAACAGATGCCTTCAGCTGTCCGTTCACATACTCTTTCATTTGCGACCCGTCATACACAACGGTAACTAACTGCCAGGTGTTTAGATCAATTAATACCTCGCTTGCACCTTCTCCCATGAATGTCCATATACCGTTTGTGGTTATCGACCAAATCAATTCCGCTTTATTTGATTGTCCGGTCTTGGGTTCTAATTGTAAGTTGTAAGAATAGAAGGGACTAGAATGAGTTGTAAATCCTTTATCAATCAGTGCTCCTCTCGGCTGGGCTGCGTTGACCCACATTGAAATTGTGATAGCATTGGCAGGTTCGATAGTTGAGGACCTAGGAACACTGACGTAATCGTTAACTCCATCAAAGTCCAAGCAGCTGCTGCCTACGACACATTGGGTATTGCTCGTCCACGTAGGACCGTTCACTAAAGTCCCAGTGTTTCCATTACCGCTGCTATCGTTGGCTTCTGCTCCACTGCCTTCATCAAGCTTCCAGTGAGCAACAAGACCAGTGCGAACAATTTCACAGTTTCCTAATACTTTATCGCCATCTGCTTCCGAAAAGTCTTGTACAATATCATTTCCTTGTCCACAATTAAAAATGTCGGCACCTAGACCGCCTGTTAGGATATCGTCCCCAGGTCCGCCTGAAAGCAGGTCGTCTCCTCTACCACCAGACAACTTGTCGTTGCCGCGTCCACCGTCCAGCCTATCATTCCCATCCCCGCCAAATAGATTATCAGGACCACCAAGTCCCTGTATGAAATCGTCACCGCCTTCCCCGCTGATATAGTCTTGACCGTTTGTACCTTTAAGATGCTCATTGGCACTCGTGCCCGTTATGCTTAGAGCGGAGGCAGTTGGTAGCAATGATGCAAAAACTCCCATGATAAGAATTGTCGAAAGTGCCAGGAATGTCGCAAAATATAAGGCGTTTGTCTTATTATTCACAAATCCAATACTGTGAAGGGCTATATAGCGTATTATGGATAATTTCAAGAGGTGCTCTATACCTTGAATACCTGTAGAATTCCCTTTCAGTCAGCAGTTATCCTTACAGAGTAGTCAGTTGGACAGCCTTTTGGCTTGACCTTGAAACAGTCTTTTTCATTGATGATTAGGAGCTTTTGCATTCTAATTCCTAATCCTTTCACAATAGGTTGAGCTATATCATCTTTATTACGGATAGCAGCTTGTCCCATGAGGCTTTCTACTTTGTTTTCTCCTAGGTTCAGATTGATCCCTGCGGCTTGAGCAGGTGTTTGTAACCATCAACCTAAGATGTCGTGCTGCCATATACACGAATCAAGCTCGGGATGCGCTAGACGCGCCAATTACATAAGATTACTCAAGTTATTCTATCGTTGCTTAAATAAGACTCTAGATTATCGTTTTGCGGGTAGTGAAAACTTCGACTGAATACATTGATATCTGTGACCTTGAGATTGAGAATAGAAGAATAGTTGCTAATCTAAGGTTTTCAGAAGGGCTAAGAAAGTACTTTTTCACAACTGAATTGAAAGTAGAATATGATACAAAGATAACGTGCGATCGCAGCATTTCAGTGCTTCCGGCTTTATCACTTGTTGCTCCTATAGCTTGGGCGCGGGGAACAGATATTGTAGTAGATAGAGTCGATGAAGCATACCTAAACTCACTCCAAAACGTTAGAAGGATCCTGGAAGGTTGGTTTCCCCAGTTTGTTTCAAAAAGCCAGATAAAGCCTAAAAGCATTGTAAAAAACGAACTCCACAATCATCAAGGAGCCTTATTGTTTAGCGGTGGGCTAGATTCTATTACCTCATACCTGAGAAATAAAGCCGAGCATCTAACGTTGATTACATTGTTAATGAGCGAAGATCGTTATCGTCCTTTCTACGAGAAATTAAAGAATACTTTTCAAGGCTTTGCAAAGGATCAGGGAAACGACATACATTTCATTCAATCCAACATCAGGGGAGGAACCAATAATGTTGTAAATAACATGCTGCTAGCAAGTGAATTTGGCTTACCAACTTGGTGGAGATCAGTTAGCCTCGGCCTTGTTACACTGGGACTTTGCGCGCCATTGACTGCTTCGGCAGGAATAGCATTTGTAAGAATGGCATCAACGTATCGAGACAATCATGGGATTCCAGAGGCGGATTACTATTTGTCCAAGACAAAAATTTCTTGGGCTGATATTAATGCAATAGATGATAGTAGCGATCTGACAAGACAGCAAAAGATACGATATTTCTTTAAGGGACATAAGGATCTCTACAAGTACCTGCTAGTATGCAACAACCTGAGTGGGCATACCATCCCTATTGCAAAACCATATCCTGAAAACTGCGGTTACTGCGAAAAGTGTTTGAGAACGATTACAGGCCTGATGCTAGAAGGAATAGATCCCAATGAATGTAATTTCACAGTTGAGCCTGACATCCTCAGCCATATCAAGCATGCTTTTACTAGCGGTTCATTGAATTTGCCTCGAAATAACAAGATATTTTGGCAGGATATACAAGAAAATGTTGTTGATTCTACAATAAATTTCAATGGTGCTACTGGTCAAAAATACCCAGCTGAAGAATTCTTTACATGGTTCAGGAATTTTGATATAGAAAGCTACAGGCCAAAAACCTACAGGCTTCTAACAAGCGAACTTCATTTTGCAATAAAGCATAAAGGAGTCCATCATGCTCTCAAGAGGACAATGGGATATGTGATTAGAAAGGGTAAGAAAAGAATGCGCAATAGGGATAGTGAGACCCCCGAACTAGTCTCACCAATCTAATCAGAAGTGGCATTAAATACGATCTACGCGATAGGGAAGGCTCATAGATCAGGTATTGTTAGTCCACGGTAGCGAAATGCTTTATTACGCAATTCCACTACCTGTTGCTCGTTCATGTTCATCTGCATCAATGCATTGATGTCATAGCCCAAACTCTCTAGATCTCTCCATGCCTTCTGTGACATCGAAGACGATGAAAGGTTCGGGCTAGATTCAAAGGGTTCTGACATCGTCCTGAATAACTTTACCTTTGTATTTATCATTTGAGAAGTTTCAGTTACATGATAAAATCATGCAAATAATAGAATATCTGTTGGGTTATTCTAGTCTATCTGACCCAGAGACACTACGCATAGAGTTTCTATAGGATATCCTGATGCTTTTGATTTAGACGATGGACAAACCATATCCTTATAGGTTCATGAAATTTTCTGAAAATATGTGACTAAAATAATCAAATGCCTGTCCAAGAATCTAGCATACAAGAACAAGTGGTTCACACTCTACCATGACGATGTAGAATTTCCAGATGGCAAGCGGGGCAATTACACCAAAATAATCGAAGGTACTAGCGGTGAGGCAGTCGTAGTCATCCCATGTGCTAGCGATAAGAGGATCGGACTTATCCGGATATACCGCTATTCGGCTGCAAAATGGGAATGGGAGTTCCCAAGGGGCATAGTTGAGAAAGGAGAATCGCTCTCCGCCAACGCAAAAAGGGAATTATCTGAAGAAACCAGCCTTGAAGCAAGAAAATTGACTTTGGCGGGATTATTTTACCCCAATGATGGCCTGATTACTACACTAGCCCATGTTTATGTCGCGAAAGGATTATCCACGAATCACAAGATCCATGTCCAGAAAAGCGAAGGGATAGACAGGCTAAGATTTCTTACCAAGAATGAATTACTCAAACAGGTATCTAAGGGCCGGATAAGAGATGGCTTTACCCTATCAGCTCTTTTTCTGGCGTTAACGAGAAAGCTACTTTAATCATTTCTCTGGGTTACACACCGATTAAATCCCTCAGAATTGTCTACTTAGATGCGAATGGCAGACCAAGATGGATTGCTCTGTGAGCTCGAGACTCTGTTGTTTTAAGACTAACTGTAATTCCTCCATGTCGTCAATTGACGTCGAAGTTGCTGACACGGCCAGCAGCATTTTGGCGATCTTGCTTATTGATTGCGTGCGCCTCATGGTTTGGACAGCAGCCGTAGCACATATAGCCATGCCAATGCGCAGTCATCCAAGAGGATGGGTCTATTTGATTTTGGATGAAAGAGCAGGGGCCTCAGATCTCTCTAACGTCGAGGCCCTGGCGACACTATCGGTAACATAATTCAGGTTTAACAAAGATAACAGGAATTTTCCGTTTTCTAATGACTTATTTCTAACAGCAGGAAGCCGCTCTTTAATTTTCTCACCAATCAAATCACGTTCATTCACCATCTTGTATATAGCGGCCACTAATGTGTCAGCGGATATGTTAGATGCATCCAATACGTAATTGCCCAAACCCATAATCTCCATTATGCCATGATTCTTATGAGGTTCACATGCTATATTCAGCAATGGAACATTCATTGTGAATGCAAAAATTCCAGAGTGAGTTCTTGTAGCGACAAATACATCCGTATTTCCTATCATTGCCTTGGTTTCCTCTGGAGTATAGTCATCAGTAAGAACAAAAATTCTATTACGCAAATTTTCGCTAATTGATTCTCTGATTTTCACAGATATTGTTCGGTCATCATCACCAAAGTCAGTGTTAATAGATGTTGTAAATACGATGATTTCCCAGTCAGTTTCAGAAAGTATTCTTTCAATTGCTGATGAAATGGCTCTTAAATATTGCAAGCGTATGCCATCGCCATTTGGCTCGCCAGGAAAGTCAAAATCCCTTATGGTCATTCCTATCCTCAATTTTTTATTTCCGGATACACCGAATAAGTGCAACAACTCCAAGCCGCGATCTAGTGATTCATGATCAACTAAGAACGCAGGATCTGCGGTCATGTAAAATGGCCGCTTAATGCCTAGCGATTTTAATAGATTAAAGGTATATTGTTCTCTTACTGTGATGATATCCGCCTTGTTAAAGGCAAATTTTGTTGCCAATTTCACAATCTTGCTGGTAAACGGTTCCACTGTTGGCGCATATATAATGACCTTTTTTCCGAACTGTTTTGCAAGAAGTATCGGAAACAGGTTACCCGCGATGGATCGAAATTTGTTCCCTCCAAACATGCCCCCGCCACCTATGATAACGATATCAGTTTTCCGGAATAATTCTAGAACAAACTTAGTTTTTGGATTTAGCGGAAAACGACCGCCAATTTTGGCATTAAGCAAGTAAATAAGCCCCTTCAATATCAGTTCGCCAAAAGCTAAAATCTTCTTTGAACCCCGGTGTCGTTGCGGCGCAATATTGAGCAGACGTTCATAGTTTTTTACACCATATTTAGAATAATGTCGGGCTTCTTCAACCGGCGCAGGTGACACTATTGTTATTTCTGAATCTGGGAAGAATGTCCTAATCGTATTGATTATTCCTATTGCAATCGCTGCTGTTCCCTTGTTGTAAGTCGAGTATGCTTGCGTAATCAAGAATCTGTTAAAAAGTTGTCCCCCCAAGAATGACTCTGGCTAATCCATACCAGAAATATGTGCCCCAGGAAGGACTTTTGATCAACACGTTATTGACTCCATAGCAAAAATATGTTATAGTATCATATTTTAGGATGTACGGAATTATCTGATTTCTATTATGGTATCTGGAGTATCGATGTGGTAATATAACAAAGATTTTGACTGATTGGATTTAAATCGCGAAAAAATACAATCTCTTATACAATGGTATGTTTGTATGTCAGCAGATACTGAACTTGAAGACTACAAAAACTACTAGTACACATCATTCTTCATACCCTGCTAAAATGATCAACGAGGAAACCGAGGTTGAAGGGCACGCCACATCTTTGAGAAGAGCATTGATATTCATGATCGATGCATATTCCGATTCCGGCGTTTTAAGAAAGATGAAGTTACGATTATTCCTTCAGATATCATAAGACATTAGGAGCTGCGCTCTATGAACTTGGGATCCTGAAGCGATGACGCACTAGTGCTTCGATAAAGCAACCAGTAAATGTTATTTCTGATCTTAATGAGTCAATAGAGCTGATATGAGAAACCCTCAGAATCTTCTGTCTACTTTTAGTTTGTTCTTAATCTTGAAGCCCCACAATTGTGATTCTATGCAATTTATCTAATCGGTCAGGTCATCAAGCTCGTACATTTTCCTAATGCTTTCCAAGAAATCATGTCCTTTTTCTGTTGTCCTATACGAATTTGTTTTGACGTCATAGCTTAGAAGCTCATTTCGTATCATAGATGAGACGTAAAGGTCAACCTCGATGTGTGGTAGAGAGAACGCATACATAATTTTTCGTTCAGTGAGGCCCGCCTCGCCTTGTGCTGCTTCTAGAATCCGTTCGATAATATCGGTCCGGTCAGTCACTGTAGGTGTCAAGGGATTCATGCTACCTCTGACAAAGGCTGTACTTTGATCTCATTTAGCCATTTTGACACTTGAGCTATAGAATATCATCTGAATAATACCGGGCTTGCCATAACATTACCGGCGTAGTAATTCAAAATATTGCCAAGCGAGCATCATGAAAGATGATGCGAGATTTTCTATAACGCCCATTAGTGATTTTCTTGTCGATAAAGGCTATTAATCTATCTAACTTTATATCTTTCATAATTGCTCAATGAAGGAACCCAGGAAAGCACGAGAGAGGCATTGGAAAAGGCATTGATCTTCATGATTGATGCATATTCAGATTCAGGCCTTATTGAAAAGGAAAATGTTGTCGCAATGCTCAAAGATCTAGCAAGGTACTATCAGCTAAGTTCTCGTTCAGGCGCTTCTGAGTAAAGATTATTATTCATGGCATTTTGAGCCTAACGATGCCTTGAATCCTGCGGTTCCTTTATCGTTGAACTTGTCTTCTTATTTAACGATAGCAATAACGATGCTGATAGGATGCCAATCAATATAAGATGCATTGCAAGAACGTAAGGAAACAGAGGATGCTGTACTGCAATGGGAACGGTATCTAGCAAGCGGTCCTCTCTCAAGATGCCCCAATCAACGAATAAATCGCTTATCGCGCTATAAGATAGGATAAACAAGACAAAACCAGCAACAAGGACCAAAGGAAGGACTGCTAGGACTTTTCTGTTTGAATTCACAAAGAAACTGATTCGTGCTCTTTTAGTTGCAAGGGTTAGTAAAAGAAATATTGCAAGACCTGCAGCTTCTAGAGCTACAACTTCAATTGAAAATAGGCTGTAGCCTAGAGCAAAGTTGAAATGACTTAGGGGGTAAAAAGGCCTGTTCCATGCGCCTACAATAGCATCTCCGAAAATAATGTGTTGAATTGGAGCAATAAAGTATGGCACGCTGCGTTTTCTATATATCACAAAAAATGGAACAAACACCACTGACCAGAGTAAAATGCTGTGCGTCCATGTTCTATGGTTAATACCCACAATTCCTAAAAGTAAATCAATATCAGGCAGAGCGGCCAGAAACATTAGAAGATAGGGATTTGCGTTGACCCGCAAAAGCGAGGAAGATGCTTTACCGGTAAGGTATCCCCAACACATGTGGCCGAGTATAAACAAAGTTTAGTTGATAACAGGATTACTCCATTCTTAACTGTAATGGCGTCTATGTTACATCGAGTGAATTGAGCCACGGAGAGACACATATTCTCTGGTCCCTCCTTCTTCAGGGTTACTTTGAAATTCGCATAAGGACAAGATCGACAACATGTAACACATAATATATATGATAATTCAGTCATAGGAGTTACATATTTGCCGTACACTATGCTGCGATTCACAATGCTAATAATCTCGATATAGAATATCGGGCTAGATGTTCAGATTAAGAATCAATATCACTAGATCTCATAAAACTTCTATTTTCATTGAGGAACACACTGCCATGAGAAGTGGACTATGGGTTCCCTCACCAGTTGGCATCCGCAGGATAGGACTGTCTAAATGAGTCAAATAATATTGGGCGTCGTAGTGGCTGCAATTTTGGGTGTAGGGGCGTTAGGTGGCGCTTTTTATTACCTGAACTCAAATCAGAAAGAACAACCCCAGGATGATAATGTGATTGTGAGCCCTCCCGCGCCAACAATTGACACCAATAGTCCATCGCCACCGTTAGACAATGAAAACGAAGATGACGAACCACAAGATGTGATTCCTGTTCCAAACAACAATCAAAATACCGGAAATGTACCTCAAGACGGTCAAAGTGATGATAATAATAATCCCGATAATACTGTTGTTGATGATGACACCAGTCCTGATAACATAGATAACGATAACCCTAAACCAATTTTCACAATAACTAAACCTACCACAATAAGCCTGCCTGGCCTGCAGGAAGAGCCACAACAAACTCCAAAAACCATCAGAATAGCAGTAATAAGCGATAGCCATGTTGCACCGAATATGAAAGACTATGCGTTAACTTGGTTGCGAATGGTTGCAGAAGATTCTGCAGCACAAAACTTGGATTTTGGCGTGATCACCGGCGATTCTATAGATGCAGTTCACGGACAATTCTTACCGCATATGGCGTACTTTCAATCTAATTTTGGATCCACAGCAAAAGTTCCTTTTATAACAACTTATGGTGACCATGGATCGGAATTTGCCAAGCACTATTCAGTCGATGGGCCTCCCAGTGCTTTGTTTGGGGGCACATTCACTGAAGGATCATTTAACACAGATGGTCAAGGCTGGTTTATGGAGAAGGGAACTCCCTACTATTGGTCAATGACCTATAAAGGAGTGCATTTTGTGTTTCTGGCATCAAGATTTGACTCCAATCAAATGATGGAATGGTTGGAGCAAGATCTCACCGATAATAAGAACACTACTACTATTCTCTTTAACCACTATCCCGCTCAACCTGACGTCGGCGGATTGGATGATTTTGAACGTGAGTGGTTGTATGATATAGCTGAGCGCAATCCGCAAATAATAGGCCTTGTTGCTGGTCACACACACAAAGGAGAGATGCCAAAGCTACTAGCCGGCAACATGTACCAGTTCTGGGCTTGGAAGGATCAAGATTACCTGGATAGCTATACCAGGAACAAAGTATACCTAATATATGAAATTTTACAAGATAGGATTGATATCTATAAGCGATTCATGAATGATGATCGTGACAATCGAATCTATTCATTCAGGGTGCCAGAGAAAGTGACGTTGCAACCCCAACAAGGGATTGAATTTAGCCTGCCTTACCTCGTGAGAGAAAATCAGACAGTGTCATTGCCATTTCTTCAGACGGGTGATGATGTAAAACTCCGAATCTGGAACACAACCATCGAGCAGATAGTTAACCCATCAACAGTGCAGTTCACAGCGAACTCTTCAAATGCTGTTCCAAGTGGATCTATTTCACGGTCGATCGGCAATGAACACTTTTTGTCCCAGAAATTCGAATCGATAGGAGGCGTGGACGGCTATGGCGAACGATGGGGGTATTATGATATCTTTAAGGGGAAAGACCTGACTAATACTGACAGCGCTGTACGGTACATGATTTTAGCGAGCATTAGGACTACGTCAGACTTTAGCAGTGTGACTGGGCTCCAGCTGATAGATGAAAACACAGGTAAGGTCATGTACGCCACTCTAAAATCAACCAAAGAAGCGGACCTATTTTGGAATTTCAAGTGGTCTATACATGATGGCCGTGCCCAGGGTCTTGTGGGAAATACTGGTATAGGCAATTCACCACTTAGCGACTTTACAAATGTGACCTTGCGATTCTGGTTTGGTGCAGGTGAGAGTTCAAAAACCGTCGAAAATATTGATTTAGGCCTATTTGTTCAAAAGCAGGTTTACTTGATTGCACCCACAGAAGGAGATGGGAATTATTCCACTCAAAATGTAAAACTAGAGTTTACCAGTGCAAATGGCACAATCATAGATTCGATAGATACAACAGGTCAGCAGTATGCTCCATATTATGAGATATCGCTTGAAGGCAAATTGAATGCTACAAATATTCACATTACGAATATTGACGGAAGCAGGATAGCATTGATCGAAATCGTAGGATCAAGCGATTATCCCGTTTTGGTGTATACGAATCCACGAGAAGTTATCAACCTAAATGACTCCTCAATAACATTTGGAGACTACCTCTATGCGCATTCAGCAACCATCGAGGACACGATCCTATTCCTTTTTGGTGAGGGCGATGGCCGGACTATTCATTTCACTTCCACAGGTTAAAGATGTGATGGTGCTGATTATGAGTAGTGATAAACCATGAAGGTAGCATTTGTAACTCCTAGATACCCGCCACATATCGGAGGCATAGAAAAACACGTTAAAGAAATTGCTGAAAGACTTGCGAAAAATCACGACGTAGAGGTTTTCACTCTTGATGACACTGATTCGTCATCAGATACGGTGGAAAATGGTGTAAAGGTAAAGAGGTTCAAGCCCATCAGCTTGAGTAAAGTAATGCAGGTGCCGCCAAGCAGTATGGTCGCTGAATTAAAGTCTTCCAAAGCAGACATTGTTCACGCTCACGGCATACAGAATGTTCTGCCGTATTTTGCCTACAGGGGCGTAGGAAAGTCAAAGTTTGTCGTGACATCGCACTACAGTGGAACGAATTTTGGAGAATTTCGAAAGATATTATTCCGCGTGTACAAGCCGTTTCTCAATCGAGCTCTTCATCGCACAGATCACATAGTCTGCGTCTCGAACTTTGAAAAAGAAGCAATTGCTAAGCAGTTCAATGTTGAATATGGAAGGATAAGCGTTATCCCAAACGGAGTGGAAAAATTTACTGCAGAAAATGTCAAGACATCCCCAGGAGAATTCAGAATAATGTTTGCTGGGAGGCTTGACTTTGCCAGCAAGAATGTGGACAAGTTGATAAAAGCATTTGCATTCCTTGATAGAAAGGACGCAAAACTTGTCCTCGTCGGTAATGGTGTGGATAGAGAAAGAGTCTTAAAAATGATCGGTCAATACCATCTACAGGATAGGGTCGAAGTAATTACCAACCCTTCTAAGAAGCAGTTAGCTGAAGAGTATTGTAGGGCGAATCTATTCGTCATGCCGTCGATGCATGAATGCTTCGCCATGGCTGCCGCTGAGGCATTATCGACTGGCGTCACTACTATAGTTACTAATTCTACAGCCATGATGGATTTCGTAAGTCAACGCTATGCATATGGGATAGAACCCCCAGTGACTCCAGAAAAGATAGCCGACGCGATCAAGCGGGTGACTATCGGTGACATACAGTTTAACAAGTATTCAGGTTATTCTTGGGACGCAGTGTCGAATAGCTTGGAGGTTTTGTACAACAATCTATTGCATAAATAACATTTCAGTTGATAAAATACGCATATAATCGACCACGGTAGAAACGATTTACTATTGAATAACCGGAATTTCTTCGGTCTTGAAAAATTCCCTAGGTTTCAATTTGCTTACCCATGCTAAAGATAGTCTTTGGATAAAGCGAAGTTCGTAAGGAATATTGTTACGGTACAAGTTGGCAAATCTACCATAGAAGGCTATATCATTCCACCATTGACAAAGACTATGAGCAGACTAAAC
Organism: Candidatus Nitrosomirales archaeon; assembly: GCA_049199595.1. Taxonomy (GTDB): domain Archaea; phylum Thermoproteota; class Nitrososphaeria; order Nitrososphaerales; family UBA213; genus JBMCYV01. The sequence goes on from JBMCYV010000012.1 coordinate 38,379, forward strand.
TTGCTAGTTGTTACGGTAGCAATTATCTCAGCTTCGTTATCAAGTATGGGTAGTGCATTTGGACAAGAAATATCAATAATATGTCAAGATGAGGAAGGCAATTATGCACTGGGAACTGATCCAGTCAAACTAGGTGCCGAGATATCATGTTTTGTAAATCCATCAGAAATAACAGCGTCTGCAGATGGTCAGATAATAGTAACTAGTCCTAGCGGTGAGACAGTGATCGATCAAGCGGCAGCCCAGTCGGGTACGACTCCCTTTAATTTTATCGCCAGTGAAGCAGGATCCTACCTGATCACAGCGACATTCATCGACTTTGAACAGCAAGTCCACGAAGTCAGCGCAAGTGTGAGGGTCTCATCAAATGTAATACCCGAATCGCCAATAGGCGCTATTGCCATGGTCGTTTCGGCTATTTCCGCTCTTTTGGGCTTTACTGCGCTACGAAGCTATAGAAAGCGAACCTAGCCACCGTGACGCAGCAAAAAAACCGACACACATAGGGCACTGGAAGCGAGCCACCAAATTTGCAATCGAACTTTGTGAAAAATCATAGCTTTTGACGGAATGTAACCTGGGGTACGTAATTAAGCCCAAATTAATCCAGAAGAAAGAGTTATGAACTCTAAACTACATAATTGCCGTACACTATGCTGTAAGTCACAATGCTAATAATCTTGGTACAGAATAACGCATTGAATGTTGAGATTTGGAGCAAGACCACTGAATCTCTTGGCGGTTCTCTCATCTTTAAGAACTAAAGCCTTGAGAAGTGGAGTATGGTTTGCATCATTATCCCATGAAGACCGAGTGTTGGCCAGCCTAATAGCCAAAAATATCAAAATAGTGAAGAACGCCACACTCGCGACAGTCATTGCAAGGATAGTGTGTAAGCTGTTCCAAGGCTTGAAGAATGCTTCATTTCTATCTAGAATCGAAGCATTAGGCAGGCCTATTGCCCAGAACTACAGTGAAAAAGCCCTCCTGATGGGCAACAAAGACGCCTTAGATTGGGCAAACGATCCGAACTATATCAGGTACCTTGGCATGATGGCATACCACTATAACCCGGCATTCCCAGTTCATCGCCAAAAGCTTGTCGCGGCTACCGTTTAGTGGAGCATGGGGTACAATAAAAATGAAATCAGTATTTGAAAACAGAAAGAAGCGAAGCAGAGAAGAGATTATTGCATCCATATTGTTTTCCGCAAAAAGAGGCTCTAGCAAAACAGGAATCATGTATGCTAATTACCTGAGCTTCAGCCAACTCAATAAATATCTAAGCTTTGGGTTGAAGGCTAAAATACTCTTCATCAGTGATGATGGCAGATATTTTACAACTACAAAAGGACTTGAATACCTGTCATGCTTTGAGCAGGTTCATAATATTGAAAATAGCGCCTTGGCAAAGAGAAAAGCTCTCACAGAAATTTTAAGCAGTGAAGAATAATGTTAGAAGAGAGAGCCGCAGTTGAACGGAATACCGACTTGGACAAGGCAATAACAGTTGTAATTCCAACTCTGAATGAAGAGGCTGGAATAGCCAAAGTGTTGGAAGAGCTCCAATCAATGAATATCAGAAATATACTGGTCATCGATGGATATTCAAGGGATAAGACAGTTGAAGTTGCTACAAAGCTTGGTGCAAAGGCTATTTATCAGCAGGGCAAGGGCAAAACTGGAGCACTAAGAACTGCAATTGATGTTGTGCAGACGCCCTACATACTTGTTATGGATGGTGACTTTACCTATGACGCCTCATGTGTAAGCAGACTTGTTCAGCATATGGGATCATATGATGAGGTCATTGGAGCAAGGATTCCAACTAACAAGGAAAGCATGACGTCAATCCACAAATTCGGAAATAAGATGATAACTAAGGTGTTCAATTTGCTCCTCAGCACTACCATTACAGACGTCTGCTCTGGCATGTACATTCTAAGGACAGAGGCTGTTCGTGACATGCATCTTTCGACATCCGGCTTTGATGTGGAAGTGGAATTAGCTGCACAGATAGCATCATCTGGAAGAATAGCAGAAGTTCCGATAAACTATAGACCTAGAATGGGTAGGCAAAAATTGTCCACTTGGAAGCATGGGTTTAAGATAACCAAGAGCATCGTGAATCTCGGACGGACGTATAACCCAGGCGTATTCTATTCTATGCTAGCAAGCTTGCTCTTGATCCCTGCAAGTTTGATGCTGGGCAATTCGGCATTGGAGTGGATACTTTCAGGAAGAATTAGCTCTCCTTGGTTCTTCCTAGGCATATCTATGGTCCTTGTAGCAATTCAGGCTATGGGCGTAGGAGTAGTTGCACTCTTGATGAGAAGAAGTGAGCTACGTTCGATAAGAAGGCTCTCAAGAGTCTTAGCCTCTGTCCAATAAAGGATATTGGTAAAAGTGATACATGAAGTGCAAGACACTGGGAAAACAGAATCGGATGGGATGGATCAGGCTCCCACTGAAAGCAAAGAAGTGCAGCATTTACAAGATTCATCGTCTGAGGAGCAAATTCAACAGCGACTACATGAGTTAGAATCTCAGAACATTGCCTTAAGACAAAAATTATGGCAGTCGCAAAATAAGGGACCATTATCGACAGGCATCATACTATTGAGCATAGGCGCTGTCATCCTAATGTTTTCCTTCTTGTCTAATTTGACAATCTTGGCATTCATAGGGCTTGGGATAACTTTATGGGGCCTGCTTCTCATATACATATCACCCTCCAGACACGTTCGTGCGGAATTGCTCAATTCAGTATCATCTTCCATACAAAAGTGCTTTGACAGCCTAGTGACTTATATGGGATATAGCGGAGAAGTCATATTCTTCCACCCAAAGAGCCTGACAGGACTTGGCCAAGGTTACGTCTTCATACCCCATTATGTGGCAAGGCTGGAAGCAAACCCGAGCGCCAAGCTGGATGCTCTAAATCTTTTACCGTACAGTAACGAAACGAACATCCCTTCGACTTATCTCACTCCTAAAGGCGTATTTCTTACTGCACCAAGCCAGGGACTTGTAGACCTCTTTGAGAAAGAGCTCGAAGTGAATTTTGCCTTGGTGAACCTAGAGTACATCCAAGAAGCACTTCCAAAACTCTTAGTTGAAGACCTTAAGATGGCCGATGATATGTCTATAGAAAAGTATGAGGACGGAAATATTCTCGTGAAAGTTACTGACGGTCCGTGCACTGAAATGTGTCGGTTTGTGAGTAATCATACCCGCCTAGGAAATCACTTAGGCTGTCCTCTTTGTTCAGCACTTGCACTAGTAATCAGCAAGGTTAGCGCAAGGCCAGTAATCATCAAGGAAACAAATATCCTCGACAACGTGATCTCAACTACATATTCTGAGCTGAATCCCTAATTGGTTCTAGCCTTTTCGTTCTGGGATATTGCATTGTGGTTAGCAGGCACATCTCTAACAATGTTGGTGACATCGGAGTTCTTAGGACCTCACTTGGGTAGGAAACATACTTTTTTCGAAGTAAAAAAATTAAGAACTGTCGCGTTAGTATTTGCAGTAGCCTTTGTTTTTACAATAGGAATTAGAATTCTAACTCTGACCATAAAGTAGCCAAAGCTGAGATACTGAAAACAATATGATAGTAGGACATCTCATTCATCCGTCGTTACAACGATCTATTCCGAATGTAGCTAATTCCTTGCTTACAAACAGAATATTGTTAATAAAAGCTGGCATAATCATAGCTTCTGCTATATTCTTTTATTCGTACGATCTGTCAATCGTCTTCTCGAATGCACTGAAATTCACTACAGGCAACATCACAAATTACGTGTTAACTATTCCCTTCTTATCTGCATTCATAATCTATAGAAAGCGCGCTATGCTGAAAATAGTCGCGTCAAAGGCTAGTCGGATCGGAACAAGGACCATAAGACTGGATGATGCTGCAGGCGTTACTTTATGTCTTCTTGCAATAATAATCTACACTGCTGGTTCTGGTACACTATATACACTCGAGTACCATATTCTCACTCTGCCACTGTTCCTTGCTGGAGGCACTTTGGTTTTGTTTGACTTTGCAACTCTGCGTCATGTCTTTGTTGCGATTCTGCTTACCTTGTATATCCAGCCGCCACCAGGCCAGCTGGTTTCAGAATTGGCGGCAGATCTATCATGGACGAGCGCAGTAATCGTTGAAGCGCTGCTCGCTTCTGTTGGAGTTCCTATATCCCTAGACACCAGTTTTGGTGCACCGGCACTAATAATAATGCTGGACAACGATCACAAGATACCATTCTTTGTCGGCGAGCCAAGTTCTGGGGTCTTTTCAACTATAGGGCTATCCCTTTTTGCCGTTTTTGTGGCATACATTATCCGCGGTAAGATGTGGAAAAGGATGGCACTATTTGCAAGTGGTTTCCCGGTATTTTATATGCTAAATACTCTCAGAATTGCAATCGTCATTTCCTTGTGGTACCTTTGGGGCCAAGAGATATCTGAAGCATACCACCTTGTTTCAGGTTCATTGATGGTTGCTTTCGGAACTTTCCTAATACTCATAATGGGAGAAAAGATATTCAAATTGAAAATTGGAAAGCAGGAAATCAAAACATCAAGATGCAGTATCTGTGAGAAATGCTCGCAACTACGTGAACCATTTTGTTTCATATGCGGTAGGCTACTTTCTAACCTCAAACACCCATTTGGCAGAAGTACTGTTGAAAGAAGCGCTGTACTAGTGTTCATTTTGCTTCTCGGAATTGCGGTTAACATGGAAAATAATTCCCCGAGCATTACAAAGAGTACCCGATTATCCGACTTGGATATATCAACGATCGAAGGTCCGGAAACGACTGAATATTTTGTCCCCGCCATTGATGGATGGGATCAGGTTTACGCATACAGAGATCAAAGAATAGAATCAATCCTAAACCAAGATGCCGCTCTAGCTTATCGGTATATTCCAAATGCTGATTTCATTACACTAAGTGACGGAACAAGTGTGCCAACCAATTCTGAAAACCGATTTTCAGTTTATACTAGCATACAAATATCAACAGGCCATCACATATGGGAAGATTCCCTTGTTACGCATCCTTCTAGGATAGGCAGGCCTGCGGCCACTATCCTTGAATCAGATAACGTGGATATTTCAGATGACAAGCAGGGTCGTTTCCTTATGTTCAAGAGAGTCGGATCTGAGGCTACTGAGGCTGTATTTTATTGGTTTGAAAGAGTTCCTCTAAAGTTTGGTTCTCAATTTGAAAGCCGAAATGTTCTCATAAGCATTTGGGCGAATACAGATGCACTAACTAAAAGTGGTATCCTTCAAAGGCCCGATGATTCGGAGAATATTAAGAAGTTGTACTTCTCACTTTCTGCCCCGATTGCAGACTATTGGCAACAACAATCCACGACGCTCAACGGCAGCGAATTACTCTACACATTCGTTTCTCAAAATGCATTAGTCATTCTAATGCTAGTCATCATACCGCTTGCGGCGTACTCTGTATACTTTATCAGGAACAAATCCATATCATCGTCTAGAAAGTTCAAGGCATACCAGAGGCTCGATATCGCAGATAGATCTTTTCTTGATACGCTATTGCCAACCTTAAATGGCAGCAGACATGTTTTTGGACATACCATTGCAATTAATTATCAGCAAGTATCCGGTCAGCGTCTTTCTGATGACCAATTATTGGAAAGACTAAAGATGGCACGGAATTCAGGATTGGTAAACGACATAGTTATTTCTGTCAAGGACGAACCTCATCTAGTATGGAAGGCAGCCTTTCGTTACGATAACAAGAGTGGCGCAAGCTGGGTGACCAAGATAAAAACACCCGTAAGCATATTTCAGAGGATCAGGTTATGGTAGAATTGGTAATAGTGGTCGTTGTGTTGCTCTTTGTTCCTTATGCCATAGTAGGGGCAATTATCCTTGCTCACAATGGCAGAGTCAAGGTGAACAAGGACTATAAGTATCGACCATCGGTGTCTGTTTTCCTTCCTACATTTAACGAAGAGAAAAATATAGCAAAGAAACTGGACAATTTGCTTGCGCAAACATACCCTATAAGTGAGATCCTGGTATTTGATTGCTCCACTGACAACACTGTGAAAATAGTCAAGGAATATCAAAAAAGAATGTCAACGATAAAGCTGATTGAACAAAAGCAAAGAATAGGAATGGCAAGAACCCTCAATGAAGCATTCACGCTTGCCAATGGTGAAATCTTTGTGAAGACAGATTGTGACTCGATATCTCGACCAAATGCTCTGAATGAGTTAGTAGCAAATTTTGGCGATCATCGTGTGGGAGGAGCTACAGGGATATGTATAGCAGAAAATGGGGTCGAAAAGTACTTTAGAAAAGTGATGACAGCAATACAAGTAGCTGAAACAAACATAGATAGTACTCTGATTGCACACGCGACAAGCCTGCTTGCATTCCGGAGTTCCCTACTGGAACCTGTAAGTGCTGATTCACTAGCTGATGACACAGAAGAGTTCCTGCTGATACGTAGGAAGGGCTACAGAACGGTAATTGATACGGCTGTAGTCTCGCACGAAGAAGTACCCAGTGACTATATGACAAGAAGAACCCAGAAAGATAGAAGGTCTCAGGGCATCGTCAAGCTATTGTTGCAGAATATTACCATGCCGTTTAACCCAAAATATAAGAAATATGGTGCAATTGTGTTGCCTCTAGAGTGGTTTATTCTGGTATTCTCTCCTATTTTGCTTATTGCTTTCGGCGTGCTTATAGGTCTAGTACTTTACGCTGTACACCAACTATTGCCACTTGCTGTATTTTCAGCAATTGGTATTGCAGCAGTGAAAAGATCGAACTTTATTTCTGCCATCATTGATACTCAATTAAGCGGTCTTATGGGTCTAGTCAGGGCGTTTACAAAACGTAATGCGCAGGGCATGTGGGTAAAGGCGAGATAATCGTTGGAAACTATAGCTGAAACCCAATCATCAATCTTCTTGGAGCTAATACGTACCATAGGCGTACCTGGCATGATAGAAGGCAAGAATGGGAGATTTGACAAACAAGTAAAGGAATTGGCCGATCTGAACAAGGTCGCGTTAGTTTATTCTTTGGCATGCGGACATGAAGCAAAGGATCTGACTGCTAGGTACCAGCTAATGATGGATACATTAGCTGAAATTAGCACCCTCTTTAACTCCAACGGAATAAAGTATTCAATATTTAAAACGATAAAGCCTTTTCCAACGACCCCTTCAGATATTGATGTGTTGCTATCACAAGAGGTCTTTGGTAAGGCACAATCTCTGCTATTATCTTCAGGCTATAGGAAGACGGCTAATGATGCATACAGTAGCACATTGGAAAAAGAGATGATTATAGATTTGCAACAGCAACCATCTGTGTCAAATATCCCATATCTTCCAAAGAATCTTTTGATTGAAAATACCAGTGTTAGGAAGATAAATGGAGCCGACGTGTCTACCTTAAATCCAGAGGCAGAATTGCTTGTAATCGCATCACATAGCTTGTACAAAGAGCAATTGTTTACATTGAATGACTATTATTCGATTACACTCCTTGCTGAGCAGATTGACTTTTCAAAGCTTGTCAACTTGGCTAAGATTGCCAACGTTTTTGAAGCATTGCAAATCGTAGTCGGTCTTTGCTTACAGATTACGGAATCAGTGTTTGGTAATGGATTGAGGATATGTGAACTAGCCCGGCTTATTCAAGCACAGAAGGGAGGTCGTGTGTATACGATGCCTGTAAAGTTCCCTTTTTCACTGGTAATTAGGGCATTAATCAATAGGGCAAGTAAAGACAAAGAAATGCGGCAGAAAATGCTGCCCGCAATTCTTAGGATTGCAAAACCCGGCCAACTGTTCAAGCTCCTCTCACATCTAACGAGAAGGACATACTGATCATAATGAAAACTCTGCTAATTGCGTACGAGCTTTCACCTCCGTGGGATAACGGTCTAAAGGTCTATGGCAGGGGATTGAAGAATTCGCTAGAAAATATTGGCGACATGAATCTCACTACTATTACCAATATTAACGACATTTCAAGCAATAATTTGAAAGATTATGATTTTGTACACGTTGTTCAGACTGGTATTCATCCATTCTCCGTGGCTCTTAAACTCTTCAAGCAGGCTACAATATTCAAACATATTGTTACGCCTTCGATTGGACTGAGGAATTCACTTTCAACAAAACTTTGCTACAGCATGGTAAATAGCTTGCAGAAGCGACTAGTACGTTGCTTCTCTTCAAAATTTGTTGCAATTTCGTATTTCATGAATAGTAACAACCTGATAATACCGCCGTCTATCGATACATCAACCTTTGTGAATATTGCCCGGCCAAACCAGGAAAAGATTTTGTCATTGTTGGACAATAGTCCTACAAAATTTGGAATACATAACATCGCAAAGCGTTCAGACGGAGTAATATTGTATAGTGGACCGCTGACCAAGGACAGATTTCCATATGCTACGGTGTTGAATGCACTGAAGCAAACAAAATCAAGCCTTCTCATAGTGGGAAGAAGCACTAATAACGGAGCTGAACACGGTATGGTAGAAGAAATAATTGATCATGTCAAGAAATTGGATCTAGAGGATAGAATATCGATTGTACAAAAGTTGCTGACAGAAGATGAAAAGGTAGATCTATTGAATTTTGCCGACATGGTGATACAGCCATTCACAACCAACACTCAGGTGTATGTTGCTGTGGATCCACCCATATTTCTCCTGGAGGCAATGTCTTGCGGCAAGCCCGTTATTACTTCAAAGACATACTCTTTTCAGTCACTGATAAAAAATGGCTACAACGGCTATGCTATCAACTGGGATGATCCAAGTGCTGTTGACGAGGCGCTAAGAGGCTGCCAGGCTACGAGTAAGCTTGGCCTAAATGCTAGGCAGACTATATTGAAGCAATTCTCTACTGAATTTGTTTCAGAAACAATCCAAGGGATCTACAATGATTACAACTAATCGAATCCCTCCGGCCATTATCTTTTTTGGCCCAGATGGATCTGGCAAGACTACACAGGCTGAATTGCTAATCAAGGAACTGAGGAGAAATGGTATCAGAAGTAGGAAATTATGGCTGCGGTCGCTTCACACATTCGCATTTCTGATATCAAAGGTCGCAATGCATACCATGGGTCTTCAAAGCGTCTATGATTTCAGGGCTAGATACTCCCACAAGAAATTCTTCAAAGGTATCTGGTACACCATTGAATTTTGCAGTATACTTCCACTTATCTTGTTCAGACTGCAATTGCCGTTAATGAAAGGATACACCATCGTCGCAGAAAGATATGTGATTGACTGGATTGTCTCCCTATCTTACGTTAGCCGAAACGAACGTCTATTAGATAGCAGTTTCGGGAGAGCGGCACTAAAGTTCATACCCAAGAATTCTTCACTAATTTATATAGATGCCACGTATGATGCAATTAGTTCACGAGGAAGAAACGAAGACAGCTTGGAGTATATCGAGTTTCAACGGAGATTATATCAAGAGATTGCGCGCAGGCTAAACGCAAAGGTAATAGATACATCAGATAAAACTCTCCAAGAGGTACACAAATTGATATGCCAATATTCGCTCAACTCAAACACCTCAGCCTCCCAAGACATAGGACTAAGAAGAGATCTTGAGTAAATCATCACTGCTCCTGATGGTTACGGTAGGGCTTGTACTCCTACTGACAAATCTTGACAATTCTAGTGCTGCGCCAGTAGAGCAAATCGATACAGCACTTCCGAATGCTGAAGGGGAGAAAATATCGTCGATAATTAACGATGCGTTGAGCGCAATTCATGCAGCTGAAGCCTCGGGTGCCAATGTGTCACCGCTGGTGGATCAGTTCAATATCGCAATAGAGCTATTACGGCTAGCTGAGGGACCTGATTTTGGTTCATGCAGTTCTTTTGATCAGTGCACAGATAACGCGAACCAAATATTCGTATCAATCATAAATGACGCAGATGGGCTGAGCGAGAACGCAAAGATGGAATACTATGAGAATATGGCTGTAGGAGAGATTTATGCAATTCTTATAGCATTTGCCTTATCGTTTGTTGGATTGTACCTTTATGGGCAATACAAATCCCATGAGCTAAAGAGATTTCTTGAAATGGAAGTTAAGGAGAATTAAGAAATGGATCAACCTTTATCGCATTGGAGAATCGCTCAAGAATTGATACGGTCAAGAAAGTTCCTAATAGCTTTCGCTTCTCTTGTCGCCCTGTTATCTCCATTGGCACTGATCTCTAATTCTGCCGGTGACCAAAAAGAAGGATATCTTACAATGATTACTCTTGGCAGTAGCATGAAAGCAGATGACTACTTCCCAAGTGCTAATAACACAGTAAACCTTTCTGAGCCTATAAAATGGTACATCAAGGTTTACAATGGAATGGACAAATCAGAATATCTCTCTCTCAGATTGAAGCTGCTCAACTCTACACAAACCATACCTGATGATGTATCGAATACGCCCAGCCCAGTTCCTGAGCTAATTGAGTATCGGCAGTTGATATCAAAGCAATCTGAAGTGATAGTTCCCTTAGAGTGGAAAATAACTGACATCGACAAGGGGGAAAGTGTTGTAACCATCCGGGAATTGATGATAAATGGTGAGAGAATAGATAACTTAGACATCAATAGTATAAATGGCCAAAACTTCAGAATAGTCCTAGAGCTCTGGAAATACGAGAGTGACAGTGGAGATTTTAGTTTTGTGTGGTCCTCAAACAATAAAGAGGCAAGTGTGTGGAATCAGATTTGGTTCAATATAAAGAATTAGAAATCGGCCTTATCCAGTTAAAGGTTCTTGAAATAGTTCACACTCGTAAATGCAAGAAGGTACAAGAAATTGTAGAAATACTAAGACAGTCAGATTCAGCTCTTACCATTGACGAGATAAGAGAAGCTATTGAATCACTTCATGACGATGGAAAGCTCGTTTTGAATGAACCCAGACTGCAAGGGTCTTTTTTCAGCCACATTACAAAGAATTTTGATTTCATCGCTCTTCCACTCTGGCTAAGTTTAGCCGCAATCATCCTGACCATGATTACGATTTATGTTACACCAGATATCCAAGAGCTACTACATGTAAGAATCATTTCAGGCTCTGCAGTTGTACTACTTATTCCTGGCTATGGATTGATTGGCTTGCTATTTCCCAGCAAAGATACTACAACACTTGAGCGCATAGGGTTCAGCTTTGCAATTAGTCTAGCACTAATTCCAATCCTGTGGCTCGTCATGACTTATTCGCCACTTGAAGCGAGTATAGATTCAATGGTGTTGGGCATGAGTGCCGCCGGAGCTTTATTGATATCGACTGGCGCATATAGGCAATTTTCGGCAAAAAAGGAGAGGGTTGCAGTGATGGTAGTAGATAACAAATGAAGCCAAAAACTTCGTTTAACAAATTTGCAAAAGGATCATATTTCCTAATACTGGACAATCTTACGAATCTCGGCATTGGGGCGATCTTCTGGGTCGTTCTAGCAAAGATCGCTGAACCTGGTGTAATAGGACAAGCAATGGTCATCACGGGTTTTGCAACTATCTTCATTGCGTTCACTGGGCATGGCATCCAGATCGGACTGTCAAAATACATCTCTGAATATGATGCAAGGAACATGCCAAATACTGTTAGACGGTTATTGAGAAACGGGATCAAAGGTGGTCTAATGATAAGTGCTGTATTGGTCGTAGCGATTTCGTTATTGTCGGGTCAAATATCAGAATCGGCCTATCAAAATGAATCACTTGCATTGTTACTTGTATTTTTGATCGTGACATTCGTTCCCACACAGACCGTCATGTGGGTGCTCATTGGCGCATTCCAAGGGATGCAGGAAATGAAGTATGTTACGGCAACAGACCTCATATTCCAACTTTCAAGAATGGGTTTTGCCGTGTTTGGTGTTCTATATGGTCTTGATGTTTTTGGAATTCTTCTTGGATTTGCACTTGCTTCATTTCTATCCTTAGGGGTTTGTTATTTCTACCTTTTACCGCGAGCGATTCCGAAATCAACAGACCAAAAGGAATCTGAATCAAAAGAAGGAATGAAACAAGTAACTCGCTTCACCAGCTTCAACTATTTCGAGATAGGAATTAAGACATTCAGTGTGCAACTTGGGATACTCGTCCTTGGTACACAAAGCTTCGAGTGGGCTGCCTTTTACGGATTGGCGTTGCTTATTTCAAAAATTGTAGGGTCATTTTCGCGATCGGTAGGAATGGCACTTCTTCCTGCGGCTTCGGTCCAGCTAGCAACTGGCAGCAAAGTCGAACTGCGAAATATGGTCAATACTGCTGTAAGAATTTCTACAATGATCAGCGGTTTTGGATTTATTATCCTAGTTATAGATCCAACGTACTTCCTTAACCTAATATCAGACAAATATGTCGAAGCTGCGTTGGCTCTGCGGATCTTGGCTGCATCTGCAATAATTACTGCTATGGCCTCGATATTTACATCACTCCTAAATGCCTCAAATCGGGCCAAAGATGTGGCCAAAATAGGATTTATTTCATCTATGATCGGCATTGCGCTCACGCTTATTCTCCCACAATTCATTGGCTTGGAAGGAGCTGCACTTGCATTTCTTACTAGCTCAATAATTAACTTGAGCCTAGCATTACTTGCGCTCAAAAAGGAAAAGATCACTGCCTCATCGCGAAGCATGATTAGACCATTTGTTGCTATCATAAGCGGAATTCTTGTAGGTCAAGTGTTTGTATTTTTCAACCAAATATTATTGGGCATAATTATCGCAATTGTCTGCTATATCGGGTTTTGCATAGCTTACCGAGTTACCACAAGAGTGGAAATAAAGAAATTGATTAGCATAGCAGTAAACAAAAAGACTGCAGAGTAAGGTAAAATCACTTTGAGCAATAACCAAAGAAGCAAATTCTTGTATGTATATATTCAATATTGTCAAGTCCTTGAAAATTATCTTGCCTTGAACAGACGCTCAGTTTTAGTAGGGTAAAATTTGTTAAGTAGAAGTGTAAGAATTCCCAGCTTCTTCTATGTCAATAAGGGAGCTGTAGATACAATTAATGAAATCTTGGCTACAGAAACAGTTAATTCGGCAAGAACAATGATTGTCTCGGGAAGATCCTTTACAAAGTCTATTGGAGATCGTGTAAAGAGATCTATTGATGGCGAGTGCTCGAGGATTTATCTGAATAATAACACACCAGGTTCAATTAATGAAATCGAAAATGCCATCAAGAATTTCGATCCCACTTTGGTTGTGGGTGTTGGTGGAGGAAAAGTTCTGGATGCAACAAAGTTTTGCGCGTATAGATTAGATAAGCCATTCATGGCTATTCCAACCGTCCTCTCAAATGATGGGATATCCTCACCTGTGTCTGTCATAAACACAGACCATGGCACAACTAGCATTGGCGCCAATCCGCCTGTAGGAATAGTAGTAGATATTGATGTTATTAAAAAGGCGCCTGTCGAGACTGTTCTGTCTGGCATAGGTGATCTGATATCTAATATTTCTGCAGTAGATGACTGGAACTTAGCCAATAGATACGTGGGTGAAAAGATAGACAAATTTGCAGAGATACTAGCCAAGAACTCTGCTGAAGGCTTCGTTCAACATCTTGTAGCTGCTGGAAATGACTCTATGTCAATTCTAACTGATCGAATCCTTACTTTACTTGCCGAAGGTCTAATACAAAGTGGGATAGCAATGTCATTAGCAGGTTCTTCAAGACCTTGCAGTGGCTCAGAACACCTAATTAGTCATGCCCTTGATCGCCTGTTGAATTTTGAAAAGCCCCACGGCCTTCAGGTTGGTCTCTCAACTATCTTTACAATTGCGCTTAGGAAAAAAGACGCCTCTAACCTAGTTAACCTATATCAAAAAATAGGTTTTCCAACTACTCCAGCTCAATTGGGTATACCCATGGCCACTTTTGTTGAAGCGATAAATCTTGCTCCCACTACAAGGAAAGAAAGATTTACGATACTAGATGTAGTGACAGATTCCGAAATAAAGAGGGCATTAGACGATGCCTATGGCACAGGCTAAGGTTGTTGTCGTGCAATGATAAAGTTGAGCCAACCAAGTACTGTTTTCGCTATATATCACCCAAGTTACATAAGGCTTATGAAGAAACTCTACAACAAAGTGACCAGTCAATGCCAAGTCCAAAGCTAGCTATTATTCTTGCCGCTGGAATGGGTTCGAGACTAGGTGAGTACAGTAAGCATCTACCAAAGACCCTGTTAACAGTAGGTAATTCCACAATATTTGATAGGATGGTCGTAGGTTTAAGTATGATCGGGATAAAAGATATTGTCGTTATCACAGGTCACGCTGCGTCAACTTTGGAGACTCATGCCCTATCATATTCTAGCAAACTTGTAAATAATAATGTCAATTTTCATTTTATTCGGAATAACAATCTTGATATCGGAAACATCTACTCCTTTTGGCTAGCAAGAGGCAGAATGAACGAGGATTTTATCTTACTCAACAGCGATGTCGTTTTTGATTACGGGATTCTGAATCTTTTGAAAAATGACATACACAGCTCTTCTTTGGTCATTGATGACTCCAAAACTCTCGGTGAAGAAGAAATGAAGGTTAATGTAACGGAAGGAGAGATCATTAAAGAAATCAGCAAGAAGTTGGATCCGATCTCCGCCGACGGCGAATACATTGGAATCATGAAGCTCTCAAGTGGTGATGCTACAAAAGTTATAGAACAGGTGGAGAGACTCATGTCTGAAAAGCAATTTCCGCTATATTATGAAGATGCACTGAGGAGAATCGCAAATAATAATGATTTTCTCGTTGCCTGCAGTACAAAGGGTTTGCCATGGACTGAAATAGATACAGTTGAAGACATGCAATATGCCCAAACTATCATTTTACCACAATTGCAAAGTCCAGCATGATTTGGGTTCAATTAGTTTGCTAGGGGAAATATAGTAAATGTCAAAAATTACAATCAAGGATATAAAGGATAGGTATCTAGTTTCCAAAGAAGAAGAGAAGAAGTTCAAATGGACATACTATGTGCGGAGGCCCCTATCATATTATCTGGCATGGTCTTGCTTAAACCTGGGCATTTCTGCAACAAAGGTTACTGTACTTTGGCTGATAATTGCGGTGACTGGTTGCATCTTTATTGCTTCAGGAGATTATCTTAGTACAATAATCGGTACATCCTTGCTTGAATTAGCCGTAATTCTAGACTGTGTTGACGGTCACATTGCTAGGCTTACCCGATCCACACGCATTGGACAAATCATGGATACTTGGGTTGGAGAAATATTGTTAGTCTCCTCACTTTTCTCTATTGGAATAGGTCTATCGAATAGCAATGAGGAACTTATGGTCAACAAAATAGCTGGTCTATTTGGATTTGCAGTAGATACGGAAACATTCCTTTATCTCGGATTCTTTACAGCACTCGCGTCACTATCCTCTTGGACCGTCAGGCTTCATTGGCGTACGATTACACAGAAACTATCATTGAATCAAGGGGAACCAGACAAAGATTTGAGAGAATCAAAAAGAGTTCTAATCCTTGATAATTTGTTTCACTACTCTGGTGCATTAACAATGCTAATGGTCGCATCAGCCATTACCAGGACTCTGGACCTATTGTTGATCATTCTGAGCATAATTATTGGTGTGTACCTACTGGGAATTATGTATCGTATCCTGAGAAAAGCTCGTTCTTTAGAGGCAGATGGCTCCGAATAATGCTATCAAGAGATTTTTATCTGAGTGCTCTTTTCGCCCGTCAACAGCATCCATTGGCTATTCAAATTGGAATTAAAGTTCAAACCGGAGATGAGTATCTGAACCAATACATCTTCTTTACTTCTCAAATATTGCAGTCAAATGGTGCATTTAGGAGGACATAGCTATTTGGCATTAAGTTATTCCTCGATGATTGTAATTGAAGTTTTGATATTAGTTGCTGCCTTTACTTTTCTTTTATTCCTGACAAGGAAGGGGGTAGTATCTAGATCGCTATTGTTTGGACGACAACGGGCCAAGCTAATAGCTTCATTGCTATTGGTGGCCTCAGTTGTTATATTCATTGCTCCGAAAATTAATCTACTTAATAATTACGAGTACACCAAACTCACGGCTGACTCATGGGATCATTATTTGGTAGTAAACAGCTGGAGCGAAACAGACGGATTTCAAACTAAGACTTATCCTTATTATACAAAATTCCCAGTCACATATTCAGTGCAAATAATGCTGCATCAACTATCAGGGTTATCTCTGTTTGATTCCATGACTGTCTACTATCTTTTTGTAGGTATTGGTGGCTTGCTAATTATCTACGGTATTGGAAGGGAGATAATAAAGGGTTCAGGTACTGAGAAAATGATTTATGCTGGTATTGCTGGACTAGTCTACTCCTTCCTACATTACTTTAACCTGCTATTTGTACAGCAATATCCAATCGCGATTGGAACTGTAGTCGGGCTCTTGTGCGTATATTCATTCATTCTGTTAGTAAAAAGAAGGAAAAGAGCTTTGATTTACATGTTTGTCGCAGGAGTTGTACTTGCCATATCACATCCTTTCGCCCCTATTTTTCTCTCCCTTCTATTCCTAACCTATTATATCACGAATAGGGTAGTTCCGTTTAGATCAAATCTGTATAAGGGTCTAATATCAAGACGCACGGCCCTTTTGATGTCATTTACGATTCTAATTGCTGGCATGACTTATTCTATGTTTGTAGCCACGGGGACTTTTGAGAGTGGTGTCAGGTGGTCAGAACTCAATACCCAGTATACTTTGCAAAAACTTTCATCCCAATTTCTGGAGTCGACTTTATCTGGTGTGGAGGAGTCATTTGAGGCTCGTTATGGCATAATAGACTCGATGATCTATCCGCTAAACTGGGCGCTGCCAGCCTCTGCATCTATAAGCGTTCTAATCTTCTTCTTGATTAGGAAATTAAAGGTCGAGGAAGATGAAGAACTGCACATCCTCTTTCCGCTATCGATCATGTCAACATTGCTATTCCTACTGTCATTTGCATTCTCATTTGTTGAATTCGCATTTAGCAGGTATTTCGGAGCGTTTGCACTAGCACTCAATATCCCAGTTACCGCCTTTTTGATTTTTAGGATTGTGAAAACGAGAATTGCTTTTGCAAAATATATTGTATACGGAATAGTAGGCTTTGCGATAATATCATCTGTCACAGATCCTACCTTTTTTCCGTACATCGGTTATGAAACATCAGTCTACAGAGATGCAAAAATATATCCCTCAGAATTGGACATTGTCGCTTGGAACGACTTTTATTCATCAGTGAGTAGTCAACAAAAGATAATCGAGACCGACCTGCATGGAGCCCCGATTAAATACTTTAAAGAGACACACGACTACAATAACGAGATAGTAGTTAACCCAAATACGTACACCCTCACCAGTGACAATGCTTACGTCGTTATCGACAAGGACAAGACTGACCTTACGCCACAACTACAGGATAACCCCTTGTTAGATAGAGTGTATGATAATTCGAAAATTTACTTTGGCCATTAACTATTACTATAGACTTGCTCCTACATAAAATACTTATAAAAGAAAACCTAATAGGTGTCGGCCGCTCGTGAAAGAAGAGGATTATTGAACATGACAGATCAAGATACTAAGAAAGTGAAGCTGTTGGTGATAGGCTTGGATTCTATGCCCTCCACCCTATTCAAGAATTTGGATATCCTTCCGAACATTAGAAAAATGGTGGAGAATGGCTTTCATTCTGTGTTAGAGAGCTGTCACCCCCCAATTACAATTCCAGCTTGGATGGTGATGATGACCGGCAAGTCGCCCGGTGAATTGGGGATTTATGGATTTAGACATCGAAAGGGGCCTTCATACAACGAAGGGTGGATAGCTACATCAAACTCTATAAAGGAGAAAAAGGTCTGGGATTATCTTGCCGAACAAGGTAAGAAATCATGTCTGATAGGCGTTCCTCCAAGTTATCCTCCCTATCCTGTAAACGGAAATCTCGTATCATGCTTCATTACCCCCAGCAACAAAAATGATTATACATATCCGCCTGAACTGAAACAAGAAATTGAATCGCTGGTCGGCAATTACATGTTCGACGTAGTATTTAGAACTGACGATAGAGACGCGATTTTAAAAGCCCTCTATGAAATGACCGAAAAGCGCTTTGCCGTCATTAAGCAACTAATGAAGAAGGATACTTGGAACTTCTTAATGTTCGTAGAGATTGGGGTAGATAGGATTCATCATGCATTTTGGAAATTTCATGACAAGACTCATCCAAGGTATATTCCGGGTAACAAATATGAAAATGTTATTACAGAATACTACAAATTCATAGACAAAAAGATAGGCGAGCTTATGGCGCTAGCAGACGATGATACCTTCATCCTTACTGTCTCAGATCATGGCACCGCAGGAATGAAGGGTTGTTTCTGCATAAATGAATGGATGATTCAGCAAGGATACCTGTCAATGAAGCGTTACCCAGACAAACAGACGGATATTGACAAATGCGATATTGATTGGTCAAAAACTAGTGCATGGGGTTGGGGTGGATATTATGCACGGATATTTCTCAACATAAAGGGCAGAGAACCAAATGGAGTGATACCACAGGAGGATTACGAGAAGGCAAGAGAAGAGCTGCGCCAAAAGTTATCAAAAATTAGAGGGCCGAATGGAGAAGTGTTTGAAAACAAAATCTTTACTCCTGAGCAGCTTTATGAAAAGGCAATCGGTGATAGACCTGATCTCATGGTATATTTTGATAACCTATATTGGAGGTCCGCAGGCACAATAGGTCATAATTCATTGTACTTGAGTGAAAATGATACGGGGCCAGACGACTCTGTTCACTGGTATGATGGTATCATAATACTGTATAACAAGAAAAAGGCCAATAAAATGCAACGGGAGCGGATGACCATTTACGATGTCGCCCCTAACATATTGAAGATGATGGGATTGCAGATTCCAAACGATATGCATGGAAGTGTAATTCCCGAGATAGAGCAATGGCTCAAAAGCTAGACATTCTGGCACGCTCGGCTCACTTGTAAGAGGTTTTGCAAGAAATGCAATTGAATGGGAGAATATTCAGACCAATTGTGATAGCTTTTATTATTATTGTCTTCCAACCAAGTTGGGCTAGCGCAGAAATTCCTCAGAATGAATACATTCTCAACATCGATGGGTATGATTTTCCAGTAGATTACACGATCACAGGTGCGACTATTACTTCGATTCTTGCTGACAAAGATGCTGCCGCACTCCGGATATTAATTAATGCCCAAGATGCTGGAATTCTGACCATCGCGCTTCCAAGGATTATGATAGACTCTCTGGATGGCGAAGCCGATAAGGCATTTGTTGTTCACCTGTCAGAAGAAGGTATCGATGATGGCGGAAATCCAATTCAAACAATTGAAATGTATGATGACTCGTCCGACTACCGAATATTACAATTTGAATTCACCGAGAGGACAACACAAATACAGATAACAGGTACGCACATTGCCCCGGAATTCGGCCCGATCTACGTTCTTGCCGGACTGATGATCTTGACCATGCTCATCGCACGAATTGCAAGAAATAGCCAGTAGCTGAAGTCAGATAAACAATTTTGAGGATAACTGAACCAATTATCTATATCCCGACCTACATAACATCAACTTCACAGAAGTTATAAAATACCAAAATATCTGATGGTTGTTTGACCCAAATAGAAGAGATGAAGCAATATCAACAGCCCGGATTTGGGTTTGTCATATGGCTAACAGGATTGCCCGGATCGGGAAAAACCACTATCGCGAAAGAGTTGGCTCCAAAGCTCAGGGAAGCAGGTCTTAAAGTCGAGCTGTTTGATGGAGACGAGGTTAGGAAGCAGTTAAGCCCAGATCTGGGTTTTACAAAAAAGGATAGAGAGGTCCATGCTAGAAGAGTCGTATATCTTAGCAAAATACTTGCAAGGAATGGTATAGTGTCTATTGTCTCTTTAATATCGCCTTATCGTGAATTTCGCGAATTTGCTAGAAAGGAAATCGTCAATTTCGTTGAAGTATTTGTCAAGGCATCATTAGAGACTTGCATTAAAAGAGATCCAAAAGGACTTTACAAAAAGGCTCTAAATGGAGAAATAACCGATCTGACTGGCCTACAAGACGTGTACGAAGAGCCATTAAATCCAGAAGTGATGGTTGAGACAGAAATGGAACCTGTTGAAGCCAGCACACAAAAAATTATTCAAGGGCTCATGGACAAAGGGTACGTTGCCCCAATGAGTTAATCCAGGGACTGTAACTGATTATGGTAGTCATTACACTTGCACTCGATGGGTTTGACGAAAACCTATTTCAGTTAGAAGAATTCGGAAGCATACGTGATCTCTTTAGGAACAACCCTTCATCTCCTCTTCAAAGTACGCTCCCTGCTCTAACTCCTTCTGCCTTTGTCTCTATGCAGACTGGCAAGGATGTCGGAAAACACGGAGTATCTGGTTTTCTTAGATTCGATGGCTCATCCGCACGTCCTTACACAGGATCTGACATAAAGGACAAGACATTTTATGAAATTCTCTCAGAGCAGGGAAAGAAATGTTTCTTATTGAGTATGCCGTACAGCTATCCCGCTCGTATACATGGCGATGTAGTATTTGATTGGCTTTCAATAGGTAAGGCACATACCCATGACTGTGTTTATCCGTCCACGCTGTTCGAATCTTATCCTGAATTATATGATTACAAGGTATTTCCAGATGGAGGTAATGGGATGGTCGATTACATGCAAGATGTCAAAAAGTCCTCAGAAGCACTTGATAGGATAATAAGACATGTCATATCGTCAAAAAGATATGATTACAATTTCTTCTTGATAAGAGCGACTGATTGGATACAACATTCCATGTTGAGCCAAATAATGAATGGCGACAAATCTGCCAAAGTTAGAATTGCAAGGGAAGCTTTTGCCGTTATAGATAAGACTGTCAGATATGTTGCAGAAAATATCCGAGGTGACGATCAATTGGTCGTAATGTCTGATCATGGGTTTAAAACCTACAAACATCGGTTCTACATCAATGATTGGTTGAAAGAGAACGGTTATGTAGTGACATCAAACAAGACTACGGATTCATTAGAGAAGACCAAATATCCATTCTTGTTTGATGATGACTCGATAGGCTCAACGAATACGTCACATGTGCCCGGTTTCATAAGCAGGATAATGCGAGAACATCACACTCTTATGAGAACCGCTGGACACTTTAGAGGCAAGCTTGAACATATGCTGAACCGACGCTTTGTTCTTAGTCAACCTATAGATCTGGACAAATCGGAGGCATTCGCAGTAGAAGAGTCCGCTGGAGCTATATTTCTAAACAAGAAAATGTTATCTGAGGACCAAGTGCTGGATACGAAGAAGGAGATTCTGTCTAAACTAGGCTCTATCAAGGAGATTGAAACATTTGATAGCAGAGCAATGTATGGTCCTTCAGCAGCAAGTACAGTACCAGACATATATCTCAGCTCTTCAAAGTATTGGATAAGACGAGGTTTGGTTGGGACTGTTTTCTCTGATATCTACCAAGACCATCACAGGAGGCAAGGGATTCTTGTATTATCTGGAGATGCCTTTGAAAAGGCCCCAACCAATCCTACCATGATGGATCTAGCACCCACTATACTTCACATGTTTAATTGTCCCGTACCTGAGGATATGGACGGAAGGGTTCTCCATGAGTCACTAAAGAGCTCATCAGAGCAAGCAAAGAGACCTGTCAAGTATGTCCAATCCAGTGCTTCAACTGTTCAGGAACAAGTTCTATCAAAAGCCGAACAGGAATTGATAGAAGACCGCCTGAAGTCTTTGGGATACATGTGAGTAGTGTTCCTATGGAAGAGCCCTCGAATCCGGAGAAATTCATCAAACGACGATTAAATACCCCGTGATACCTAATTACCGCCGATATTTTCTATACTAACTCAAATATATGTCCATGATGGCTTCACTGAAGCGTTAGATCATGCCTATCGAAAGAAAGGCTCTTAGTATCCTGGTAGTGTGTATGATACTAGCAAGTATTCTTGGAAATTCAGGCTTATTGCTAGCCGGAACAGGATTTCATCACGCCTTTGCAAATGAGCCGCCGGTAGCTAACGCTGGTGATGATCAAGCAGTTGACGAGGGATTCCAAGTTACCCTAAATGGTTCAGCAAGTGACCATCCAGACGACAATCCGATAACCTATTTCTGGAACCAGACGAGTGGTCCCTCGGTTGGTCTAGATGATCCTGCTTCTGCCACACCTTCATTTACAGCTCCACAAGTAAGCCCTGCAAATGCCACCCTTACTTTCCAACTAACTGTCAATGATGACATAGGTGGGAATGACACTGATTCTGTAGAAGTAATAGTAAACAACGTCCCTATGGCTCCCGTCGCTGATGCCGGACCTGACCAGAGTGTAAGCGAAAGTACCCCTGTCTCTTTGGATGGTACAGCTAGTTCTGACGCAGATGGTGATACGCTAACATATTCATGGAATCAGATAAATGGAACGGCTATAGCACTATTGAACGCTACTACAGCTGAACCATCATTCAATGCGCCAGAGGTTACATCCGGAGGCGAGACACTCACCTTCGAGCTAACAGTTGATGATGGCAATGGTGGGAATGCTACCGACATTGTGAACATAATTGTAAATAATATCAACCAAAGCCCTGTAGCTGATGCAGGCATAGATCAGTCGGTGATTGAGGAAGGAGTTGTTATGTTGAATGGCTCGGGAAGCAGTGACCCGGATAGCGATCCATTAACATATTTCTGGAACCAGACAGCTGGCATTGCTGTTACGCTAGTAAATGCCACTACTATAACTCCAACCTTCGTGTCTCCCTCGATACCCAATGGTACTGAAATCCTTACTTTCGAACTCATCGTAGATGACGGCTTTCTTGCTTCAGATACAGATAGTGTCAATATTACAGTTAATGATTCATCTCCTCCAGACGGCGCACCCCCCATCGCTAACGCTGGTTCTAACCTAACTGTAGATGAAGGGACTAATGTCATATTAGATGGAACTGCCAGCAGCGACTCAGACGGTACCATTTCATCTTTTTCATGGAACCAGACATCTGGTACAGTAGTTGCGCTGGACAATGATACGTCTGCCATGCCATCATTTGATGCTCCAGACATTGATGATAGTGAGATCCTATCATTTAATTTGATAGTGACTGATAACGATGGTAATACTAGCTCCGACAGTATTAGCATAACAGTTATCGACTCTACAGCTACTGCTAATTCTTCGCCGACAGCTAACGCCGGACCTGACCAGACTGTAAATGAAGGCATACTTGTTACCCTAGATGGTACAGCTAGCTCTGACCCAGATGGTGACACTTTGACGTATTCTTGGGCGCAGACGAGTGGTCTACCAGTCGAGTTGGTTGGTGCCAATACCAGTACTCCTTCTTTTACAGCTCCAGAAGTAAACTTTACAGGTGCTATCCTCACTTTCCAGCTGACTGTCGATGACGGCTTGGGTGGTAACGCTTTTGATACTGTTAATGTTACAATTAATAACCTTCAAGGGTATCATTACCTGCCGTCATTTATTGCCGATGGCACTAATTACTTTGATACTAATCATCACCCCTCACTCAGCCTAGAAACGTTCAGCCTGGCCACTTGGTTCAAGACCACAAAGAACTATGCTACTTCTACCACCAAATCTGTGATTGCAAACAAGGGCGGCTTTGGAATAGATGCCCCAGGCCAGAACATGAACTATGGCATATGGGTTGATAATGGCTCTACTAACGGCAACAAGATAGAAGCAGGATTTGAAATATCTGCCGGCCCAGATGTCTTTGTAAGGTCTCCTGGAACGTACAATGACGGCCAATGGCACTATGCCGTTCTTACATATGACAAGTCAGTGCTAAGACTATACATAGATGGAGCGCAGGCAGCTAGCAAGTCTACTACTGCCATACCAGACAACATTGGAACTCAGCCACTAAGGATTGGCGCAGATGCACTGGAGGGAAAGAGATTCTTCTCTGGCGAGATTGATGAAGAAAGAGTGTGGAATAGAGCCATCAGTAGTAAAGAGATTATAGATCAGTATAATCAGGGCATTTTAGATACAAGCGGGTTGCTTGTACATATGGATGGAGTGAGTAATAACGTCGCTCCCATAGCAAATGCCGGACCTGACCAGACTGTAAATGAAGGCGTGCTTGTTACTCTAGATGGCACAGCTAGCTCAGACCCCGACGGTGACGCACTGTCATATTCATGGACCCAGACAGCTGGACCTTCAGTAACGCTAACTGGTGCCAACACGGCTACACCGTCATTTACGGCTCCAAATGTTCCTACTAGTGGTAATACCCTTACCTTTAAGCTGACAGTCAACGATGGACATTCAAAAATTAGAGGAGGAACGACAACTGATAATGTCAACATCTCTGTTCAGAATGTCAATCAGCCACCAGTAGCTAATGCCGGCACCAATCAGACAGTTGGCGAAGGTACTCTTGTTACCCTTGACGGAACAGCCAGTTCTGACCCAGACGGTGACGCACTGTCATATTCATGGACCCAGACAGCTGGACCTTCAGTAACGCTAACTGGTGCCAACACGGCTACACCGACGTTTACTGCTCCAGAAGTTCGGCTTGGAGGCGACGTGCTCACCTTTAGGCTCACTGTAAATGATGGAAAGGGTGGCACTTCGACTGATGATGTTGATGTCACCGTGCAGAATGTCAATCAGCCACCAGTAGCTAATGCCGGACCTGACCAGATTGTAAATGAAGGCGTACTTGTTACTTTACAGGGTACAGCTAGTTCTGACCCGGACAGCTACCCGCAACCGCTAACATTTCTCTGGGAGCAGGTTGACTCATCAGGATTGACCATTACTTTATCCGATGCAACCTCTGCTACACCGACATTTACTGCACCAGACATAAGTGTCAGCAGCACTGTGGTAACGTTTAGACTGACTGTCAACGATGGAGCGGCAAGTAATACGGATACCGTCAACATTACAATCAACAATGTAGGCGCCGCTGGCTATCACTACTCTCCTTCTTATATTGCAGGCGGAGCTAGCTATACAGACGTACCAGATAATCTGTCATTACGCCTAGAGCAATTCACTCTGGCCACCTGGTTCAAGACAAGCAAAGACTACTCCACTGCCACTGCCAAATCCGTGATTGTAAACAAGGGCGGCTTTGGAATAGATGCCCCAGGCAAAAACATGAACTATGGCATATGGGTCGACTTTGGTTCTACTAACGGCAACAAGATAGAAGCAGGATTTGAAACATCTGCCGGTCCAGACATTTTTGTAAGGTCGCCTCTGAGGTACAATGACGGCCAATGGCACTATGCCGTTCTTACATATGACAAGTCAGTGCTAAGACTATACATAGATGGAGCGCAGGTAGCCAGTAAATCCACTACTGCTGTACCAGATACAACGGGAAATCAGCCATTGAGAATAGGTGCAGATGCACTAGAAGGAAAGCGGTTCTTTACTGGCGAGATTGATGAGGTAAGAGTGTGGAACAGCATGATAAGCGACGCAGAGGTTGCAGACCAGTACAATCAGGGAATTTTCAACACAGTAGGATTGCGTCTACATTTCAACGGTGTCAGTGCTAATCAGTACCCATTCGTCAATGCAGGTTCTGATCAGGTAGCAATTGAAGGTACTCTTGTTACCCTTGACGGAACAGCCAGTTCTGACCCAGACGGTGACGCACTGTCATATTCATGGACCCAGACAGCTGGACCTTCAGTAACGCTAACTGGTGCCAACACGGCTACACCGACGTTTACTGCTCCAGAAGTTGGCATTGGTGGCGACGTGCTCACCTTTAGGCTCACTGTAAATGATGGAAAGGGTGGCACTTCGACTGATGATGCTGATGTAGTTATACAACACACCAACCAGCCACCAGTAGCGAACGCAGGGCTTGACCAAAATGCGAATGAAGGTACCGATCCAGTTATTCTGCTTGGTGCCGACAGCTCAGACCCCGACGGAGACCCTTTGACATACTCTTGGATGCAAACAGCTGGGCCAACAGTATTCTTGGATGATCCTAATGCCGAAAACCCATCATTCACCGCTCCGATTGTTGCATTTGATGTCACATTAAGCTTTTCACTTACAGTAAGCGACGGAAGCTCGAATAGTACAGCTAGCGTCAACGTGATGGTCATTAATACAGCTGGAGGCTATAACTACTCACCTGCTTTCCCAGCAACAGGATCTTCATCTTTTAGCATTACACACCATCCTTCGCTCAGCTTACAGAAATTCAGCCTAGCTGCCTGGTTTAAGACCACAAAGGACTATGCGCCTCTTACTGTCAAGTCAGTGATTGCCAACAAGGGTGGCTTTGGTTTTGAAGACCCAGGCAAAAACATGAACTATGGCATATGGGTTGAAAATGGTTCAACCGATGGTAACAAAATAGGTGGAGGGTTTGAAACATCAGCCGGCCCAGATATCTTCTTGAAGTCTAGCGCCAAATACAATGACGGCCAATGGCACTATGCGGTTCTTACTCATGATGGCTCTATCCTTAGGCTATATGTAGACGGTACGGAGGTCGCTTTCAGGTCAGGAGGAGCACCAGATACAACAGGAACTCAGCCATTGAGAATAGGCGCAAACTCTCTTCAAAATGACAGATACTTTACCGGTGAAATAGACGAGGTGAGAGTATGGAGCCGAGCATTAGTCACACCCGAGATTTCTGAACAGTACTTCTCTGGGATATTCAGTCTAGATGGGCAGTTAGTACATATGAATGGGGTAAGCTATGATAGTACTCCAATAACAAGTGCCGGACCTGACCAAACAGTCAATGAAGGCGACCCTGTCTCATTAACCAGCACAGGTACCTCAGACCCAGACGGACAACCAATAACATATTCATGGATCCAGACAGCTGGGCCATCCGTAACACTGACTGGAGCCAGCACGCCCAACCCCTCGTTTACAGCACCAACTGTCGCATTTAATGTCACATTAAGCTTTTCACTAACTGTAAGTGATGGACAACTTCAGTCTACCGACTTTGTTAACATCAATGTTATCAATACTGCAGGTGGCTATAGGTACGCGCCTGCTTACACTTTTTCAGGTAATCAATATATTGATGTACCGGACAGCGCAACTTTACACTTACAGAGATTTAGCGTAGCTGCCTGGTTCAAGACACCTTCAACATCTACATCACAAGCAATGATTGTCAATAAAGGAGGATTCGGAACTGACTTGGGAGGTCAGAATATGAATTATGGAATATGGCTAGAAAATACCCAGAAGGTCAGCGCAGGATTTGAAAAGCTAGACGGTACTGATATATTTCTCACATCATCAGCAACGTATAATGACGGCTTGTTGCACTATGCCGTCCTCACCTATGATGGCTCAACGCTCCGCCTATACATAGATGGGTTACAGATAGCTAGTAGACCCACTACATCTTCACCAGATACAACAGGAACCCAGCCATTGAGAATAGGCGCAAACTCTCTTCAAAATGACAGATACTTTACCGGTGAAATAGACGAGGTGAGAGTATGGAGCAGCGCGCTCACACAAGCTGATATATCGAACCAATATTTCTCAGGTATAATTAGCGAAAGCGACCAAGTTCAACATGTAGACATGGCACACGTACCCTTGGCTAATCCTGGATCTATTCAGGTTGTGACAGAGAATAATCAAGGATCTCTTGATGGAACAGGTAGTTTTGATCCAGATGCAGCTGCATTAACTTACTCTTGGATCAGATTATCGGGTCAAAATGTAACGATAACAAATGCTAACCGCGCTACAGCCTTCTTCACAGCTCCAGATGTTGTGGGCGAAAAAAGTCTGGTTTTCCAGCTTTCTGTCAATGATGGATCTTACACGGCTACAAATACTGTGAGAAAGGTTGTAATAGATTCAAACATCCAGAACACATTACTAAAAACACCAGATTATATGAATGATATTGCAAGCGAGATTGACAATGCAACATCATCTGTACATGCGGCCATGTTTTATGTCGAACCTTATTCGACTAACAAGGTAATTGATGCACTAGAGAGAGCAGTGGATAGAGGAGTTGAAGTTAGGCTAGTGTTTTCTGATCATACCCTGCAACAGTATCCTGATACGCCCACTCTGCTAACCGACAAGGGAATACCGTATGTGATAATCTCGAACCACTTCAAAGTAGTTGTAATTGATAACAAAATTGCATACGTGGGGTCTGCTAACTGGAACAAGAATGGCTTGGAACGCAATCGTGAACTGACGCTGAAGACCAACAGCCCGGACACAGTGGCCGAAGCTTACGACCTGCTCAACATATTGTGGCTTCAAGGGAGCAAGAAGGTAGTCGTTAATGACTTTTACTACGAGCGATTCGCAAACG
Organism: Candidatus Nitrosomirales archaeon; assembly: GCA_049199595.1. Taxonomy (GTDB): domain Archaea; phylum Thermoproteota; class Nitrososphaeria; order Nitrososphaerales; family UBA213; genus JBMCYV01. The sequence continues at coordinate 66,901 of JBMCYV010000012.1, forward strand.
GCTTCGAGTACAATAATCTTCTTTTAGAAAGTATAAAGAATGCTCAGAGCATCAAAGTACTTATGTTTATGGTGGACTATAATTCCACAAATATGAACGCGCCAGAAACTAAATTACTAAACGAAGTTAGAAGCGCGTACCAAAGAGGTGCTAATGTTCAGATGGTCCTAGATGACCCGAAATATTTTGAGGTACCAGGGGGCGGACATTTCTTCACTAGGAACAACGTACCACACAAGCTGGACCAAAAGAACATAGGGACTGATGAGAGATTGCATGCAAAAGCCATTCTCGTCGACGATCAAATGCTATTCGTAGGCTCGCAGAACTGGCATGACGATCATTTGGATTCGGCTCAGGATGCTTCAATTATTACCAGAAACCCACAGGCAATTGCCGATTATCTCACGATATTCAATAATGAGTGGAGCCTGGCACACGATCCCTAGGATTACACCTTGCTCTTTTCAAAAGGTTTGGTCCCGAGACGAGCCAGCTAGCGCAGCAATGTGATTGGGACTTGCAAATTACGAGACTTCAGTAACGCGTATTACATTGGATTGGAAGCCAAGGTGTATGTCTCACGGAGAAAGTTAATAAGAATAAATAGAGAAAGACTCTAGATCCTAATATAATAAAATTTAAAAGTAATCATCTTCTGCCTGCCAAGTGTTCAATCCAATGAAGTCGATTCTAGAGTCTATTCTAGGTAGTAAATCACTTGTTTTTTTGGCAATAGGTCTGATTGTCCTATTGATGCCGTTGCCAATGCTTGCGGGTCTAATAAATTGGCAAGCAAATGCTATCCCAAATTCGTACTTTTCTGCCAATGGCTCTAACTACTACGATATGCCCGAATATCCGGCACTTGGCCTAGAAAAATTCACTTTAGCTGTTTGGTTCAAAACAACCAAAGACTACTCCACTGCCACTGTCAAGTCACTGATTGCAAACAAAGGTGGATTCGGATCAGAAGATGCAGGCAAAAACATGAACTATGGCATATGGATTGAAAATGGCTCTACTAACGGCAACAAGATAGGTGGAGGATTTGAGACTTCGCCTGGTACTGATTATTACTTGAAGTCTAATGCCAAATACAATGATGGCAAGTGGCACTATGCTGTTCTTACTTATGACAAGTCAGTGCTAAGACTATACGTCGATAGCTCACAAGTAGCCAGTAAATCCACTACTGCTATACCAGATACAACAGGTACACAACCATTGAGAATAGGCGCCAATTCTCTCAGTGCAGACAGGCACTTTACTGGTCAGATCGAAATAAAACTTTGGAAAAGAGCTCTGACCGCTCAAGAGATTACTAGTGCATACCAAGGCAGTTACAGTACCACCGGATTACTGTTTTTAGGCAATTATTACGTTGATGTACCTAGCAGTCCTCTACTCACACTCAGCCTACAGAAATTCAGCCTAGCTGCATGGTTCATAACAAGCAAGGATTACTCATCTGCTACTACCACGTCCATTATTGCAAACAAGGGCGGCTTTGGCTCAGACGAACCTGGCAAAAACATGAACTATGGCATATGGATTGAAAATGGCTCTACTAACGGCAACAAGATAGGTGGAGGATTTGAGACTTCGCCTGGTACTGATTATTACT